>JAKSRY010000001.1 GCA_024403415.1 Lachnospiraceae bacterium
CACTTATTTTCCTCTTTTGCCCTAGTTCTATTATATTGGTCTTCTCTATTAGTCTAGTTATATCTTTGTATTTGCTATTAGCATCATTCTATATTTGTCTTCTCTATCAGCCTCGTTATGTCTTTATTCACTATTGGCATCGTTCTATATATGCCTTCTCTATTAGTCTCGATATATTTGCCTTCGCTATTAGAATCAATCTATCTTCGTCTTCTCGATCAGCCTCGTTATATTTGCCTTCGCTATTAGAATCAATCTATCTTCGCCTTCTCTATTAGTCCGTTATTTCTTTATTCGCTATTGGCATCGTTCTATATATGCCTTCTACTATTCGTTCTACATCAATCGATTGTTTTTATTCTTTTTCATGGCTTGTTTTCATTCGATATTCACAGTTAACATTAGGGCAAGATGAGCATTTATGTGCACACCAGTCCTTTCTGTCCCTGTCATCTCTACCCTCTTTCACCCCGAAAACCGCGGTTACGGATTTTGAAGGAGTCATAAGCATACTGCTGTTAAGCGATATTCCTATCTTTCGATTGCAATCAAGAATTCTAAAGAATTCCTGCTGCTTCTCCAAAGGAAAATCACCATATCCCGGAGAAAATCTCATTGTCAGCGTTTTTCCTTCTTTTGAAACCTCCTGCTCTATTTCCGAACAGAATTTATCGCAAAGTGCTTCAACACGTTCCGCACCAAGTGCCTGCAAAAGAAGCGCCTTCACCGGACTGATCTTCTCATTAAGGGCAATAAGCCTGTCAATTCCAAGTCCTATTGTTGCGGCAAACATACAAACCTCAGAACAGTCTGTAAGAAGCTTTGATAATTCCACAGAATCATGCTCGATTGGCAGTCTTTCTGTCCTCAGATAAACAACCTTATAAGTAAGTTCCTTTTCTGCCCTGGCTATAACATCCCGGAGCTGTCGATTGAGTTCCTCCTCGCTCAAATCCGGAATTCCTGCATATCCTGCATATCTCCAGACTTCGCTTATGTTTACCTCCGGAATATCTTCACCTTTATATAATTTAACAAGTACTGTATCTTCCATTTTTATCTGTAAGTAATACCTAGCATTTATAAATGATACCTAACATCTCTCTATATCGCAAAAATATATAAACATATTTGTATTTTAGGCATATATCAGGCATATTTTAGTCTTTTCTTAATATATACCAACATTAAAGAGTAATTTCATAGTTTTTTCCTACTGACTTTTAGTCGCTCTTGTAGTAGAAATCGATGTAAAGACTAATATTTGCAACCCTTCCAACTAATTCTTAGTCGTTTCACAAGCAAGGAAGATAAATCCGACTAACTCGTATACAAATTTAGTCGACAAATTAGTCTCAATCACTATTAGTAATCCCTCTGACGACTAATTCTTCATTACACCTCATATAGTCATCCATATATATTATTCTTCAGTCATAAATAGGAACAAAAATACAATATCAAATCGCTGTCCAAACGAGTTATTCTTATTTGACATACACATTAATGTCCATTCACTTAACCCCTGAGCAACTTTCATATACTTAAAGTCATTCTGCTATGCAACTTTCATGTACTTAAAGTCATCCTGCTATGCAACTTTCATGTACTTAAAGTCATTCTGCTATGCAACTTAAACAATAAATGACTTTCCTAAAATATCAGACAGATTATTCATAATTCCTGCTGCCACATCCGGCTTATTCATTGAATATACATGCACGTTGGTAATTCCATTTGCATACAGGTCAATAATCTGATCTGTAGCATAAGCAATTCCTGCCTGCTTCATAGATGCAGGGTCTGATCCAAACTTATCAACGATAGACTTAAATCTCTGTGGCATAAAAGATCCTGAAAGTTTAATTGCACGTTCGACCTGATTTGCATTTGTGATAGGCATAATTCCGGGAAGAACCGGGACAGTTATTCCTGCTTCTCTTATCTTATACAGGAAGTTAAAGAAAAGATTATTATCAAATACCATCTGTGTTGTAAGGAAATCACAACCGGCATCAACCTTTTCCTTAAGATATTTAATATCTTCTCTCTGAGATGTACTTTCGGGATGAACCTCAGGATAGCAGGCACCACCTATACAAATATCGGGATTGGTTTCTTTAAGCTGTCTCACAAGCTGAACTGCATGAGAGTAATCCCATTTACTTCTGTCAGATTCCATGAGTTCAGGAGTAAGGTCACCTCTTAATGCCATAACATTCTCGATACCGGCTTCCTGCATATCTTTTATTTTTTGAGCAACGGTTTCCTTGCTTGATGACACACATGTAAGATGTGCAAGCATAGGCACCCCATATTTATCATTTATATTTTTAGCAATATCAATTGTATACTGGCTGATTCCACCACCTGCGCCGTAAGTTACTGACATAAAGGCCGGTTTAAGAGCTGCTATCTCTTCTGTAGCTGTTTTAACACTTTCAAAACTTGTTTCTTTTTTCGGTGGAAAAACCTCAAATGATAAAGACATCTGTTCCTTGTTCAATATATCAATTATTTTCATTAGTTATACCTGTTTCCCTTTCCCTGAATTATCTATTGCAATAATCTTTTAAACTAATTCCAAATTAATATTTTAACATAAAAAATTACTGTTTTGATAGGTATTGTTCAAAATATTCCAATACCTGCCTGCTTTCCGGCTCATTTGAATCATCATTATATCATGGTGGAGTAATAATAAAAAAGAGTTATGTTCTTAGTGGATCTTAAATATCCTCATAACATAACTCTTTAAATATCTTTTTACTATCTGATTTTCAGACTATATACTATCTATGATTATTGATGTAATTGGTAGCTGCTGTCTTAAAATCTGCCATAGCCTTTTGCTTACTCTTACGACCTTCACAGTATTCATAGACTTCATCCAGCCACATAGAATCCAGTTGTGAATCATATTCTGTTACAATGCCTGCCTTTACATGGGCATTCTTCCACTCACTGGTCTCAAACACATCATCACCGCCAAGCATGTCAATACGTCCATCCGCTAACTGATTCATAACATACGAAGAAGGAACATAGCAAGGCTTTCCCCACAAATCTCCACTTGCAAGTCCATACTGAAGACCATCTTCCGTACAGTCAAGTGTCATCCATTCAATAATCTTGGCAACCGCCTCAGTTTTCGCTGAATCCATATATCTGTTTGCGAAAATCTTTTCACCACCCCATATAGCATCAGAAGGTGCCTCTATTGCACTCCAGTCACCATATGTATTTCCACTTTCCGGCTCCATAACATAATTGAGGAACCAGGTAGGTCCAACAAATACCAGTACCGGTCTTGAGCCTTCGCCTTTCATATCGGCATACCATGCATCTGTCCACTGTCTGGTCTTATTGCAATAACCCTTGTCATACATTTTCTTGGCATCATCCATGAATTTTTCACGATATTGGTCCACAACCAGCTGACCATTAACAACCCATGGAGTACCTGATATATTTTTATACGGACGCCACATATCTCCGACGCTCGATACTATCGCATATCCTTTTGCCTTAAGTTTTTCGCCTTCATCAATCAAGTCACTCCAACTATTATAACCCGAAGATAATCTAGCATTAAGTGCTGAAGAATCACTGGCATATTTAGGCAAATTTCCCCAAACAGCCCTTGCTATTGATCGACGATAATACATAAGGCATACAGGTGACTGATAATTCAGGGCAACAATCTCTCCATACTGATTAGTTCCATCTACTATAGTATATTCTGCTATCTGTTTTGCAGGATCTGATGACATATCACCATTTACTCTCAATCCAAGATCTGCATAAGGCATCGCATAGTCAGACATATATCCTTTAACATATTTAGGAGTGTACTCATACTCAACACAGTAAATATCCGGTTGTTCACTACCACCTGCACCAAGTGCATTATCGAGGGAACCATAATAATCACTGTCATATGGAATAATGGTAGCATTTACTTTGAAATCACAATCAGGATGAGAAGTCATATAGCTTTCAATCAGTCCCGGAAGTTCATCGTTATATGACCAAACATTTATTGCCAGTTCCTCCGGTGCAGGAGTAGGGGTAGGTTCACTCGTAGGTTCAGTGCTCGGGGTTGGCGCCTCCGTAGCAACTGGTGGATAGTCCTCCATGGTCGGTGTAGCTTCAGGCGAATACGTTTCCTTTGCTATTTCAGTTCCATCATCGGGTCCTTTATCTTTAATAAACAGGAAATATGCTCCCACTCCCAATCCACATACAAGCAGTAATGCAAGACATGCAATCAGAACAATCAGGCCGGTTTTCTTTTTCTTTCCACCATTATTGTTTACCTGAACGGCAACAAATCCATAAGGTCCAAGTATATATAATTGACCATCCGAGCAAGTATATCTACCGTCCGGACAGGGTGTATAAACTCTGCCATCCGGAGCATAAAATCTGCCATCCGGGCCACGCCTTGTACCTCCCGGTCCCATCGGGCCATTCGGCATACCTCCCGGAACATATCCTGGTGCTGCAGGACCATTAGCCTTACCTCCCGGGATATTTCCAGGGCCTACGGGGTCATTTCCCGGAGCAAAGATTACTGTCTGCGTACTCTGATTTTGTCCTCCCGGATATCTTTCATACTGGTTCACCGGTGGAACATTGGTATTTGTCGGATTTTCAGCCGGCATTACCTTTTCATACTGCTGATTACCACCCGGTGCGAACTCCTGTATATCCGCTCTTCCCCCTACAGGAGGAACCTTTTGAACGCTGGGTTGATTTCCAGCCGCAGCGCTAAGATCATGTCCACACTTTGTACAAAATCTCATGCCATCTTTAATATTTGCATTACATTTTGGACACTGCATAATTATTCCTATTTATTCTATCGTCAAATCAATTTCTGCTGTATGCGTATACATTTCTTCATCAGTTATAACTAATATATCAACATATAATGTTTTCTTGTAGTCATAATATGCTTTTCCAAACTTAATTGTCATCGGGTCATCGCCGTCTGCAGTCTGTTTATAGTGTTCAGAAAAATCTCCTGCCAACAGATCCGAATTTCCAAGCTGATACAATTCTCCTGATAAGTCGACTGAAATGAGTTTACCCTGTATCACCCCATCGTGAGATACTACCGCAACAAAATTGGCTGTCTTTCCGCCATGTGACAATTCAAGCTCATCAGTGGTCTCAAGTACCTGTGAATACAGGGTCACACCGCCGTAACCATCGATAACATACCCCAGACGATCTGCATCCTCATTAATAGGTATTTCCAAATACTTAACTCCATTGATTTCAACCTTCCCGCCTTCTTTGTAAGTAGTAACTCTTGGGGGATTGTCGTCTTCATCGATATCTTCTATTTCAGGTTCTTCCGTCACTTCCTCGATATCATTTTCATCTAACAGGATATCGATTGCCCTTGACAGTTCCTCTTCCAATGTAGGCTTTTTATCTTCAGCAAAAAACAGAAAATACGCGCCAACTCCCAGTCCACACACAACTACAGCCGCTATGCATGCTATTATAATCGGCAGTTTACTTTTTTTCTTTTGCAACGGCTGATTTCCTGAAGGCTGTCTTTCATACATATTTTGTTGCAACGGCTGATTTCCTGAAGGCTGCCTTTCATACATGTTCTGCTGCATCGGCTGATTTCCTGAAGGCTGCCTTTCATACATATTCTGTTGCAACGGCTGATTTCCTGAAGGTTGCTGTACATATACGTTCTGCTGAGCCGACTGACTCTTTACCTGATAACCACAGGTTGGGCAAACATTAACTCCTTCAGATATTTCGGTTGTACATATTGGACACTGCATATTTTCTCCTATTTAATCATTCTCGGAAACAGTACTTCTTCCACGCCTGTCTACTCCAAGTTTCTGATAATACTTACGTTTTTCTTCATACATCTTCTTATCTGCAAGACGAGCCATCTGACGAATTGTCATTTCAGATGCTTCGTCACGCCTTACATATCCGCAGGACATGGTCAACTCCTTAACCAGTTTTCCTGTCCATTTATCCGTCGTTTCCGCAAGGTCCTTCTTAATTTTTTCAAGCTTACTTTCATCTGCATAGATAATGGCAACAAACTCATCTCCACCCATTCTATACAGATTTCCGCTGCTTCCAAGGCACTGCTTCATGCAGGCTGCTGCACCAACCAGAAGCTCATCACCTGCTTCATGTCCCCAGGAATCATTGATTACCTTAAGTCCATTCACATCGATTGAAACATACACAAGATCTTCCGATATCTCTCCCGCTTCAAGCGCCTTAACATCTTCCTCGTAAGCGCGTCGGTTCAGGAATCTTGTAAGTTCGTCCGTATTGGATCTGATAATCCACTTTTCGACGTTTTTCTTTTCTTCATCTATATTTCTTATTGCAAAGATAACCTTTTTCAAAGGCTCTTCATCAATATCTCCGATTCGAATATACTGAGCTCTTAACCATCCATCGACCTTATGTCTGAATTCAGATGATATAATTTTTGCATCCTTCATTCTTGTCGGCAAAGTTGTAAGGTCTGTATACTCAAGGAACTTTTCCGGATCCTCTATATCCTTAACCATCGCTCCAGCAAGTGCACTGTGTGTATCTTTATCAAAATCCAGCGCTACCGCTGGGCTGTCAATCTTATCAAATCTCTGTGTCTTTTTTTCCTCAAGATCCACATAATCAACATATGAATAAATGCCTGCCATGGAACTTAAAATTTCATACTGGCTTGACACCTGTTCGGACAACACTTCCTTTTGCTGCTTAACCTTATCAATAATCTTATTCTGAAGCATTATAAAGATAAAAACATTCGCCATTGACACGGCAACATATGTTGTACCTATACTGTATTCACCTTCAACCAGTGCTCCGGCTATCATGGTACCAATATAGCCTACAACTGCAATAATGTCGTGAATGCCTATGGTTTTCACATGTACAACTGTAAATACCGCCATGCAAACCAGTGTAAGTACAGGTATCGCAGTAACAATGTCATACAGTTCTCCGGTTTCATAATGGCCATCGACAAAATCAAAAGCATATCTTGTCAGTGCCAAAGTCAGAGTAACCACAAACGCTATAATATCAACAATAATGCATATCTTTGAAAGAAGCTTTCCGGATTCCAATCCGTACATTTCCTGCAGATATCTGTTAAGATATGCTACAAATATACACGCAAGAACCGAACCCATGCACAGTGAAGAGACTACAAATATATAATTAGCCTCACCAAATCCAAGGGTTCCGTCCAGAGTCCAGGTCATGAAATCCAGGAACAAAGCTACCATCGTAGCCAGCATAAGATCCAGGAAAAGTCTGGTCGCATGGCTTTTTTCTTTATTTTCAAAAGCCAGACTCACAACCAGAATCAGCAGCACAAGCATACTGATTACATCCATGGAAACACTTCCAAGTGCGCCAAGTGAGTTTCTGTCAGGCTGGTACACAAACATAAGTACAAGACCAATTGCAGTAGCAATAAAAGTACATAGTATCAGCACCAGTACGTTTTCGGCTGTATGTTTTAAGTTGCCTGATTTTTCCTGTCTATCCATAATTAATTCCAATTATTAAAAAATGTTATCAACTAATTATTATAAATCCTTTACTGCTATTCAGTATATACTTTTTTGCGAGAAATTTTACTCCAGAGGTAATTATATCCCCTGATTATATTCCCTATCAGTATAGCTGCAATGATACTGCCCTCGCGCACACCCTTAAGTCCGCCAAGGAAACACAGTCCCAGTATGGCAGATACAAATATATATGCTACATCAAAAAATATCTTGATGTTCTCATATTTTTTGCCTGTAACGGTGGCTATTGCGCGGTTCATCGCCTCACCCGGAAGCATGGCAACATTCCCCTTCAGCTGAATCCAGATTCCGAGTCCCAACACGATACATCCTGCGAGCATACATATAAACTGCCATATATAGCCTTCGACTTTAAGTCCTTCTATCAGAAAACATGCAAAATTGGTCAGATATCCATATACAAATGCCAGAAGAGTCTGTATTACAATTTCTATTGGATTGCATTTTCTCCTTAAAAGGATAACCTGGACAGATATCTGTATAACACTCCATACATTAAGCCAGCCCCCAAATGTAAAAAGTCCGCTCATAAGCGATACCGAATATGGCACCGACGCAACGGGTGAAGTTCCAAGGTTTGCCTTGGTCGAAAGTGCCACACCCAGTGCTGCTATGAACAGACCTGCGATAAACATTGTATATCTTCTGATTAGATCTAATACATTAAGCTTTTTTGTATCCATCCCGTCCTTCTTTTGTATGATAATTTCCTTAATAACTTCGCTGACAAATGATATTAACTGTTAATTGCTTTTAGCAGTTCTGCCTTCAGATATTCATATCTTAAGCGCTTCTCTTCTTTTGAAAAATGAACTTCTCTGCTCTGAAGCGGATTATTTTCATACGACAGGATTTCATCGCCAAACTGCTCGCTCGTCAAATCAAAAATACTGTCTCCTATCACATTATAACAGTGATAATTTCCGCCGCTTCTCAATATTCCATAGACATCACCGCCAAAAATATCCTGTGCAAGAAATGCTGTGATAGAGCATTGTCCGAGCGTCATATTATCCTTTGACCATCCATCTCTCATTCTTGGAGCACAGGTGTCCGCGCACCAGATATCAGATAAGAGATCATATAAATGTCTCGGATCCTTTATATTTTTGTATTCATCGGCTTCTGCAGAAACGTCTGCAGTCTCCCAGCCATAGAAATTATATTCTTTCACCAGAATCTCCTTCATCATGAAATATATTTTCCGATTGTTGCAATCAGTGTTGCCGAATTCACAGGCTTGCTGACATAATCATCAAAACCTGCCTCCATGAACTCTTCCTTTGCGCCTGAGATTGCGTTGGCAGTAAAGATAATAAATATACTATCCCTGCAAAGGGTCTCAGCACTTTCTTTAACCTTTTGAAGAACTTCCACTCCATCCATCTGTGGCATCATATGGTCAAGCATTACTATATCGAAATGCTCTTTTGACATAAGCTCCAGAGCTTCCCTTCCGCTAAGACAGGTTACAACCTCCGCCTTTGTCGGTTTCAGGAACGCTGCAGTTATTTTAAGGTTAATGGCAGTATCATCGACAACCAGTATTTTGCGTCCGGTGGCATCAACATTCTGTATCTCTTTTTCTTTTTGCTTGCCGGATGCCACTCTGGTTTTATAATCACCAACAGGAGTGTCATCCAGTATTCCCTGTGGAATTGTGATAATGAATTCAGAGCCTTTGCCGTACTCACTGTTTACGGTAATTTCACCCTTCATACACTGTATCAGTTTATAGGTTATGGCAAGTCCAAGACCGGTTCCTTCGATATTTCTGTTACGGCTTTCATCCACTCTCTGGAAGCTGTCAAACAGTTTATCTTTATCCTCAGGCTTGATTCCGATACCGGTATCAGTAACCTTGATCAGCATATCAAATTTCTTTTCCTGCTTATTCTGAGCGGAAATATCCAGTGTCACGCTGCCCTCGTGAGTATATTTCACGGCATTATTCAATATATTTATAATAATCTGGCGTATACGGTTTTCATCACCGCTAAGAACCGATGGCAGGTCCTTTGAAACATTAATATTCAAAGTAAGATTCTTTTGTGCCGCTTTAATCTTTAATAATTCTTCAACATCGGTAACCAGCTGTGCCGGTTCGTATTTTTCCTCGAGAATCTCTATCTTTCCTGCCTCTATCTTAGAAAAATCTAGGATATCATTGATAATATCCATAAGATTATGTCCGGCTCTGTCTATATTTCTCATATAATCAAGCAGCTCGTCATTTTCACATTTTTGCATTGCAAGCTCATTCATTCCAAGCATTGCATTGATAGGTGTTCTGATTTCGTGAGACATATTGGCAAGGAATCTGCTCTTTGCCGTATTGGCATTGTTGGCATCCTCTACTGCCTGCTCAAGGTTTTCATTCAGTTCGTTAAGCTTTTCGATTAATACCTGCTGTTCAGTATCATCGTGTATTCCAACTATGTAACCATATATCTGCTTTTTATCCGCAACTAAATATGGTTTAAGTGTGCAGACAATTTTCCGGCCTTCACGGGTAAAAATTTTGTTTTTGACATTGTCAATCTCATCTATCCAGTCAACGAATTCCCTCTTAACAAACTCATCGTTAACTTCTCTGTCAATTCCTAAACCGGTAACCTCAGGGAAGAAATACTGTGCAGTTGCATTTGAACCCATAAAGTTGCCCTTCTTATCCAGAATAATACATCCATACTCACGGCTGTTATCATATTCTTCTACGGATACCTTCGAAACATCATAGAAAGATATACGTCTGATAACACCGAGGATAACGAATTCCATCAGCACATATCCGATAGGCAGAAGGTCTGCTCCAAGGTCAAGAGCCTCCTGAATGAGATACAGGCTGTATATTGCGACAAGCATAAGTGCGAACGAAATTGATATTTTGTATGAGATTTTCTTTTTGAAAAAGAAAGACATTGCAACTTCCAAAAGCGGCAGCAGCATATTGATCGTTACATAAATCATAAACGGAGTGTTAAGCGGGCCAAACTCCATTATGAGATGGGATGCTCCATAATCACTTGCCAGTTCATAAGATTCATAAAACAGTCCGTTATGACCGGCTGTAAACGGAATAAACAGGAATACAAGACCTGTAACAACCCATGGTATTGCAACACCCCTGCGAATCTTCACATTACACACATCCATAAAGCAGAAAATGAAAAACATCATTACGAAAGTGCAATCAAGATATGAGAACTGGTTTGACACAAGCGCCATTCCGGCATCCACTGCAATACTGTATGAAAAATATGCCAGACAAACTACAGATATAAGTGTAAACAGAATCACATAATACGAACCGTGTCGATTGTTTAACAATGCGACCAGTACGTACAATGCTATAATCGACAATATGAATAAAGAAAGATACATTCCAATGACTATCATTAAAAACCCCTCTTAACAGTAACCTGCATCAACCAAAGAAGTCCGGGCACCTAAAAGTGCCAACCACTTCAATGGTTTAAAACACAACACTATTAAAGTCTATTATAGTTTGTAACAGAGTTCTTATCAATGATATGGGTATCATATCAAACATGGATATATGATATGTTAATCATAACCGTATGGTATGATTAGATAATATTTCGTCCACGGAATTAATCCTACTATACTCCGACAGACTTCTTCCTGATCTGATCCACACGCTCCAGTATCTTCTCTTTCCACTCTCCATCAGGCGCATTCAGCTGAAACACCTCAAAGCCATATGCCTTACCATATGAAGCCACCACTTCTTCATCATCGATATGAAGAGATATCCTGTATACATTTGGCAGTTTTTGCGGAAGTATCTCCTTGCGGTTACGCTGAACTTCTTCAAGGTGACGCTGTCCGTTAATAATTCCGTTAAACTTAACTCCATATAATCTGAATAGTCGTCTTATATATTTTTCGCTTCTGAAGGAAGAAGTATATACCCACACATCAATCTCGCGGTTTTGAAGTTCATTGATAAGGTCAGGTGTTCCGTATCTTAATCTCTCGATAAAGATTTTATTTAGCGGAAACTTGAGCTTCGGTTCTGTCTTATGAGTATCGGGATTAACAAACAGCACCTCATCCAGATCAAAGGACACTCTCATTCTGTTGTCATTATTATGATTTTTATTCATTAACACCTCTCCAGCCAAAATCCGAAGTGTATCTCAAACCTCCGACAAATCTGAAGAATTTACCTCTACTTCTCGATTTCCAAATTAAGCCCTCGAATAATATTAATAACTTCAGCGGACCAGTCTGCACCATTAGAATCAATGTCAACACTTTCATATTCTTTGGTTGCCGTATTGACACATAAAACCATGTCGTTATCTACATGGATTGAATATTTATATTTTTTGACGAAAGCCTCTTTGATATGAGAATTGCCTTTCTTACCCCCAAGTCCGTTAACAATGCCGTTAACGGTGGCCTTGTGTATCTTCATAAGTCCGTTGATATACTCAGTCGAATGATAATTTACTGTATATATCCACACATCAAAGCCCATCTTCTGAAGCTCATTGGCAAGCACTCCCGCATTCTTACGAAGACCTTTTTTGTAAATACGATTAAGCGGAAAACGTATATTTTTATCCTTGGGACAACGAATACCGTCTGTCAAAAGAACCTCGTCAAAATCAAAAGATACACACATCAGTCGATCTGAATTATTGATATTCTCAAAGATTTCCTTCTCCGGGGTTACATTGACAATCTGAACAGGTGCTTTCTTAATCCCCAGTCTGCAGGCTGCCATCCATCTGTGATGTCCGTTGAGAATCATGTATCCGCCCGTGGACATCTTTTCTACCATGAGTTTTTCCTCCATGTAGGGCTTCTGATTAAGATCCATCCTTCTCTTAAACACACTCAGATAGTCGCCGACAATTCCATAATGAGGTCCGACCTCTGTCATACTGAATTCATCCTCAGGATTCGGATGAAGCCTCTTAAGCAACGCATTATGTACAAACATACGCTCTAAAACACCGGCCTTCACAGGTTCCGATAACCCGGCATAGGTCTTAATGTCGTCAAGCACCAACTTTTGAAAATCTTCAGATACTACTGCCATAATTCTCCTTTATGCGTTAAATACAGACATCCATATATCAATGATATTACACGATAAATATACCATATTCGGACTCTCTATTCAAAAGAGGCTTCTCCCAAATTTCTTCCGTTATGCTCTTTTCTTATGACGTTTCTTATAATCCTCTCTGATTGGTTCACAGCAGGCATTCATTGCATAATGCATTTCCATGGGACTGCCTGCTCTTCTTACTGCAGAAACGGTATCTGAAAGAACCTGATAATTAAGTGCGGTTCCCTTTCTGTCGCACTCGTAATTCACAGCTCTGTCAGGTGCAATTCCAAATCTTCCTGCAACGTCAATGGCATCTATATTTGCACCGAGGAACAGGAACTCCCAGCCGGCTTCTTCTTTCTTCTTCTCGACCATTGTCTTAACATCTGCATATGAATAACGGTGGCTGGCATTTTCCATTCCGTCTGTTGTTATGATGAACAGTGTCTTTTCAGGTCTGTCCTCTTCTCTTGCATACTTATGTACATTACCGATGTGGTGTATTGCTTCTCCTATTGCATCAAGCAAAGCTGTGCAGCCTCTTACGAAATACTGCTTGTTCGTCATCGGCTCTACCTTATTCACCGGCACCCTATCATATATAACCTCCGTCCTGTCATCAAACAGAACAGTAGAAATATATGCTTCCCCGTCTTCCTTCTTCTGTTTCTTAATCATGGAATTGAAGCCTCCGATTGTATCGGCCTCAAGACCGCTCATAGAACCACTTCTGTCCAAAATGAATACAACTTCTGTCAAACCCTTACGCATAATTTTTGTCCTCCTTAAACAATTGACTCGCTGACGCCTTAATCAAATGTTATATTTATTGCATCAGCATTTTCCTTAGCTCACCTATCTGCTTTTCCTTAATTTGTGAGCGGTGATTTATTTCATGTGCTCATTATATCTGTAAGGACAAAAATAAAGGTCGCTTCAAAAGCGACCCTAAAAAATTTATTCAAATAATGGTTCCAGACCATGTTCTTCAAGCTGAATAGCTATATCCAGAATGTCAAAATGTTTCTGTTCTATAAAGAACGAAAAAATAATATCTGTCATATCACACGGCGATAAAGCATATCCCGCTCTTGCAAGTAGATCTCTTGTTTCATCAAGATTAAGTCTTGCTCCAACACAGAGGCATAACGCTGTGAGTTTCTTAGGATGATAATCCGGATTATTCTTAATCTTTGAAAAAGTTTTCTTATCTACAACAGCTTTCTTATAAACATCTGCATTATCAAGCCCCTTCGACTGAATCAGATACAGAAGATATTGCGAATATGTATCCGACCTATGCTTAAGACGTTCATTAAGCTTCTGTTCAAGTACTTCTATTTCCTCGAGCGCCTCTTCCTGCATCGGTTGAATTGCATTGTCGGTATATTGAAGAGCATCACCGATGTCTCTCTGAGAGGTCTTTTTCTTAAATATGGAGCCACCAAAAAATGGCTTTTTCTGCTCCTCGGCCGGGACCCTATGAAATTCCGGTCCTGGAGCACCCGGTCCTGAAGACTGAAAATTCTGACATCCCGGTTCCTGTATAGGCATCGGAATCCGGTCCGGTGCGGGACAGGGTGGCATTGCCCCATGGTATGGTGTCGGTACTTGCGGCGCTGGTGCGGGACAGGGCGGCGTTGCTTGCGGCGAAGGCATAGAATAATTCGGCATCGTCCGTCTTTCCAGCTGCCTTGCACTTTCCATATATCTGTCATAAGAAGCATCAGTCGGTCGTACGGAATTAAAATGTGCGTCTCCATATTCTTCTTCGCGCTTATCTTTAACATAATTATGATCAATATAAGCTTCAAGTGCCGGATACAGTTTTTCACCAAGCAGTGTAGACTTTGTATCAAAGACTACAAGGAATATATCCATGTCGTTTTCAAGCAGAAACGCATTAATTTCATCGACGGCAATTCGCATTCCCTCTTCTTTTGGATAAGCGAATCCGCCTGTTGCAATCAAAGGAAATGCAATCGACCTGATTCCATTTTCCTTTGCTATTTTCAGGCTCTTTCGATAACAGGAACGAAGCTTTTCTTCTTCACCGTTATTTCCGCCGGTAAATTGTGGGCTTACTGCATGAATTATATATTTAGCCTTCAGCTTAAACCCCGGAGTAATGAATACCTCTCCTTCGGGAACATATCCAAAATATTGCATGCGATACGAAAGAAGCTTGTCAAAGCCTGCTGCCGCATGGATTGCGCTGTCACACCCAGGCCCCACATTCGCAGTTGCGCTTGCCGTATTCACAATGGCTTCGGTATTCATTTTGGTAATATCATTTCTTACTATCTTAAATGACATTCAGACTTCTCCCCGGCTTCTATGTCCCATTCCAAACTTCAGGCTATTTCTTATAAATAACCACGAAACTCTTTCCTTTAACAATTGACTGTACCTTTATTTCTTCAAATCCGGCTTCTTCACCAAGCTTAACCAGGTCCTCAGGCTCAAATTTCTTAAATCCCTTCTTCGTATACGAGAGTTTATCCAGCCATTCCTTCGTATACACTACATTATAGAAGCTTCCACCCGGTATAAGAACCCGTCTAATTTCTGACAGTCCTTTAACCGTATCATCCCAAAAATAAACTGTATTGATGGATGAAACCGCAGCAAACATATTGTCTTCGTACTGAAGCTTACAGCAGTCTCCTATTTCAAGATGGAGTTTCCCTTTTTCTGCTGCCTTTTTATTCTTCTTCGTTGCCTGGGCAAGCATATCCTCCGAAATATCTATTCCGTACAGTTCCAGATTTTTCTTTCTGTTTAGGCACTTCAAAAGATAGCCATTTCCATAGCCTATATCAAGAACTCTTGCTCCATCTTTTACATCAATCAATGCAACAGTCTTCTTATACATTGCCTTGTTAATGATATTCATAATCAGACAGCAGACTTTTCCGACAAAACCTCTCGGATTTCCGAACTGACTGCCTATATATTCTGTGAACTTTCCCATCTTATTACTCCATATCCTTTCCTGTTCGCTCTTTATACAGGTCAAGCAGGAACTGCTCCAGTTTAGAAGCATTGATTGTTCCATCTATTGAAACTGTATAGCTGAAATCATCCTTTATTTCAGGATTATCTCTTCGACTGATTACAATTCTGTCAGCCGGGAACTGTTTTAAGTACTCGGCATCATGATATTCAAGCTCCTTTTTATATAGTCTGTCCATCTCCTCGAATTTCTGACAGACATAACTAAGCTCTTCCCTGTTCTTAAATACAATTGCGCCTCCGGATAAGTTTAAGTCTTTCTTTAATTCCTCGATTTGTGGCCTATATATATCCTGAATTGCCTCAAAGTATTCACTTGGACTGATATGTGCGAAATTAAAGCCTCCGGATTTACCTACAGGAAGCGATGCAAGATCAAACTCCAGCCCTCTGTCACTTGTTCTCATACGATATATTTTTCGTCCGTCACCATCCGTTTCACTCACTATTGAAACAGTTTCTTTCCCTGTATATTTTTGTATTTCACTGATGACTTCGTTATCGGACAAATATGAACCCTGTACAAAGCTCCTGCAGCCTGTAAGCAGGCATGCCACCACGACCACAGCTGCCAATAAATAGCTTTTTTTCATTTTCCCTTACTCTTTAACCTTTTAATCAATCCGTAAATCTGATAATTTTTATTTTCTCCGACCAGTCTGCATCCTGCAAGGATATGACCGTTTTCGCGCTCAATTCTCGATATTGCACACTCAACCTTAATATTAAATTCACGTTCGTCTATCTTATCTTCAAACGCCACTGTAACCTGCGCAGTTTTTTGCTCAAAAGATTCCGGTGCGTAAAAAGATATACCCGTGTCGCTGATATCACGAATAATAATTCTTATTCCCTCGGTCTGTATGCCATCATATAATTGCGCCATCAGCTGCATGGGAACTCTGGTGTGCATACGTCGGTCATCGAGATTTGACAGATTATTAAATCCAAATGTTTTAAGACCGTAAACTGTCCGGCCGTTCCTTTCAGCCGTTGTAAGTTCAACTCCTCTCCAGGATACTCTCTGACCTGTACTCGAGTCGTCCGTAAACAGGTTGCATACTATGCCTTTATCGCCATTAACATGCAACTTAAGAACACTTCCGTTGTGAATATATGGTGTAACATAGACAACATCATCTTCCCTTTCAATGACTTCCGAAGGGAACTCTATTTTCTGTTCACCCCACATCAGCTGAACAATTATTTTTTGATCTCTATGTAATTCTGTTAATTTCATTATCCAAATTCCTCAATTTTCTGCTTCATAAGCATTTCATTAGAATTATAACACAATAAAACCACTTAGGTTTTCGGAAACCCCTGCCGAGAAATACAATTTTTCAAACATTATACAAGTACTAATCATACACAATAATATTCATAACATGCACTAAAAGCAGGTCTCATATTCTCAATCTGCCCTCGAGATAATCCATATTCCTTAGCTAGTCTTTCCCAATTATCTCTTACAACAACTAGGATTTCTTCTGATAGTTTAGTAGCTTCCTTTTCCGCAATTCCATAACGAGGAGCCGTCTTAATTGCCAAATCCACATTGATGCTGTTGTCCTCTGAGTCAACAAGGAGCGAAAGCTCATCTCCGTATGGCACTGGATTTACATCATATAAAGGCGATAACATCCACCCATTATTTGTGAGTATAAACGCATGATTTCTAAGGTGATCATCTATATTGGTAACCACCATGTTAAATACAACTCTTTTCCACAATTCCACTAAATCCGACTTTGGATTTGCACCATATGCTTTTATAAATCCTGCGATATCGAGGTAACTAGTCCCATCTTCTGCAGATGCACCATCTGTTTTACCAAGCAATGTCATGGCGGATGCAAAGTGTATTCTTTTTTCCCCATCTCTATCAAAACGTTTCACTAAGAATGTACTGCCAAGCTTAGAAAATTTTTCTATCTTAGACTCCGGAACATTAAGCCCACACATTCTTGCAAGATCATGAACCACCTTTTCCCAGGCCCCCGTATCGTTTTCATCATTTTTTGATGGAAATTTTGCTATCCAAAGCTGTCCTCTTGTATCTACTACGGTAGCTTTTGGTCTTGCTCCACCTAAAGAAGAACCCGGCTTAATGAGTTGTTTTAGCCACTTATCTGTAAGACCGTTTTCATCTTTTTCAAAATTTCTTGAGGCTTCCTCCAAGGTTCTAAGCGCTGCCCATGGTGGAGCCGCTGTATCCTTATCAGTAGAAAGAAATTCTCCGTCAATATCTAATTTGAACCTGATTCCTCCCATTCTTGTCTCATCATATACGCCAAGAAGATAATCACTATCATGTAACTTCCTCGGTTTTCTACCTTCACTTTCCGCCAAAAGACGTTCTCTCTTATTCATAAGCACACGGCCCCATCTATCAGGAGAAGCATCTGCAAATAAGCCAAAAATGCTTTTTCCGTTAGGAAACTGTCGTCCTATAAATGGCTTAATTTCAGGATCTAAAAAAATTGACATTTTATTATTGGCAAGCCACTCCTTATCATATTCAAAAGAATATGTTTCCCCTTGCTTAATAACACCGATATACAATTTTCCCAGCAATATCGGTTCATCACACGAAAAATCATCATACACATATATGATTCTTTCTTCTCCAGCCATCATTACTTCCTCCTTGATGCGCGCTTTTTAGTTAACAGACCAAGGTCCTGCATCTGTCTTCCTCGCTCATCATCTTTTGCTACAAGAAGAAAATCCTTATCCATATTTCCAAGTGCATGTAGAACAGCTGCATAAATACCTATAGCTACTGCGGGATTGCCAGTCTCAACTTTCCACAAAGATGCCCGACTAATACCTGCACGCTCCGCTACTAAAGTTGCTGACAAATCTCTTCTAAGTCTGGCAAGTTTAATCTGCTCACCCAATATTCTCAATGTATCTTCTGTTTCTGGTAATATATTATAAGCTGCTTTCTTCAATTTCATCCTCTCCTTTTCTTTATGTTTACTATTATAAACATATACGTTTTTAACGTCAATAATAGAAAGCATTATGCCGATCAAAAACGAAAACCATGATGAATTTCAATCCGAGATTTCCGTTTGTAAGATTATACTATACTGGCTAGTCCAATTATTCGGCTTAAAAAAATCACCGGTATCTCTACCGGTGAAATTAAATTAACTCTGGCACGACCTGCCAGACTGACTGCCATTGCATATTCAAACGTTTCTTTGGTTGTATTCCCTATACCATGCGCGCCACCAATAGTAGCATAGCTTTCATTTTCTTATTCATCTTTAGTATTTCCGGATCTCATCTCCTATTTCACTGTAGTAAATTCCCATGTTTCCGTATCTATTATAACATACTCCCGGGTTCCAATCGGTCTTCCATCCATGTTCACCATGGTATATCATCTGTTTCGTCATACCGCCTTTTGCTCTTATAAAGATATATGGATTTAAGTGTATATCTGAAATACTTAAATCTATCTGCATTCTTTATTCTTAAATATTAACCATGAGTATTCCAAAACTCATCAAACTGTTTTGCTGTAATAATCAAATTCGCCGCCCCTTACAAACTCTCTAATCCAAACATCGTATTAATCAGATGCAGTCCTGTCTTTGTCATGAAGACCTTATCCCTAAATGTGATAATAGCATCTTTATCCAAATTATCTTCCATTGCATTCACAAGGAAATCTGCCTCTAACAAAATTCTGTAATCCAACCCGTCCACATTATCATAAGTATGGTGATGAGCTATAAGATAGCAGATTCGCTTAGTTTCATCCTCTGATACCTCCGGAAATCCCGCAAGCATCTCCTTTGCATAAGCCGGACCTTCCTGTTCCTGAAGCTTACCATCACATCTTCCATACTTCTCTTCAGAAGGCCTTATTCCTATATCATGCATAATAGCTGCCATATCTAAGATACGAAGCAAAGGCTCTTCCAATTGTTCCTTCACGCCAATAACATGTGCAAATTCATATACTTTTATGAAATGCTGGATTCTCTTTGGATCTCCGGCATTAAACTCTGTCATTTTTATAATCAGCTCATCATTTATCATAAAATCAAGTCCTTCTGTTTCGTTATTCAACCATCAATTCATATGTTCTCTTCGCTGACAGACCGCACCTGCGATTATTTTTCAATATCACCTTTCCAGTCGATAATTCCACCACACTCAATGATATTTTTATAACCCAAATTAACTAATTTTGCAGCAGCCTGCTTACTTCTGTTTCCACTTCTGCAGTACACATAAATAGTCTGATTTTTATCAGGAAGCTCAGCTATTTCTTCATCTCCAATATCTTCATTTGCAATACTAATTGCACCAGGAATACGACCTTCTGCAAACTCATCTGCACGTCTTACATCCAGAATAATATACTCACCCGGCACTTCAAAAATTAATCTTGCTACATCCATATTTATCTGTGTATAACCCATATTTTGATCTCCTAGTTCATTACCAATTTTATCTGAAAGAAAAACAGATGTTGGCCCATCTGCGCCACCAATAATTGATATTGATGATGTTCCAGCTTCCTCATAGGAGGACGCATACGTTCTTTTCCATATTAATATTCCTATTAATGCTACAGCTATTATACTTATCAAAAGTAGCAAAGCTTTCATTTTCTTATTCATCTTTAGTATATCCAGATTTCATATCCTATTTCACTGTAGTAAATTCCCATGTTTCCGTATCTATTATAACATATTCCCGGGTTCCAATCGGTCTTCCCTCCATTGAAACAATTAACTTGTAATAAATATATAATAATATACTTCTGATCCGATTATATGGACTAAAAAAACTCACCGCTATCTCTTCTCTACCGGTGAGGGAATAAAATCATATTCGCGATATCCATCGTATTTCCAACTCTACCCACCAATTGCTGGGCAGCATCAGGACCTTCATAAACAGTATCGCCTGTCTCTATCCATCCGGGTGAAATTGAGTTTACTCTGTTTACATTTCTTGCTTTATTTTTTCAATCAACGTAATATCTGCCGGCAGCCATTCAACAGAATCAAGCTTATCTTTAGTGAGCCATTTCGCGGCTTCTGCTTCTTTTAATTCCAAATTTCCTGATACAACCTCTGCCCAAAAACAATCCATAGATAAATGAAATGTCGGATAATCATATTCTACTGTGTCAATCAACTCACCTACCCTAATCTCTGTATCAAGTTCTTCCATGATTTCACGTTTTAGTGCTTCCTGGGGAGTTTCACCCTCTTCAATCTTTCCACCGGAGAATTCCCAGCCACCCTTAAAATCACCATAACCACGTTGCGTTGCAAATATAATAGGTTCTTTATTTTCATTTACTGCTTTAATAACTGCAGCTACTACTCTGATTGTTTTCATATTGCCTCCAATTACGCACTTACAATGTACTCATATATATCTTCTCTAACAGGAACGTCAAGTATCCATTCTATCTCAACCGCTGACTTTTCTGTATTTGCCATAGTAAATTCCTTGGCATTTCCACTTTGGAGATGCGGACAGATTATCTTATGATTATCATCATAATAAATCTATCAATCGAGGAACAAAAATCCTATTTCCTCCCTGATACTTGAAATAATTACTATTTATACCTTTACTTCTTTTTATGTTTCAATTATGATTAATAAAATTTCAGATCATAGTTTATAACAATTGAAAACAATAAACTAATGAATATATGCTGAGTAAACAAAAAGATTGAAAGGAAGATAACATATTATGAAATTAACTAAATTAAGTATAAATAGGAACGTAATAATAGGAATAATTACGGCTTTATCCCTAGGACTATCAGCTTGTGGAGCGACTTCGAATTTGGAAACTAGTCATGGAGAGGATCAGCAAATTGCATATGTAGATGCAATACCAGATGAAAAAGATTCTGAAATTGAGACTAATAATGGAGTAACTATGGAAAATAATTACAGTTCCATGGAACCAGCTACAATTGGTACCACAGAAAAATGGGGTATAGTTGCATATGGAACGTACAAAAATGCACCTATAGAATGGTATGTTTTGGAAAACACTGGAAGTGAAGTAACTCTATTGAGCAAGGAAATTCTTCTTCATAAAGCATATGAAGAAGAAAAAGACAGGGACGTTACATGGGAAGATTGTTCCCTTAGAGCATGGTTAAATAACGAATTTTATTTCGAGGCTTTTAATCCAAAAGAACAAACCAGCATTATTACGACAACATTGGAGAATAATAACCATCCTTACTGGGAAACCGATGGTGGTAATTCTACTGATGATAAGGTATTTTTATTGTCTCTTGATGATTTAGCGACTTATATGGATATATCTCTGGAACAGTATGTCGCTTATTGTGCGAATTATGCGCTAGGAGTTCAGGGGTATGATATTAAGGTTGGTCAGGCCTGGATCCAGCATTGTTTAGATAAAGCACCTATGATGAAGGTTCTGACAAATGGGGATGAAGATAGTAAGAATTGCTGGTGGCTAAGAACACCCGGAAACAGCAAGCATCAAAATATTTATGTAGATTTTACCGGCGAACCTATTTATGGGAATGGAAATCGTAATGGTAGTACTTACGGCATAAGACCTGTAATCAGAATTAAGTATTAATGCATTTTGTAGAAAAAGGATCAAGCACACAAATGTTTGATCCCATACTTGATTGATTTATTTATATAAAATATATCCAGATTCTTAGAATTCTAACGCAATTTATTTGCAACAGTTTTTGAAAGTTTGACAGATGACACATTATATCTATTTTTATCAATTTCGGTAATATATTTTAGAATATCGTTTGATAATGTCACTTTAAGCATAAAAAAGCACATCCTTTCATGTATTATTATACTTAAAAGGATGTGCCCAGTCCATTAAATTTACACTATTATTAAAAAGGGAAAACTGGGTTTACTTATCCAAACTCTTCATCGTTGGGATGCGGTAATCACTAATTTAACGTCTTTGTCCAATGTGGTCCAGGTTAGAACACTGAAATCAAAATTTCAAAAATCCAAGTGTCCACCCAAGTCCAATTAGGACCAAAAGCATGTCGTAAAAAGTGTCGTAAACATCCAAACTAACTTCAATGGGAACATCCAATCCTTGGACTTATACCCATAATAAGTACTTCGTTTATTGTTTAAGTACGTCCTTGATTATACACCGTTATTGGCTATTAAACAAGGATTTTATCAGAGAGTGCCATCATAGATTCCTGCTTCTTTACTCCAGTCACTTCTGCGTAGATATTCATAGTAGTCTGAATATCTGCATGTCCCATGATATCCATAATCACCCTTAAGTTTGTCTCATTCTCACAGAGTCTTGTACAGAAGGTGTGACGTAATACATGGGCTGAAAAATGAGGAAGCAGAATCGGATCACGATGCTCCTTCTTTGCAATAAATGTCTCTTCCTCATTGTAGGCTGTGTAGATACGGTTGATTGCTCGATTCACAGATTCTGGCGTGTATACGTGATTCTCACAAGTCGAAAAAATAAATCCGCTGTATCCATCAATCTCATCCTTACAGAAGCCAATGCAACGCTGCAATTCTAGCTCTTCCAAGATTGCATCCTTCACACCTCTCTAAGATTGGAATCCTACGCTTACCAGATTCTGTTTTCGGTGAATTCACATGGTTCTCACACTTGCCATCCAAATTCTTTCTATAAATCAGGTTGTGGTTCACATCAATCTCATTTGCTTTAAAATCAATATCTTCCCAGCGGAGCCCCAGGCATTCTCCAATTCTCATACCAGTACCTAGAAGCACAGTAATAATTGGTCTCCAGCCTCTATAGTCCTCATGGGTATCAAGAAATGTATATACTGCGCTTTGCTGTTCAATCGTAAGCGCATGTCTTTTCTTGTGTTCCCACTGGTGGCTCTTCTTAATCTCACCCATAACACCATCGGTAGGATTACGATTAAGATAACCATCTCTTACTGCCATGTTAAAGGTTGGATGAAGAAGGGTATGTGCAATCTCCATACTTGCCGGCTTAAAGCCTCGCTCATTAATCAGTGAATAGTAAAAGGCTTTTACATCAGAATATCTAACCTTGCTAAGCTTCTTCTTTCCAAAGGACTCACGAATGTACTTCTCGTACATATAAATGTAATTTTCTCTGGTAGAAGGCTTGATATCATATTTTAAAGAAATATAACGGTCAAACATCTGATTTACAGTGATTCTGTCTGCCTTTGCTGGATCCAGTCCATCATCGATTCTTCGATGAATTTCCTTTTCCTTAAGTCGAAGTTTTACCAAATCCTTATCATAAATGCTATGTCTTTTACCAAGCTGATCAGTGTAGCTATATGCGTATCTGCCATCCTTACGCTGCGTCTCGCCCTTAAAAAGGACGCGACCTTTATTATCTTTTCTACTCATTGTTCCTCGCTTTCTGCGAGAAATAACGTAGCCTATTGGTATTATAGCATCATTTCCCGCATTGTAATGTAAAATCTGATTCTTCTTATAATTTTCTCAAGAACACCTTAGTTGTTCTCAATTCGAAAGCTATCCAAGTATTCCTCAAAGATGGTGGTGTCCACCAATGAAATTCCCTTGCACTTAATTACCGCTCCCGCTTCTCTTGCCATATCCTGAAAGGTATGAAGGCTAACAGAATATCTGATAGCGCCCTCCTTGTAACGAATATATTTTCTAACATAAATATCCTGAGCCACCTTATCCATTACCTCAGCATTAACTGCTGGTAATTTTATTTCCAATTTACGTGCTTTTTGTGCTTGTGCCATAATGATTCTCCTTTCTCTGATTCAAGTTCATTAACCTTGGCCTCTGATAATCCAAGTCTTGTGCTAAGATCTACAATTTTGTCCTGAAGACTTTCGATGCTTGCGTTTAGCTGCTCAATATATTTCTGCTGTGAATGGCAAAGAGCCTGCATTTCAAGATGATTCTTCTCCATCTCTTTTATCTCATCCTTTAGCTGCTTCGCTTTATCCTTTACCACATTGATGCCAGCATCATATGCTTCCTGGTCATAAATCTTAATTTCCGACCATTCTGCGAGCTTTTTGATAAAATACTCCATACCATACTTGCTAACAGTGTATTCTTCCGTCTCTTCATCGTATTCATAGAGCCAGCCATCATAATCCTCTGTGAATTCCTTTATGTGCCTTCTTGCCGATGTCTCCGGCATACCTTCGGAAATCAACCATTTCTTCAATTGATCCGCAGTAGCACCCTTAGAAGTACGCATCAAATTATAGACATCAAAGTACTTAGCAAAGTTCGCTACATCTGCTTCATATTCGTACATCCTGCTTCCTCCTTCCTGAAGGTATTTTTCTCGCCCCTCAATATGTACTTGGAGCCTGGAAAACGTGATTACAGAAATTCTCTGAAATTTTCTGTAATATTTTCTTGACCCTTCACTATACATTTGGGTTGAAAAAAAGCTGATTACTAAATTCCGGAGAAAATTTTAAAAAAATTTCATTGCCAAAACTGGCGCCCCCGTCAAAGGTGTTAACTGGATGTCCAGGCAATGCTGTTGCCCTTTGGAAAAAATGATTTCAAGCTGCTTGATACTTATAGGTATGATCCGTAGATTTTTCAGATAGTCTGAAACCCTTTAACACGCATAAAATGGGCATTCTTTCAAAACTGGCGGCAATCCACACAAGCACCAAGTTCTCTGGAACCGCGGACAGAAAAGAGATAACAGGATACGCCTAAAGTTGCATACTTTTAGGCCGAAAAACCAGACTCCTATGTAGTCTGCCAGGCATAATTTCATTTCATCTGAAATGCCTCTGCCAAAGCTGGCGGAGCAACTGATATTGCTACAGATGCTCTTACCTCAAAAACAGACATAGAAAAAGACCACTTTGGGTCCAATGGACCAAAAGTGATCTCTGTAATTTTTACAATATGAAGTTCTGGTCCAGTGGACCAAAGGGTGAGTGGTGCTTCTGGTCAAGTTGACCAGAGGTAATCGACTATATTATTTTTATGCAGCTTCCAGAATATTCCGATCAAGAATGCGAATTCCATTATCCTCTTCCCATTTAATAATTGATTTATAAAGGCTCGTCAATTTGAATTTATCAAAATCATATATAACTCTTAGCATTTCTTCAATTCTATTCTTATTTACATTTTTATTTCGCCCGTAACCAAGCCCCTCATTGTCTGTAGAAACAACACTCATAGCTAAAATATTGGTAACATCATGACCGCATCCAACTTGAAATCTATCGAATTGCTTTTTTCTCTCTAAATCAACATCTGTTGATATTTCGTAGGCAGTATATCTTCCCCTTACTCGATTGACTAGTTCCTCAATATTAACCATGAATTTGTCATCAACCACATCCGCATAAGGAATATCTTGCATATTAATTCGATATTTATTTTTTCCACAAACAAGCTTTAAGAGTCCTAGTTCATAAGATGCATCAATAATTGAATCAATAAACGTCTTTCCCTGTGATTCTTCAAAATTTTGAATAATAATATTATCTGTGAGTTCAGAATAAAGCCTACGCATATTGGGCTTGCTACTCAAAATTAACATTTCCATATCATGGACATCTGTAAGAATAACATTTTTGTCCGTAGATGTTCTTCTTGTAATATGCTCAAAATCCGCATCTACTATAGCCAAATAACCTTTTTTATTAAGTCTATTCTGCTCTTCAATATAATTTAAAACATTCTCTTTTCCATCTAGATTTACAACCTTACATATCTTGCAATCCAAAATGTTTTCAAAAAAGTGCTCGTCACTTTCTCCTTCTACCAATAAATAATACTGTATTCCATATTGCTTTGAATACTCATTTCTTATTCGCATTGCACTTGCAGCTCTCGCTCCAGTCCTATGCATATATTGATTACCATACGCCATTACATATCCTCCTCAAGTCCAAGACTAATCAACAAATCGTCATGTCCATTTACAATGTCAGGAGAATGCGTTGCAATTATTGCTTGCATATGATTTTCACAGATTCTTTCTAGTACATTAATAAATTCCATCTGCCAAGCAACATGAAGAGATATTTCAGGCTCATCAATTAAAAAGATTGTATTCTCATCCGATTGAAATATTAACTCGTAAAACAGTATAAAATCATGCTTTTCTCCAGATGATAATTTTGCTAAAGGAATTATCTTTTTCTTTCCAGATACACTCTTTATTGGCTCAAATACAATTCCGTTTTCATTATCAATTCTCATCATTTTGTTACTAAAACGGGTTGTTGTATTAATTATTTCTATAAACAACTCTAATTTCTGTTTTATATCATCATACAAACGCAATTTATCTAAGGTATCATTGATGTACAAAGTATAGAATTTTCTCATTGTATCATCTATGTTTTCTGTAGGTGCAAGCGACTTTTTGCCTTTTAATACTAAACCTGTATTTTCTAACTCTTTTCGTTTTTCCTCTAGTTCAATAAGTTTTTCAGCTATTTCTTCATCATTATAAAACGATTCAGAAGACCCATAAAATCCGACCAATCTATCTGGAAAATCTCGGTCCATTTTCTCTGATATAAGACTGTATCTCTGTCTTACTAATTGTATTTGACTAAAAATATCGTTTGCAGCAACTACAATCTGCTCACGAGTTTTCTCTCCCGCAAGCGCTTGCTCTCTCCTTATTTCCATAATACGTCGTTCTTCTCTAGTCATCGCACCATATGGAATATCACGCTCTGCTTCACTTTTAAAGCCTCTATTTTGATTTGAATAAAGTCTATTTGCATCAATAAATCTAATTGTACTTCCTTCTCTTAATGCTTCAATTGTCTCTTTATATTTTTCATATTTATTAGTAACATTTACCATATCGTCTCGTTCCTCAACAGGGACATGACGTCTTCTCATTTCCATTCTTCTAATTGCATTCTCAAATCCTTCGGAACGACAATAATCATAAAAGTCTGGAGATATAGGTAACTTTAGCTCTACAATCTCTTCCTCTTTCTTTGTTATCAGATAACTAATTTCTCCGGAAAAAATCTCACGTCTCATTCGTCGAGGGACCATATCTTGTAATTTAGATTTATCAATTGTAACAATATAATCATCCTGTAATTCTACAGAGAATACGTCAAATGGTACATCAAAAGCAACCTCAAAATCAAAAGAAAAAATACTATTAATTATTCTAAAAACAGTTGTTTTTCCATATCCATTTGGAGCATGTATAATCGAAATAGAATCATGTTCTTTAAACTCAATTTCATACGAAAATGCATCAAATAAATTCTCAACCTTAACTTTCTTTATCTTCATTGTAGTGATCACCTGTCCCTTTCTTCTTTTTTATATTATAGTTCTATAAAATCTATAAAATCATTGAAATCATACTCATCTGACTGTACCAGAAATCCCATCATCTTTTTTACATTACTTCTCCTTCTTACATAGGTTGAATCAGAAAGCATATATAAGAATTGCCATAAAATAATCCTCCATAATAGACAACACTACTGTATAAATAGATCTTAAGATCATTCGCTTAATAGATCAACCCAAAAAGTTTGTGATATCATACTTTTTTATCCTGTTTTCACACATACTAACCGTCTTCTCTATATGTTGACAGCATGAACCCACAGCTGTGTTTGAAGGCATTAGAAAAGGCCCTGACCATAGGGTTATTCCTACAATCAGAGCCTTCGGCAGAACAGCCTAGCACAGCTGCCCCTGCTGTAAACATATTTATTCTTCCCTTATTTTTACAACTTCTCCAATAATATTCTGGAGAAGGTTCTTATTACTTGAAATAACATACTTTTTATCTCTTTTCATTTCCTGGACAAGAGACAGTTGGTTAATCATATGAATAACCTCTTGATCATCAACTTCATATACTGCCACAAAGTTTTTGCCCTCTTCCTCTTCAATATGAATATCATCTAAAACTATTGCTCTTCTCGGTGTCACTGGACAAATAATTCTATTTTTACATTGTGTAAGTCCCCCAGTTGGTAAGACTAATTCTTCTGTGCTTTTATTAACTAAAAAAGATATATGATATTGTTGTAATATTCTCTTTTCTTGCGCCATAAGGTATCCATCATGTGCCGCAATATCATGTTGATCCCTTCTGGGAAAAAACTGAAAAAACACTGAATTACTATTCAGTTCTGTTTGAAACGATGGCGAGCGTGCAAGCAATGAATACACATAACTAAAGGCGATATCCCGATATTGAACCGGCGGTTCGTCACCAGCTTCAAATTCTGTATCTTTAATGAACTTCAATAATTCTCCTAGCATGCTTTCCACTTCAGCTCCAAGAAAATCTTCAACATAATCAGAAAAATACCCTTTTTCTGTGTACATCGTCTTTGGATATCCCCTGCGAATTTTGCCGTTTTCAATATCAAAAAAATATAACAATCCATTTTCATCTGTAAAATTGTTCATTACTAGTCTCGGCATCTGAATATGTGAATTCACCATTATTCAATCCTCGTTTTATCTGTATTTGTTAGAGATAAAAGCCCATTTCCAAGCTTTTTGATTAACTCAACTAGCTCATATACCTCCGCTTGCTTCACTACTATTCTTTGTCCCACCGCATATGTTTGATCTCCAGATTTATCTATATACTTTTGATCAACCATACCGTTGTTATGTTCTATGAGATGGCGCCTCTGAAACATGAGATTTAACCTCTTTAACTCCAGTTCCGATAGCCATTCATCATATCCTTTCCCCGTAGATTCTTTAAAAAGCTGACTACCTTTTTCAATTATTTGAAAATCATTTACTCTCGATGTTTTTTCAGTTATCTTATCATAATTACAAGCGGCATATTTCTGAAAAGCCGACACTGCATCTCCAATAGAGCTTTCTATGAGTCCACGACATAATGTTTCAGCCTTGTCTCTTCCATAAGATGAAGTTAACATTTCTCTCATATCAGGAATAGACTTTAGCATCTTCTCTATACTATCTAATGATTCGTCAAAAACACTTGATACCGAATTGTAACCACAGCACGGACAAAAATAAGCAGCTCCAATCACACTGTATCTTGTTCCACATTTTTCGCAGATAATGTCTGTTTCCCATTCTTCACACTGGCCTATCGGATTATTTTCAAATGAAATTCTGCGACCCGGTTTATATGTTAATTTTACATACTTGTTTCTACGAGTAGATTTTGCCAATTCTCCAAAAGCCTCGTCAAGTTTTCCTGAAATTAATGACATGGCATAATTAGCAGCAACATCCGGCATTCCTTCTAACTGTTTTTGCGTCCACCATTTATCTGAAGTATCAATGTGTCCACACATAGGACAATGTACTTCTTCATCAGAAACCTTCTCCTTCCAATCATTCATATTTATTTTAAATGAATATAAACAATTCTCATTCGGGCATTCCCTATCAAAATATCCCTTTTTATCTGACTGAAACGTAATTGGTATCTCCATCATTACATCCTTCCCTAAAAATCTCGGCTCTTTCGTTCAATTTCCTTTAATACATTCTAGTTATTACATGAAAAGGACCAGCCGAAGCTGATCCCTATTATATCTCTGCCATATCGCCTACTAATACGCTGTCTTAACCTTATACTTATGTTTTATAGGTTTCATAGTCCAATCATCAAATCCAACCAAACCATCATTCTGTAATCTTCCCAATACAATACCAGGATCTCTATTGATTACTTCCGAAAAACGTACAATATCATTTAATGTAAATCTTTTATTTGCCACAAACTCAGTATACTTATCTCTTGGAATCAAGCTGTCCTCTGCAAATAAATCAGCTGCGAGCTCCTGTTCCCCGGTTTCCTTTTCAAATGAGATTCCATAATCGCCATTGATAATATGACCAATCTCGTGGAAAAGTGTAAACCAAAATGAATCAGAATAAAATCTTCTGTCATTAACCATCAGCATGATATTATCGCCGATTTTCTTAGTAGCTCCATTAATCCTAGATCCAGCAATATTAGGTAGAACTACAAAGATAACACCTGCCTCTTCAAATGCTTTTCGAATCAATGGATAGAATTCGCTGTGGTTCTTAGTTAATGTCAACGCATACTGCACTGCATCTTCAAATTTCTTTTTATTGAACTTTGGAGCATCAACTGCCAATGCCTTATTTGTGGCAATCTGAACCATTGTATTAGCCTTAACTGTACTAGCCTCTTCTAAAGCCTCTGTTGAGCTTCTAAAGCTTACCGCCATATCTCTTTTGGTAAATACAGTTAATGTCGCTACATTCAAAAACTCTCTAAGTGCCTTTATCTGCTCATCTTTTTTTCTAGGCAAATCAGGCAGACCATAGTTTTCTCTGAAATACTTATAATCAAATATCTCAAATACTTTTCGTTCCTCTACCAATTCTTCCTGCGATTTAAACTCAGCTATCAATGCATCATATGCATTTTGAAGATTCAACCAATAATTCACACTGGTTCCAATCATTCTAGATAACTTCATTGCAATGTCGATTGATAAGCTCTGTTCACCACGAATTAATAAGCTTAAATTCTTAGGGGTTGTGTCTAGTCTCTTAGCAAAATCTTCCTGAGTTAATCCGCTTTCTTCAACAATCTCTTTAATATAATATCCTGGGTGAAATGCAACCGTATCATTATATTCAATGTAATTACTCATAATGCTTGCTCACCTCCATTATTTCAACAATTCTCACATTCTGTGATATCTCATCAATATTGCAAGGAACATATGGTTCCTTATTCTCATCAAGTGGCTCTAATATTATACGCCACTGGTCTCGCCTTGATTTCACATCAATAGCAAAAAATCCTTCCAGGTCCCTTCCACCTTTATTTTCAAGTTTATGAAAGTGAAAGGTTGGTTGAACTATAATATCTTTAATAGTATCTGCCTGCTTCAAAGCATTTATCCTTGCTAAAAGACTGTTTGCCAGTGCATTATTTCCGCCAAATAGCTTCTTCGCTGCTTTTAAGCTAGTACATTGTTCCTCAGTTTTGGCATCTGTATAAACTAATTCCAAAGCCTTCCTCCTTTCATTAAATTACCTATCAGGTAATTTGATTGTAGTACCTCTATGTCATTTTGTCAAGAACACACGTTTACTAAATCATCCAACAAACTGTGGCATATCATGATTTACCTCCGCTCTATAGTAACTGCTTATTGCGCTTCCCGCATTGAACAAGCTTGCAAGAAGATAACTTTTAATATTACGCACCTTAGTAGTATTCTTCCGAAGGCAATTAATTACATACTCCACATGAGAATAGTTAAGCTTCAGGAATTTGCTTTTCACAAGATTCTTTGGATACACATCCCCTGCAATGGTAATTTCCTCATTCTTGGAAAGAACTGTCTCCAAAATTAGATCAAATATTCCATCTACCATCTCATGGTCATAAGGATGAGCAAGGAGAAGACTGTCATAATCAATATTCTCTTTGATGATTTCGCTATAGCCTTCCATCTCATCAATCGTATCCTGACTATGATTGATAGATAAGATAGTTTTACTCATATTAGTCTTATTAGGGTTAAGATTCCGAACACGGTCGTGTTCATTTTCCGGACACGCATGAGTTCGATTATTGAACTCGCAAGGCTCTTCCAAGTTCGTTTTCTGAACTCGTGGAAGAGAGTTATCCACACATGGAGAGTCTTCTTCCACAGATGCGGCTTCAACTCTTTTCTCATCAGAAGTTGCGTGCGCTTTCTCCTCAGCGGTCTCATCTTCACAGATAAAGTTCATCACATAGAACACGCTTGCCTTTGCAATACCCATATTTTTCTTCTCAATAAGACCAATTCCACTTCTCTGACTGATTACCAAAAGAAAATAGATATAATCCATTAAACTCGAAAAAAGAAGCGAAGAACAATTGATTTTGATCTTCGCTTCTTTCATCATAATAAGATTATATCATAGAATCAAATCCGTTTTTTCTAATATCTCTATCAGCAATCGACATATCCTCCATTGCCTTCATAAATGCCTTACCAGCTTCTATCATTCCTTTTGCTTGCTCCCAATTATCTGGAACAGGAACTATCATTTCTTGAATATGCCTTGGTTGCAAGTGTTGTTGAACAGAACCATATTCATCTAACAGCATAAGAGACAATGCTGTTTCAGAAGTAAAATATGCTAACAAATAGGCTCGCAAATTATCATCTTGTACACGAACTCTAACCAAGTCATCACTTACAATATAATGTCTGCTAAGTCTTTCGTTGCGTATGTCACTTTACCTATTGTACCAGAACGAGTAATTAATATATCTCCTTCTTCAACTTTAAGCATCTCAATACATTTCTTTTGCGTTGTACTTGCTTTTGATTCATCCATCCATTTAATAGAAAATCTTCTTAATTCAAGTGCTCCATTTGCAGTTAAATATGGAGTAAGAGAACTTGTATCTATTGGATTATCAACTTTTATGCTTGCTGAATTCCATCTTGGACCAATATATATTCTTATTCCTGCTTCTAATTGTCCAATAGTAGTCGTAGACCAATCATCTTTATTGTCATAATCCAATACCTTATTCAATGCTTCATTAAGTTTAGGCGAATAGTGTTGAGGATTAATATTATAGTAATCCTTTATCTCACTCTTACTTATAGAAAAAATGTACTCAGATTTTTTATGCTCCTGTCCATTTTTAAATGCTCGGTATGCCTCAGCTATATCATCTAAATCATGATTCAACTTGCCAGTAATGTTTCCGTTAGCATCTAACACAAACACAGAATTTCCCTTTGAATCCTGTCCTATTCTCTGAGATTGCGCCATAAAGATTTTATAATCATCCTTTGGTTTCTGCCCCTCTTTAGGTTTTGTCAAAAACAAAATGCAAGTTCTTACTCCTGTATCAGGCTGGAAGGTATCCTTATGAAGTGTAACAACACCATTCAGTTCACATCTGTCTAGTAACCATTCTCTATATGCCTCATAACTAACGTTATCAAGAAATCCCTTTGGAAGAACTATACCTATGCGCCCCTCTGGTTTTAACCAATCGATACATCTTTCCAAAAATAATAGTTCAGGAGCTTGATGAATTAAAATATCCGCATCTTTATTGCTAAATACAAATTTTCCACAATCATCTTTCTTAAACGAATGACCAAAATCGAACTGTTTAAGAATGCTTCTATCTGAAATCTGAGATTCCACCTTTTGTCCAGAAAACGGAGGATTTGTAGCAATTACTGATGGCGCATTTGTTTTCCCTTTTGAACATCTAGATACAATCCATGGGTCAAGACGCTCATAGGTATCTAATGAATTACCTCTTGTCATTCCTGATTGTCCATCTCCAGTCAGTAGCATTGCACACTTTGCAATTTTTACAAGTCTTGCCGCAATCTCAACTAAATAAACGCTTTCCTTAATTGTTGTAATTTGTCTATCTCTTACAGGTGTATTCGGAGCAGTATTTTCAACAACTTTTCTTCTTAAATGTCTAAATATACTGGTTGCAAATCCTCCACTACCACCTGCAGGGTCTAATGCGTGTTCTCCTATTTGTGGGTCAAGCATGTCAACCATCATATTCACAACTAATCGGTTCGTAAAAAACTGCCCTTGCTGTCTTTTAAGATTTATATGTGTAAACTGTTCATATGTCTCACCCATTAAATCCCAGTCATCCGCATCATCATTTCTTGCCGCTAAGCTCCATCCTTTTAATATTCCAACGGCTTCAGCTATACAGTCGTTTCCCACTTGTATTTTTTCATGTGCATCAAAGACATCTGGATATTGGTCTGCATATTCTCTAAACAACGATTGTATATTTTCTGCAACTCGATTACGACCTTCAGCAGTTCGAAAATCTGTTTCTGTTATCCAAAACCTTGGATAATCTCCTGTTGTAGTTTCATCTTGTATTTTTGCTAACAAGATTCTGACCATATCCATCGCCAAATCAAAATCTTCATTTTCCATCCCTCGACCATAAAGTTTGTTATGACACGAAGATAATAAAAACCTTACATTATGCGGTCTCGGCAAATCTTGCTTTCTTGGTATTCCTTCTTCTTCATTCCAATTATCTCCATATCTTGGTAATGATAAAACTTCATCCAATCCAACTTCTGTACCGGTTTTCTTTTTATATACTGAAATACCATCGCCATTTGTCCAAACACCACCAACTGCAGATGTATTAAATATATATGAAACTAACTGAGCATACCCTTCTGTTGCATTAGGTTTTTTACATTCAACCACAAACAGAATATTACCTTGGTCTCGATTTAAAGCAGATTTGCTATCTACATATACTACAATATCTGCTCTTATTTCAGAACCATCTTCACTGTTTGTCATAATTTTCGAGCCATTTTGAATAGGTACTTCTCGAAGCATATTCTTCTTTGGATAACCATAATCAGCTTCCAAAATATTGATAAATCTTTGTCGTACTCGCTCTTCTGGTGTATCTTTTAAGATTTTTCCACTTAATACATCAATAATATCTCCATTTTCGTTAAATACAACATCATTTAATTCCATTTTCTGACACAGTTCCTTTCTCACTCAGTATTTTTGCCGCTTCTAACAATGCTGTTCTTCTTACAAACTCACTATAAGAAGCATACGCTTCTAATCGAGCCGCTTGTTTTAATATATCTAATTCTTCTTCACTAACTCTAATACTCATTGAATATGTTTTGTTCATATTAAAGCCCTCCATATAAGAATTATAAAATCTGCGTGGAACATTTACAATACATAAGTCCACTTTCTCTGCAAAAAAATAGAACCCCACGTAAATGGAGTTCTATCTGAACGTGTTCTCCTTTAATTTGGTCGTAAGTTGGTCGTAAATCTTGCAATTCAAACCCTACAACCATTGATTTTACTGGATTTATTTATCCAAGCTCTTCATTGTTGGAAACAACAATACATCCCTAATCGCAGGGCTGTTTGTCATAATCATTACGAGTCTGTCGATTCCGTAACCGATACCGCCTGTCGGTGCCATACCGATTTCAAGAGCATTGAGGAAGTCCTCGTCTGTGTGCTCTGCTTCGTCGTCGCCGGCTGCGAAAGCTTCTTCCTGTGCTGCGAAACGTGCTCTCTGGTCGATAGGGTCGTTAAGCTCTGAATATGCATTACACATTTCCCATCCGTTAATGAACAGCTCGAAACGTTCTACATAGCCTTCCTTATCAGGCTTCTTCTTTGTAAGAGGACTGATTTCAATAGGATGATCCATGATGAATGTAGGCTGAAGGAGATGTTCTTCACAGAACTCTTCGAAGAAGAGGTTAAGGATATCACCCTTCTTATGTCTTTCTTCGAATTCTACGTGCTTCTCCTTGGCAATGGCTCTTGCTGCCTCAAGATCAGGGATTTCGTCGAAATCAACACCTGAATACTTCTTAACGCACTCTATCATTGTCATTCTTTCGAATGGTTTACCGAAGTCGATTTCAAGATCACCATACTTAACAACTGCTGAACCGTTAACTGTAAGAGCAATATGTCTGAACATATTCTCAGTGAGGTCCATCATTCCGTAGTAATCTGTGTATGCCTGATACAGTTCCATAAGTGTGAACTCAGGATTGTGTCTTGTATCAAGTCCTTCGTTTCTGAATACTCGGCCGATTTCGTATACTCTTTCAAGTCCGCCAACGATAAGTCTCTTAAGATATAACTCAAGAGAAATACGTAACTTAAGGTCCTCGTCAAGAGCATTGAAATGAGTCTCAAAAGGACGTGCTGCAGCACCACCGGGGTTAGCTACAAGCATAGGAGTTTCAACCTCCATGAAGCCCTGTTCGTCAAGGAATCTTCTTATTGTAGAGATAATCTTTGATCTCTTAATGAAGGTTTCCTTAACATCTGTATTCATGATAAGGTCTGTATATCTTTGTCTGTATCTTAAATCTGTATTGGTAAGTCCATGATACTTCTCAGGAAGAATCTGAAGACTCTTACTTAAGAGAATTACAGAAGATGCATGGATAGAGATTTCTCCCATCTTGGTTCTGAAAACATTACCCTTAATACCTACGATGTCACCCATATCCATCTTCTTGAAGTCTGCATAGGGCTCTTCTCCGAGTGAATCACGTGATACATAAATCTGGATATTTCCGTTCTTATCCTGAACGTTACCAAAGGATGCCTTACCCATAACACGCTTACTCATAAGACGTCCGGCAATGCTTACTTCGATTGGACTTTCATCCATGATTGCACGCTTGTCATCATACTCAAGCTCATCCTTGCCTTTAAGAAGTTCTGCCTCTAAATCCTCGTAGAGCTTCTTGGCTTCATCTGTGTGATGAGTCTGATCGTATTTTGTAATTACGAAGGGATCCTTTCCTGCTTCCTGAAGCGCTGCAAGCTTTTCACGGCGCACCTTAAGAAGCTGATTAATATCCTGAACCTGTTCTTTGTTCTGATTATTATTCTCTGCCATATCTTTTCCTTAAACCTGTAAAAATTAGTTCAACTTAACCTTCTGGATGTCAAGAATCTTAAACTTAAGTTCTCCTGCTGGAGCCTCAACAGATACTGTATCCTTAACCTTCTTACCGATAAGAGCTGCACCTACAGGTGATTCATAAGAAATAATTCCCTTAAGAGGATTAGCTTCTGTAGGAGCGTCAATCTTATATTCTAATTCTTCCTTTGTTTCCATATCTTTGATTTTAACAACACATCCGATAGAAACAACGTCAGTATTAACCTCTTCTTCATCTACTACTTCTGCATTCTTAAGAATGTTTTCAAGCTTTTCGATTCTTGCTTCGATATCACGCTGCTCATCCATAGCTGCATCATATTCAGCATTTTCTGAAAGGTCACCCTGTTCTCTGGCTTCCTTAATCTTCTGAGCTACTTCACGACGCTTAACAACCTTAAGATCATGTAACTCTTCTTCATACTTCTTAACACTTTCATAAGTAATAATATTTTTCTTTTCCTGCATTTTGACCTTTCCTTCCTGTCGAAAATATAATCACATCGAATCAAATGAATCGAAATTTACAGACTTTTTGCGCGTTAATTATACTCATTAAACGCCATATCGTCAAGTGTTGGCGCACCTAAACCCTATGTATCTGCCTTGTCCTTTCGCATCATCAGCGCCCAGTAACCACCGAGAATCACAAGCGGATAACATCTTCCTATATATACAGACACGAAATGTGCCTCTATAAGCGTATAGCATATGATCATGGCTAAAAACATTACTTCCGTATATTTGCCCTTCTTGTACAAATATATAAGCAGCATAGCGAAAACTGCGATAATCACAACCGCCGTAATAATTCCATACCAGTAGAACAGCCTGTTTATTCCAAGATCAAAATATTTTTCATTCCCGGCTTTTGGAAGAAGCGTCCACGACTGAATTGCTCCGTCATCAACCGAATTCTCGGCAAGAGTTCTTATTCTTCCTGTCAGATAAAAATTAAGTTTTCCGACGAAGGTTGCAAATGTTCCTCTGTCTATTCCAAAATCGTAATCATATACCGTCTTTGTAGCTGCCGCGAAGAACACTGCTGCCCCTGCACACAATCCACTTATTGCAATTGCAAAAGCCGACAGTCCTTTCTTAATCTTTTCAGACAGCTTCGAATTAATAAGAAACATTACCACTATCGATAATGCGCAAAGACCTGTAGACATCTTTGAGTATGTAAGGAAGAAGAGCCCTATATTTAAGGCAAACAGCAGTCCGTATACCCATGCCTTCACCTTATCCTTCCACAGATACAAATATAAGAGTGTGAGAACAAAAAACATACAATGGAAGCTGTTTGCGTTACCCATTCCAAAGCAGTATCTTTCCTTCTCCACATAATCGCCTGTTTCATAAACGAATTCACCGGCATAGCCCTTAAGCACCGTTACCTCACCGTAAATTCCGGTAAGCGAAAGTATCATAATAACAGCACATCCGCATGCCGTAATCGCAAATATGAACTTAAGTACCTTCTCAATATCCATGTCCTTGCAGGCTGCAACGAACATAAATATCCTCAGTATTTCGTTTCGTCCCGAAGACTTATACACAACGATTCCGAGTATTGCAAACAGTATTATTGTCACATACTCTTTAATATCAAACTTAGTTAATAAAATCTTTATTACACATAAAATAAACGTTATCTGAAAGAGTCTTCCCTCAATCGGGTTAGTATATCTGCTCTTATCAACTACCACAATCAAGGCTTCGATAATAACAGCAAGAAAGAAGGCATAAAATCCTGCCTTCTTAACTATATCTTTGTCCTGAAATTGATGTAATCGGGATAATAACTTATTCATCTTAATCTTTTATCTGCAATCTTTAATATCTTTATGCCTAAAACCTGTTATCCGGGCTTTTCAGTTAACCTATACATATTCAGAGGGAGCCTCAGGTTCTTCGTTAATCATTACCATCAAAGCTAACGCAGGACCAAGTGCCCATGGATAGGCGCCAAAATCAATCGGATAATTGTTAAATCTGTCAGTCTCTTTTGATGCTCCCGGAAGTGTTCCGTCCTCCTGAATACATGCCTTGATTGCATCAACACCCCTTAGCATTCTTGACTTATGAATACCGATCAGCACCTTGTCTTCAAGTGACTGTGCAATCGAGTACAGAATCATTGCTGTCGCCGCTGTATCTGCAGGGCCATCCTTCGCACTTAACTGCCAGTTGTAAAGACCGCCTTCCATCTGATATGCCTCAGCTTTATCAACAATTCGTCTGTAAGCCATTCTGAGGCCTTCATACTCAGGTCTTTCATTGTTAATATAGTACAAAGTCTCCGACATACCCATCATAAGCTTTCCGACACCAAGTCCCCAGCCAATAATTCCAAGCTTCATTCCCGAAGTATAATCATAACCGTGATAAGGTATGAGAAGCTTATCATCCATTCCGCGCTCAAGATAATTCTGAATCTGAGTTATCGCAAGAGTGGTTGCATCGATATCACCATATACCCTTCCGTATTTTGCAAGGAACGGACATACGGCACCAATGCTGTCGACAAATATATAATTACCCTGCTCCTTGGGTCTGTAGATTATTGAACCTTTGTCATCGGTCTCAAGCTGAAGTACATACTGATAAATTGTATCAACAGCATCCTTATATTTTTGATTCTTGGTAATCTGATGAAGATCAATCAATGCCATTCCGGCATAGGCATTATCCACATTGTAGAGCTTCTTTCCGTGGAATATCCACCTGTCATAATATCTTTTTACGACATATGATATTTCCTTAGCCTCTTCGGAATTAACATGCTTTTTATAATAATCCATCATAGCCTTGGCAAGAAGTGCATTCGGCCATGCCATTCTGTCAATCGGATCATTATTTCTTCCGCTCAAAACCTTAAAAGGATAAGCCAAATAGTATCCCAACGATCTGTGGGGATAATTCAGCAAATCATATTGAGCCTGATTAATCATATTAATTAACATCTGCTGCCTCCGAAATCCTGTTTTATTTCTTCCATAAACCATACAAACGAAGATACAGTTTAGGACTTAACTTAAATAGTCTGCATTTGATTCTATAGCCCCTGTCAAGCTTCTTTAGACCTTCGGGGAACTCATTAATAAGCTCTTTAAGCTTTTCCTTACAAATATTTATATACTGATAATTCTGCTTTTGATCCTTCTTTGAAAGCAGTGCTATCTTTGATACCACAAGCATTACCGACATGAATCTGTTTACAACAAGGTCGCATCCCGTCTCTTGTGCCATCAACTCCCAGCAGGTTATCTGATCCATATATTTAGGATTGAACGGACGATTCATCGCGCCCTTTTCGTTCTGATAATATCCGTAACCCTTATAATCAAGTTCCACGATGCTGTTTGCTTTTTTGACTGCCTGCGTGAGAAACAGCATATCCTCTCCGATAGTCAGTCCTTCTTTGAATTCAATGCCTTCGAGACATTTCCTGCTGTATATTTTTGACCAGCATCTTGAATTATGGTTTCCTATTATCTCTTCTTTAATGAAATCGTCGGAATTGAAGACGGATTTCTTTATTGCTGCATCTGAATCTTCATTATTTCCGTCAATTATCTGCACAGGAATGTCTTCCGTCTTGCTCCAGGTAAAAAATCCGCATCCAACGATATCAGCCTTACTTTCCATCGCTTCCGCAATGAGTAGCGAAAACATCTTTTCCGTAACAATATCATCTGCATCAACGAAGGTTATATATTCACCTAAAGCCTTCTGCATTCCCCGGTTTCTTGCTACAGATACACCCTCATCATTGGTCTGAACCATCTGAATATTGGAATATTCCTGCATCTTTGAATCAATGACCTTAGCAGTGTTATCTGTTGAACCATCATTGACTACGATAACCTCCAGTTCACTCTCCGGGAGGCTTCCATGTTCGATACTGTCTATGCAATTTCCAATATATTTGCCCGCATTAAAAGCAGGTACAATTACGGATAACTTCATAATCACCTGTAGTAAATCTTAATCGCAAGTCTAAGGAGCGAAAGATTAAAGAAACTTGGCTTTTTCAAAGCTCTGTACAACAGTTTATTTGACTTTGAGCCAATCTCCACTTCCGTATTATTGATCAGCTCCTCGTTTTCGTTATATATCTTAAGAATATTCTTTCGATATCCGGAAGGATTTCCTCTTGCCTCATTCTTAACCGCAAGCAGGAGTAAAAATATATGCTCCTTATCAAGCCTGTTCTTTATGAATTCAAGTTTTTCGCCCTCGAACTTATCCTCGAGTGCTCTTCCAGTCATCTCGACAGCCTTCTCCATGCTTGAATAAGCTGTCTTGTCATAAGCATGAACCATTGATTCTTCAACATAGAGATAGTGATAATATGCCTTTCTGTCAAGAATGGCAAGGCTTTCACAATCCATCAGCGCCGGAACCATTACCGACATATCCTCTGCCATCTTCAGGGATTCATCGGCATACTGCATATTGTTTTCTATAAGTTTTCTTGAAATCAGCTTTACGCATCTTGAAAAGGTGATATATCTTGTTTCATTTCCAAGGAGCCTTGGAATTATATTCTCTTCAATATCAGCCTTGTCATACTTTCCTGCTTTAATGCCCTGGCTTACATATTCCGACTGGAGCCCGTCGCCCTTCATACGCTCAATGTATGCATCTGCAACCAGGATTTCCTTGTCCGAACTTCCTGCGACCTTCATGAACTCTTCTATCATGTTTGTATCAATCCAGTCATCTGAATCCACAAAGCACAGTCTGTCACCGGTTGATTCCTTAACGCCTGCTTTCCAGGCTGAAACAAGTCCTCCATTTGGTTTATGCACAACTTTAATACGTGAGTCCTTAAGTGCATATTCATCACACATCTGACCGCTTCTGTCTTTTGCACCGTCATCAACGAGAACTATTTCTATATCTTTGAAGGTCTGATTAATAAGACAGTCAACACACTTATCAAGGTATGCCTCTGCATTATATACAGGTACAATAATACTAATCATACGCTAAAATCTTCTCTCTTAATAATAGGCCTGTATACAGCCTCACCTTTTTCATAATAGATTGTATTTGCCGGAATATCCTTTCGTACTGTAGACCCTGCGGCAACAATGGCATTATCACCTATATGAACGCCTTTCAGTATTGTACAGTTGGCACCAACCCATACACCGTTTCCGATTACAATTTCTTCTCCGGGGAATTCTTCATATCCTTCCGGAGAATCTCCTTTGGCAAGTGAACCGGTAACATCATTGATATTATGGTCATGGTCTATCATTACAAAATTGTTTGCAAATCTGCAGTTATCCCCGATGGTAATCTTCTTTACGCAGGTAATACACACATTTGCGTTAAACATGGTATGCTCTCCGATGGTCATCACACCATTTCCCCTGCAGCTGAGATACAGACCTCCATTGTAGTTCTGCAGTCTCTTCTTCAATATCATCTTTGCATTCTTGGAAATGCTGATATGAGCCTTGTACATAGCCTGTGGGAACTCAATCTCAAGACGTTTTCCATATCTTATTTTCCATCCGATTGTTTTGATTGCACATCCGAGTGCATGAAGTTTAACTCCCATATATTACCTCAGTATTTTCGTCACTATACGCATTTCTTCACTTTTCTGACGAACTTCTTACTTTTTTGATATGACTTTTGAATAAACTGCCTTCAGCTTTTCTAAATGTTTTTCGAAACTGTAATTCTTAATCACAAACTCGCGCGCCTGCTGCCCGATTCTTCTTCTCAACTCCTCGTCATTAAGAAGCTTGCTAAGGCATTCGGCCATTGCTTTTGTATTTCCCGGCTCAAAAATAAAACCGGTTTCACCATGACTGATAAGCTTTGGAATACCGCCTACATTGGTTGTGATAACCAAAAGACCATATGCCATTGCTTCAAGCACAGACATCGGCATTCCTTCATTGTAAGACGGGAAAAGAAAAATGCCGCTGTCACGCAATAACTTTTCCTTATCGCTGCCTCTTACCCATCCGGGGAATTCAAAAGAGGATTTAAGTCCAAACTCTTCTATCTTTAAGCTTACAGGAGCAGTATCTCCGTTTCCTCCAAGTACGACCGTCAGCTTATTGTCTTCACCGCCGGCTGACAGACCATTATCTTCAGCATCAACTGACGTCCTGTTTTCTTTATCCTCAGGATTCCTGTCTTCCGACAGGGTATCCTCCGTCCTTCTGATAATATCAGGGATGTCATAACAGCCTTTTCGCTGTCCTATTTCACCAAGGAACAGTATTTTCTTACCGTTTCCTTCAGATTCACCTTCCGGAATAATGCAGTAGTTCTCGACAATATCAATCCTGTCTTTTGGAACAATTTCCGATATCTTTTCCTTCCACTCATCAGAGAGTACAACTATTCTCCGGCATTTTCCGTATATTTTTCGAATAAGCTTCTTTTTAGAATTCGAAGCCTGCGGATAGAAGTTTTCAAATTCGGCACCATGAATATGATTTACTATCGGAATATTTCTCTTATAAGCCATATTTATAAAAGGCATTTTCCTATAGAAGCTCGGACCAAAAGATGAATGTATATGCACAAGGTCATAATCCGAAGCTTTAAGCGCCTTCCTGAATTTACGATATGCTTTAAGGGCTATCTTCAGTTTGTCGAATTTGCTGCCGTTAACATACGATTCCACATATGTTATTTCATATTCATCACCGATACCGTATTCCCTGTATCCGTTTACTACAGAAGCTATGCCTCCCATAACCATTCGGTCAGGGACAACCATTAAAATCTTCGTCACTTTGAACCCTTTCCCATAAATACAACCTTAATTGTTTTAAGAAGAATCTTCAGGTCAAGTCCCAAAGACCAGTTGTCAATATACTGAAGGTCAAGCTTAACAACCTCATCAAAATTCTCTATATCCGAACGTCCGCTTACCTGCCACAAGCCTGTAAGTCCCGGTGTCATCGAAAGTCTTCTTCTGTAGTACTGATTATATTTTTCAAACTCATCCACTGTCGGCGGACGGGTTCCGATAAGGCTCATGTCACCCTTAAGAATATTGAAGAACTGCGGAAGCTCATCAATACTTGTTTTACGAAGGAATTTACCAACCTTGGTAATTCTCGGATCGTTATCCATCTTGAACATCAGTCCCTCTACCTGATTCTGACTTTCAAGCTCCTTCTTTCGCTCTTCCGCGTCTATATACATGGATCTGAATTTCCAGATCTTAAATCTTCTTCCGTTTCTTCCGATTCGAACCTGCTTAAAGAATACAGGTCCCTTTGAATTAATCTTAATTGCAAGTGCAACAAACGGCAGAAAAACAATTGTAATATTGCATCCGATGAGTGCTCCGAAAATATCAAATACTCTCTTTAGCAGTAGTCTCTTATAGCTTGCATGAAAATGCGAATAATTCAAAACCGTGTAGTCTGCAAAGGAATCTGCATGTGATCTGTTTGAATCAAGCCCCGGAATTTCCACACAGTAGTTGCAGACAACTCCCATGTCGTCAAAGAATTTCAAGATGTCAAAGACTATATTTTTGTCAGCATCGGCTGCATAAATAAATACTTCGTCGACTGCCATCTGCATAGCCTTTTCCTTAAAGTCGTCAGGCATTTCTTCAAGAAGAACCGTCTCAAGCATCTGATAACTCATATCAAGTCTTGCTTTAAGTCGTTCCTCAACCTCGTCCTTAAGAGCTTTTTCCGTAATCACAAGCACCTTAACCTTAACAAGATCTGAATTGTAGTACTTCTTCATAACCTGCTTAAACAGCATATGGAACAGGAATGCCAGCACCACATCAAGTGCTACGAAATACATCATCACCCATCTTGAAACGATATCTGACCATTTAAGGAAAAACATAAGCGTCTGTGTCACTACTATCATAAAGATATTCATCTTGATGATTTTCCAAAGCTCACTTATCGGTCTTCTTTTCATCGTATCGTTATGCCAGGGCACCACGAAAGTGTATACTGTTGCGGACAGAATCATAAGGATACAAACCATAAAGTATATATTTGTATCTCTGATATCATTGTTGGAGAAGAATCTGATAAAGGTCGCCAGTCCAAAAGACAGAACCACCGTAATGATATCTATAATCCAGAGTCCATATGTAATTATGACTTTATTTCTGTTATTCATTCAAATACCATCCTGAGTCATTAACATTAAACTTCTATATCTGCTATAGTAATCTTTCCATTTTCAACCTTGTACTTCACATCACAGTTGGCAATGGTATTAAGTCTGTGAGCGATAATAACCATTGTCTTCTTTCCATGGAAGGAATTAATTGCTTCCATAACTGCTGCCTCAGTCTCATTATCAAGCGCTGAAGTAGCTTCATCGAATACCAGAATCTCAGGGTTGTTGTAAAGCGCTCTTGCAATACCGATTCTCTGTCTCTGGCCGCCTGACAATCTGACACCTCTGTCACCTATTGTTGTATCAAGGCCATCAGGAAGCGACTTGATAAACTCGTCAAGCTGTGCCTCTTTAAGCACCTCCCAGATTCTGTCTTCGTCGACCTTATCTGCATCAATACCAAAAGCTATATTGTCCCTGATGCTTTCATCAATCAGATATATGCTCTGCGGAATATAACCGATCTGTGCAAGCCATGATTCGTAATTCTTAAATATATTGGTTCCGTCACATGTAATTTCTCCCTCGTTGGCATGTAAAAGACCAAGAAGAATATCAACGATTGTTGATTTACCTGCACCGGACGGGCCCATAATTCCAACCGACTGCCCCTTTTTGATTTCCATATGGGCGTCGGTAAATATCATCTGCTGGCTGTCCGGATAGTGGAAGGAAATATGATTGAGCTCAATCTTATCGTTAAGTTTGAGCGGAGCTTCCTGTCCTGCTGCCTTAAGTGCAGCCATTTCCTTGTCCACCTTCATTCCGTCCTGAAGGTTCTCATATACAAAATCAAGACATGGTCTGTGATAAGCAACCTCTGTCATATAAGTGTTAATTCTGTTAACAGACGGCAGCACTCTCATCGCTGCAACCGCAAAGGTTGAGAGAGTTGTGATCATCGCGCTTGTATTTCCATTGGTCGCAATATTAACTGCAACATATCCAAGAACTGCAACGATAAATACCGTTTCAATCAGAAGTCGCGGAGAGTTATTAAGCACGGCATAGTTTCTTGCAAGCTTGGCTCCTTCAACTCCGGAATTGTAGTAGTTCCTGATGAAGAAGTCCTCACGGTTCAAAACCTTAACGTCCTTAAGTCCGTAGATAGCCTGAATTCTCCACTTTGCGATTCTTGACTGAGTCTTCATGTTATCAACACCGATCTTATTAAGCCTTGGCTTGAAGAACTTTGAAATAATAAGTGTCATAATTCCGAATACCACAATCATAAATACCGTAAGCACGAAATCCTGAAGTAAAAGCACAAGGAAAATCAGGAATGATATTATCGCTTCACTTACAAGGTTCAGGATACCCATTACAAGAGCAAAGGTATTTGGTATATCCGAATCTGTAATACGGAAGGTTGTAGGAATATCTGCTCCGAGATAATCCTCGTAAGGTCTGTTAAGGAATTCCCTCATAACTCTGCTTATCATGAGATTTCTGCTCATCGCTATGAAATTCTGCTGCTTATATGTAGTAAATAAAATAAACAGATTCTTAACTATGTAAATGGTTATCAGCAGTCCGATAAGAACAATCGCGATATCTCCGCTTTTCGTAACGTCTATTCCGAAGAAATCCGCCATTTTTCCAAGGAAAGGTATCTCCTCTATATACTTTGCCAGAGTCTCCGGACTTAAAAGTGCGGTGACTACGGGGATAATGGCGCTGACACCCAGTGTTTCAAGTATTCCGACAAAGAATATCATTATCGAAAGACCAACCAGTGTTCTCTTCTGCTTCTTATCAAAAATATATGCAATTTCTTTTAGCAATGATGGCTTTTTATTTTGTTTATCCAATTTATTCTCCAACCAGTCTGTATATATCCGTATATCTACCCTCTTCTTAAGACCTTCGCTCCGACTCTGTGAATAAAATGACTGAATTTATAACACTTGAGTCTCAGCTTACGCATAACCTTCTGACCTTTAGTATCTTTGGCCTTAATAAGATGTCTGTATTTATCCTGATTCTCTCTGATATATTGAGGATAGGTATCATCGATTTCGACGCGGACAAATTTTGCTTCACGTCCAAACATATCCTGCCCGTCATCTATACGATCCACAGCTTCTTTAAGAAATGACTTGCTGTTGTATTCCTGATGTGCGGCAGATTTAACCTTTTCGGTAACTCTTTCCTTAAGACTCATGACATTGTGACCGCCCATGTAGCCAAAATGCCATCCGCCGTCAGCAACTCGAACACCGTTTTCTTTATACTCAGGGAATCTTATATCCCAAAGATTCAGGTTCTTTGCAAGCTCGTAGCTTAGCATTTTGGTTCCAAGCCACATCTTCTTCTCAACACCCTCAAATTCCCCTGAGCATGCCGGAAGACTTCCCGTTACTTCTTCCATATTGAGGTAACAGTAGAACATTCTCTGTGCCATGTGAAAAATCTTCTTACGGGCATCATCCTTGTTCTCTTTAATGAGAGCAGCGACTTCAAGCACCTTTTCCGGCGTCGGAATCTCATCAAGGTCACTGAATATTATTACATCATCATCAGTACAGTCCTTAAGTCCGCGTTTAACCGCATTCTTTTGAAACTCATCTCTTGCATGAGTCTCACCGGGTGGTGTGTCATCGACAACAAGATAAATAATCTTATCCTCAAAGTCCTTAAAGAGCTCTCTGTTCTCCTTGAAGTTAAGAGGCTTTTTAAGTCCTGAGAAGGTTTCTGTTGATTCGCTTATAACGAACTTATCCACGACATCCTTGAGGACGTTCATTCGTATAAGCAGAATATCTATTTCATTAAAAAATTGAAAACAATCGTATATCATCATCTTTCCTTTTCACAGAATTTTGACATCTGCCAGTCACACATCAAGCATACATTGTATTATATGTTTCAGTTCTGCTTCTTCTTAAAAATACGCTTCAGTTTCCTGAGTGCCCTGAAATGAAAATGTTCAAGTTTGCAGATCAGCTTGGTCTCCTGAAAGTTTGGATAGTCCTTATTTGTTCCATACCATTTATGGAAAGCAAATGGTGTGATTCCCTCGACCTCCGGAACCATATTCTCATGCGAATAATATTTTGCGACCTCCAGCGGTGCGATGCTCATTCCCGCTTCTTCAAACAGATGTCTGTATTTGCAGCAGATAAGAACATCCTCGTTATACCAGACAATACCATCCTGAAGAACTCCCTCCCATGGTATGTTTGCTTCAAGCGGATAATCCATAAGCTTCTTTGATCTGATTCCGGCACTGTTTCCAACTCTGCAAAGATTGTTATCTTTATCCCTGTAGGAAATAAGATCATCTTCTTTAGGAATCGGCCACGGTGATCCTATGTAATCATAATCAAGAAATTCATCCTGCCACTTTTCGGGATGTACAACGAATCCGTCGGCATGCACTATCAGCGCAAACTCAGTATCGATATGACTTCCGAGTTCATAAAACATCTTGTAATTAAAATCATCTATATTTGTTAACTTTGTTGTCTTACTGAACTTAATTTTTCTTGTCATGAACCGGGGACGACGATGTGTTATAAGCTTAACCGCGCCAAAGTCGATGTCCTTCATGCTGTATTTCAAAGCCTTAATGGTCGCCTGAATATTAACACTGGTCATAGCAACAAGAGTTACATTTTTAAGTTGTAATTTTCCGTCTTTATATTCTGCCATTCAGTATCTCCCATATTGACTGCGTTTTGGCTGCCATTTTGACAACCGTTTTTGCATTAACAGAAAGAATATATATTTATCATTCAGCCGCACTCTCAAATGGGCATAATTAAACAATTTATTTTAGCAAAAAAAGTGGGAATTTTCAAGAGTTACGCAAGTCGGGCATCTGCTGTCGAATGACTGCCGAACAAGTGAAAGATAACTGTAAAACCGATATATCTACAGTAAAAGAAAAACTAATAGCCACATGTATTACATATGGCTATTTACTTCTGATTTTCAATATTGTTTTTTCATACAGATTGTTGACATGATAATAAAGTCCCGGGCTGAAAAGGAACATTTTCATACGCTTACGGTCTCCGGCCTTAACAAACTCCCTGTCGAATATGTCACGCACCTGCTTTTTGTCTTTTCGAACTATGCCTGCAAGTTTTTTTGCAGCATCCTTCATCTTTCTTTTACGAAAATCTATGTAGTAGAACCCAAGCCTTCTGTACACATGATATTCGTCCTTTTGAGCTTCTGCTTCGAGTCCTTTAACCCTGAAATAGTCAATCTGCTCGAAAAGGAAGGGAATTTCATCATTCAGACGTCTGTCGGCAAGCTTCCGGAAGGAATTCATAATGCTTCCTTCTCTTGCGACCTGATAATTATATAAAGGTATATCTATAAAAACGCATCCTTTACAATTGGCAAGTGCCTCTGTCGTATATAAGATGTCCTCGGAATCATGTCCGACCGTAAACTTTATATTCTCAACAAGTTCCCTTGCATAAAATTTGCTCCACACGGAATTAAAAATATGAAAATCCCTGTTGTCACAGATATAGGCATCAAGCGCTTCCTCTTTTGACAGGAGTATTTCCTTGCCGCTGAAATTATATTTTTCTGCACCCGGGCCCATCTGCGAATAGCTGCAGATAACCAGATCTACAGGATTGTTTATCATTGCCCTATGCATACGTTCATACATATCCGGCTCTATATAATCGTCAGGATCTACATAACCTATATATTTGCCCGTAGCCTCTTTGAGTCCTGCATTTCTGGCTGTTGATACGCCACCGTTTTTCTTATGAATAACCTTGATTCTGCTGTCTTTTGTGACATACTCGTCACAAATCTGTGGAGTGCCGTCAGTAGACCCGTCATCAACAATGATAATCTGGAGCTCTGTATAGGTCTGCGCAAGAATGCTGTCCAGACAGCGCGCTATGTAGTTTTCAATATTGTACGCAGGTACAATAATACTTATTAAATCCATATAACATGTTCCTTATATCCACGCAGCGATTCGCACCAACCACATAAATAAATCAATCCGTATCTGCTGCTTGGATAAAATATGTGTTGTCACAGAAATATTATTACAACACGATCATATAGTCCGTATATATATCTTTCTGCTCAATATGATTCGCCCACTTCGAAGGTGCGATAACCTTCTTTTCGGGATTACGGTTAAGGTAAGCAGCCCACCAGCTAAAGCTTGAATTGGCGATAATATTGTGAGCGCACTTGCTCATAAGACACATATCAATGTATCCGTTATCTTCTGTAGTTCCCGTTACATTGAACATCCTGAAGCCTTCGGAAACATACTTTTCCATCCACTTTGAAGTCCATTCGGCATCATTGCTGAAGCACAAAAATACAGGTTCACCTTCAAAAAGCGTGCCGGCATTTTCCTTATAGTATCTGACGGCATTGTCATAATATTCTTCTGTACAGATATTACCGTAATTTGCTTCATTCAGAAGATAATCACCTCTTCTTATATGAATTCCAACGGCGTTTTTCATGACATTTTCGAAGGAGCCAAACGCCTCATAAGATTCACCAAGTGACTGTCTGAGTATTTCTTCACCTGCAGCTTTGACTTCGCTCTTAAATGAAAACTCTCTGATAATCTCCTCTTTTATGTCACTAAAATATTTATCAGTCTGGAAATAACCGCATATGTACGAATTATCCTTCTTCAGTATTTCTGGATCAAAATTAGGCGAAGCCTCATAATAAATATTTGCCTTAAAACCACAAAGCTTTCTGCGTACCTTACTAAAAAAAGATGGATTACTGTCGGTAATCCTGTAATAATCCTCTTTGGAAGCTCTTGGATACTCTATTCCAAATGCACGCTCTAAATTAATTGGTCTTGCGTTATCACGATTCTCATATTCTGTGAAGTCTTCAATTTCTGTTTCAATTCCAATGGCCGTATATTTTAAGAAAAGAGCGTACTCAAACATTTGATTGCCTAATCCGCCAGTCATTCTAATAATATTCATTATCTTCATTCCTTCATCAACCAATCCTCTATGTCTTCAATAAAGAATCAACATTAACATCCTGGTTTTTTGTTATTCACGTTAATATTACTTAATTGTTTTTTCCACACGTCCTTTTGGATTGATAAGCACCATTCCAGAGGTATAAATATCTTCAGAGTCTACCCCATTCATCCATATACTTGGGGCTACCACAATCTTCTTAGGATTCTCATTCATCCAAGCTCCCCACCATCCAAATGTCGAGTTTGAAAGAATATTATGCTGGCACTTACTAAGTAAAAACATATCAAGATATGCCGTGTATTCATCATTTGCTTCAACAAGAATAAATCTGTCACGAAGCTCTCTTATATCCTGGTTAGTCATCTCAGGCTTAATCATACCTTTAATAATCTGTCTAAGCCATCCCTTAACCCACTTTGGTTCATTACTGAATACGAAGAAAGTCGCATTCGGATATCTTTCAAGAATATAGTTAACCGCAGCACGGTAATATTCGTCAGTACAGATATTTTGATATTTCTCTTCTTCAAGTTTCGAATCCGATCTTCTTATCTGAAGTCCAACTGACATTTTTGTCATAATGTCGTTGTAATACACAAGAAAATTCTCATTCGCCCTTGGCATAAGATTAATGTTCTCTATATCAGGAAATGAAAATACCCTGTGCACCTCAGGCAGTATGTCCTCAAAATATTTTTGCGACATAAAAAGACCATCAAGATACACATCATCATTTTCAAGTACCTTAGGATCATAAAAACCAGTTTCTTTATAAATATTAGTTTTTCTACCTTTAAAGAATTTTCGAACTCTTGCACCAAGGGTCATTGAACCATCTGTGTATCTGTTAATCTCATCCCAGGTTGCTCTAGGATATGTGATATCAAAAACAGACAACATAATCGGTCTCACATGCTCATCCTGATATTCATTTATATCATCAAATTTAACCTCCCGGCCTATACTTGTGAGTTTAAGATAGAGAGCATACTGAAACATCTGTCTCTCAATACCACCGGACATTCTGATTATATTCATTTATTTCTCCACACTGCTTCTTCCTTAAGCCATTGCTGGAACATTAATATGTACCATATCTGAGGTCTCCAAATCTTTCTTTCGATAAGGTCCGTCCAGATTCTCCAAACTTCTGATTTATTAAGAAATCCCTGCGCCTCGATAAGATCAGGATTAATCAGTTCCTCAGCCCAGGCTCTTAATTCTTTATCTTCTCTCAGCCATTTATCAACAGGAATTGAAAAACCCTTCTTTGGTCTGTCGAGCATTTCTCTTGGAACATATCTGTAGAGCATTTCCCTAAGAACTCTTTTTCCTGTAGTTCCATCCTTAAGATATTCAATAGGAAGTGTCCACGCGAATTCCACAACATCCTTGTCAAGCATTGGAACTCTTGTTTCAAGCGAAACTGCCATGGCAGTCCTGTCAACCTTAACAAGAATATCATCCGGATGATACATTAGCATATTCATAAGCATAATATCATGCTTAACTTCACCTGTATAATTATCAGGAATCATATCCGGACTTACTATATTTTTGTCAGAATTTAATGCTATCTTTCCTATATTGGCATCTGTAATCATAGATTTATAATACAGATCCGTAGGAGAAGCCGCCTGTAAAAGAGCACTCTTACTTCTTATAACCTCTTTCCTTGTAAGCGGGGTATGCTGAATCACTGCCCCAACCGGTTTTCTGATAAAATACGGAATCTTTCGCATCTTATTCCATATTCTTTCAACAGAAAGATATGAGGTATATCCGCAAAAAAGTTCATCCCCTCCGTCTCCGCTCAGTGAAACCGTAACATGATCTCTTGTCATCTTTGAAACAAGATATGTCGGAATCTGAGAACTGTCCGCAAAAGGTTCCGCAAACATATGCGAAATCTTTGGAATAACATCCTTGGCATCCTGCTCGGTAATATATAATTCTGTATGGTCAGTTCCTATATGCCTGGCTATTTCCTTTGCAAAAACAGCTTCGTTATATTTAGGATCTTCCATTCCTATTGTAAAACTTCTGACTTTCTTGGAATTCAGGCTTTGCATAAGAGCAACGGTAGCAGAACTGTCAATTCCTGCAGAAAGAAAAGCACCAACCGGAACATCCGCCATCATCTGTCCCCTAATTGACTCCTTCATAAGTCTTTCAAGTTCATCCACAGCCTCTTCAAAGCTTCCGCTGAATTTATTCTGCTGACCTTTAAGGGCTACATCCTTCATATCCCAATATGTTTCGACTTCGATTTTTGAATCCTTATCAAAAGGTGCCTTGATGCTAAGCAGGGTTCCCGGAATAAGTTTATATATGTCTTCATATATACAGTAGGGCGCAGGAATATATCCATTATAAAAATATAAATCCAGCATATCTGTACGTATCTTATTATCAAAACCATCTATTACTGAAATAGAACCCAGATCAGATGCAAAAACAAAAGCATCATTGACTCTTCCATAATAAAGCGGCTTTTCGCCGATTCTATCTCTTGTAAGATAAAGAACCTTTTCTTCTCTGTCATATAAGGCAATTGCAAACATACCTTTTATCTTTGACAAAGTTTCTTTAAATCCATATGCGCTGAATGCCTCGAGCAGAGTCTCCGTATCAGAGGTACCCTTAAAATCTGTTGAAGCCATGTTAAGCTTCTCATCCGCCAGCATTTCCTCTCTCAGCTGTCTGTGGTTATATATCTCACCATTAAAAGCAATTACGTAACGTCCGTTATGCGAAAACATCGGTTGTGCTCCGGATGGCGTAATATCAACGATTGCAAGCCTTTGATGGCCAAATGCAAGTGGCACATTTTCATCAAAATAACTGCCATCAGAGTCCGGTCCGCGATGGAACATCCTCTTTTTCATACTTTCTATGTTCTTTTTTACATCTTGTTTGTAATTACACAAACCAACTATTCCACACATGGATCTACCTCTTTTGGATCATTTTCATCCATTTTTGTATTTTTTATGTCATAATTCAAATTGATAAAAATATATTTTTCAACCATCAAAATTACATTTTTTGCCTCAAAAACCGTAAATTGTGTGAACTTTTTAAACAATTTGAATTTTGAGAAAAATGACTAAATTGTCTGAATATTCTGATTTCTTATTTTTGATTTAAGTTTCAGCCGCTATTTTGGCGAATTAAGCATGTTTTCAAGCATATCCCGCCACTCTCCAAGTATCTTTTCTCTCGAATAAATATCACGTGTTTTTAATGAATTTTGGGAAAGTAATTTTTGTAGTTGCAAGTTATTTATTAACTTTTGCAAGTTATCTTGCAAAAGTGCCACATCACCCACCGGAATTAACAGACCATTAACCCCGTCCCGAATCAGCTCACCCGGACCACCCGATGGACAGTCTGTTGAGATGACAGGTATGCCAAGGAGCATAGCCTCGATTAATGCATTAGGACTCCCTTCAGTGTCTGACGAGAGAACAAAAACACCTGTTTTTTTAATCTTCTCAGCAACGTTTTCGACGTTCCCCGGGAGGCTTATTTTGTCCTCTAGTCCTAGCTCTTTTACATACTCTATAAGCTCATTTCTTAGCTCTCCATCACCATAAATAACCACTTTCCAGTCAGAAATGGTGCTCTGTATGCGATTAAACGCATCAATAATCATCCTGTGGTTCTTATTCTGATCAATTCTTCCCACTGTGACGATGGTTTTTTCTCTGATTCCATCATATGGAGGCTCAAAAAACTCCTCATTCATCGGATTTTTTAATATAACTGACTTCTTCTGAACCTTCTTAGAGAAGAATTTCATCTGATCTTTCGTCTGAAATACACATCTTTTAGCCTTTGGAAACAGCATTTTTGCTCTGATTCTCATAACAAATGAATCGTATTCCAACTCCGGCAATGCTCTTACACATACTGCAACCGGTATATTGAGCTTGTTACCGGTTTCTATAGCCATGAAATTACACTTACCAATAAACGAAAGGATTACTTCCACTTTCTGTTCTTTCCATATATTTGTGAGTTTCTTATATCTGGTTTTTAAGTTACCTATCCTGCTACCTGTTTCTTCTTCAGGTGTTAATGCAAGAAGAAATCTTTTCGCATCAGGATTAAGCGGATATTCATTATCATGCTTCTCCCGGGTAACCAAAGTCACCTTATCACCCTTTTCAATCAGATAGTCTATAAGATTAACTACAACTCTTTCAGTTCCACCTCGTGATAGTGACCCGCAAAAAACAGCTACATTCATGCTCTGTCTCCCTGTGGACTGACGAACATCCAGTCCTTCCACCATTCCTTCATTTTCACTGCATCAAAGGTCTGACCGTTTCTATGAATTGTCGGTCTAATCATAATCTTTCCAAGATTTCCATTCAATCTGGCCCCCCAGAAACTGAAGGTCGAGTTAGCAACTATATTAGCCCTGCAGCAGCTCATAAGATACATATCAAAGTAGTTATCTTCGTTTTCATTGAGATTAACAACTGTAATAGCCGAATCCGAAAGATTAAATTTCTCTTTTGCACGATTCATAAAGCCATTTGCATATTCTGTATCATCTGAAAAAATATAAAAACATGGATTTTCCATCTTTTCCATACATATTTTCATTGATTCATCATAATATTCGTCGGTACAGATACCCCCAAATCCGGCAGCATTCTCCGGATTAAGGTAATCTCCTCGTCTTATATGAATTGAAACGGAATTCTCTTCCTTCATCTTATGTGCCATTATTTTAATCTTGTCAGAATTGACCGCCTTCTCAACCGGAAAACTTATTTCCTTGCGCAAATCTGCAAGAACTTTCGAATAATAGACCTCATTAGCAAAATAACCCTCTATATACATATCCGTAACTGTTTTTCTGTCACAGATATCATTCATTTCATCTTCAAGGTATATTCTCTTCTCTTCGTTAAGTATTGCAATCTTTCCTATTCCGAGAGTACTCTTCAGCCTTCTTCTGATCGAACCGATAATACTGCTTCCGCCTGTGAGTTTTGAAATTTCATCTTTGGTCGCAGTCTCGTAGTCTATTCCTTCAAGATAATTAAGCTCACATTTTCTTGGTGCTCCCATATCTGCCTGATTATCAGTATCAAACCAGGACATGTCTAGTTTTGCGGGAACATCTTCCTTAAGTATTCTTCTGTAAAGGGCATATTGCTGAAGCTGATTGCCTAATCCGCCCATTATCTTAATGATTATCATTAAGTTCTCCTTTCTCATAAAAATGAGACATTATTTCGGCCTGACTCTTTACATTAAAGTCAGACTTCAGTGAGATATCATTATAGGAAATTCTGTTAATCAGTCCCTTATCCTCTTTAATAAAATCTACTACTTTATCAGCCCATTCTGCAGGTGACTTTTCGATACTCATCGTATCTATGAGATCAGTAAATATAACTTCATCACAAATTAAATCCGACATAATCGTCTTAAGTCCGGAAGCCTGCGCTTCAACAACTGTTCCGGGTAATCCTTCATATCTGCTTGGGTACAAGAAAAGATCCATTCCCTGGTAGTATCTGTATACATCTGAATGATTTCCGGCAAATATAACATCCTCTTCGATGCCAAGCTCCTTTGATAGAGTTTTCATCTCAGCCATTCTCGGACCTTCTCCAAGCATAAGAAGTAGTGGCTTTTTGTCAACTACAGTATCTTTTACATTTTTACCATCTTTGTCGTCTTTGCTATCGTATTTATTTATGACTTCCTTAAAAACATTCAGGAGAAATTCATGGTTCTTGGCATAATGAAACCTTCCGACGTGGCCAATAACAAAACGGTCTTCTATTTCCAGTTCTTTTCTTACGTCCTCGCGTGTCTTTGGATTGAATCTGAATTTATCAATCTCAATTGCGTTAGGAATAAAGATGGTTTTCCCTTCCTCTGTTGCTTTTTTACCAAATACGGATATTCCTGCAAGTTCTGAACAGGTAAATAGGAAATCGGCCTTTTGAGAAAGATTTCTTCTCATAAATCGCGTTACTTTTCCTTTTAATCCGCTGTCAACTCCGGCACTTCTTGCATGAGCAATAGTAGTAATTCCTGATTTTTTCGCTATGGGAAGATATATGGAAGCTGTGCTCGTCATGTGCCCCTGTATCATCTTATAGTCAGCTGCATGCTCTTCCATAAACTTCTTCCAGGCTTTCGCATAAGAAATATAATTATATATCTTAAAACAGGGGACAGAATATATTCGTCCCCCCATACTCGTAATTTCTTTAGTAAAATAACATTCTTTTGTTGTATGAATGACAAAGTCAAACTGAACCCTTGATTTGTCAATATTTCGATAAAGATCCATTATTCGGCTCTCTGCACCACCAAGATTCAGATTTCCCAATACATGTAATATTCTTATCGGTTCTGCCATAAATAATTCCTGCTTTTTCTATATCTTCACAACTATCTGCTTATCAGTGTTCTCACTATATATTTGAACTTGGCCATCCAGTACTCTTTAATGTGGCCCATTTCGCCGCGCGCCTTTGTCGGAGCCTTTAAGAGCTCAGAATATGAAACGAAATCAATATTTTCCTTATTAAAAATATTGTCATACTTGTCAAATTCTTCATCCTTAAGCATTCCGGTATGAATGATAATGGTTGAATATCCTTCTTTTTGGGCCATCGCATTCTTAAATGTTCTGCTCATCTTGAACGAAATAGGAACAATTTTCATTCCGCGGTAAATAACAGGGGTCTTGGCAAATCCATCTGTCAACGTTGTAAATCCGGAATTCAAAAGAGCTTTAACCGTATTCCTGTCATAGGAATGTCCCGGTGCCATAAAGATATCAGTTTCGATTCCATGACTGCGTAATATCTCTTTTCCGTCAGTAATCATCTGAAGCTGCTTCTCATACTCAACACCTGCAAATTCCGAAAAATTATTTAACGGGAAAAGACCACCTTTTTTAGTTGAATATACATGCTGATATCCGTGCATGGAGAGTGTCCAGCCGTCTGCCTCCAGACCTTTGATATAACTGTAATAATCCTCCGGAGCGCCTTCGTCTGAGCCTTTTAGGACATCATCTTTATTTTCAGGTACTATACCTATAAGAGGCTTGATATTGTATTTATCAAGCAAAGCCTTAAATCTCAAAAATTTAGGCCAGTCCATATCCGGAGTAATATCATCAAGTCTTACTGCTATCTTCATCTGTTCTCCATCCACCTTCTATACCACTGCTGAAATACGAAGAATGACCATGTAATCTTCGAATAATTGGCTCCTGTTGCAGGTCCGCCATCACCGGTGGCAATATAACTGTTAATCATTTTTGAAGTATACTCAGGATCAAAAATACCCTGACGTTTAAGAAAATCAACATCACACATAGTAAGGAGCTGTTCCTTAAGCGGTCCCCTGAGCCAGCTGTCAAGCGGTACTCCGAAGCCAACCTTGGGCCTGTCAAGGAGTTCCCTTGGAATGTAGTCATATGCAATATCCTTAAGAATATGCTTCTTGTCCCCATTCATATACTTAAACTCATGTGGAATTCTAAACGAATACTCCATTACCTCTTTATCAAGAATGGGACATCTTGACTCAAGAGAGTATTTCATAGAAGCTCTGTCCACCTTACAGAGAATATCTCCCGGAAGATAAGTGTCCATATCAAGAAGCATTCTTCTTGTCTGCCAGTTCTTACTATGATATCTATCTTCTATTGGAAAATAACATGACTTCTGATTTCCCAAAGCCATTTTGTTTGCTCGTTCAATATAGCTTGGAGATCCCAACTGAGTCTTTATTTTTTTATCTCTGTTTTTTGATACTACCTTGACCTTAAATGGCAATCTGTCTTCGACCTTAAGTTGCTTAAGACCTGGAATATTACAGATTCCATGAACCATTCCACCAAGCTTATCAAGTTTTTGCGCCTGCAAGACTTGACGGTATACATTATATCCACAGAAAAATTCGTCTCCACCATCACCTGACAGAGCAACAGTAACTTTCTCCTTTGCAAGCTTTGATACCATCATTGTTGCAATCTGAGAAGAATCCGCAAACGGTTCATCATAAAACTGCGGTATGCTGTCAACAAGGTCAAACATATCCGCTTCTGAAATATACAGCTCAGTATGATTTGTTCCAAGGTGCTTTGCAACCTCTGCCGCATACTTGGCCTCGTTAAATCTTTCCTCATTAAAACCTATAGAGAAAGTCTTCACAGGTTCACTACTGTTCTCCTGTGCGATTGCAGTCATAAGTGAAGAATCATATCCTCCGCTCAAAAATGCTCCGAGCGGAACATCGGCAATCATACGATCAGCAACAGCTTTTTTAAGTCGACTCTTAAGTCCTTCCTTGGCTTCTGCATAATCAGTAACCATATCCTTGGACATTTCATCATATACAGTAGAAATATCCCAGTATTTATATGTTTTTACTTCGCCTGCATGGAACTCAAGAACTGCTCCCGGCTCAAGTTTATATACATTTTCAAATATTGTATCCGGCGCATTAATATACTGCTGATGTAAATAGTTTGCCAGAACCTCCTGCCTTATGGACTGCTTAAACCCCGGTCTTAACATAATGGGCTTAAGTTCTGATGCAAAATATAAATCTTTGCCATCAAGCTCGTAATATAACGGCTTCTTACCGATTCGGTCTCTTAAAAGAAATATCTTTTCGGTATCTCTGTCGTAGATTGCAATGCTAAACATACCGTTAAGTCTGTTAACTCCGTCAATTCCCCACTTAAGGTATGCCGCAATAATTACTTCTGTATCGCAGGTAGAAATAAATTCGTATTCTGATGAAAGTTCCTTCTTCAGTTCACCAAAATTATATATTTCTCCATTAAATACTACGCTTACTCTTCCATTCTTCGAATGCATCGGCTGATGTCCAAGAGGTGATAAATCAAGTATAGAGAGACGTCTTTGAGCAAATCCGACCGAATAATCAGAACATTCACCTCTCATCTGAAAGATTTCAACGCCCTCATCATCCGGGCCTCTGTGAATCATGGAATCGTTCATCGTCCTTAATTCATCAATGCTTATATTCTTTTTTGAAACGAAACCGCTAATTCCGCACATCTTTTCCTTTTCCTTTCAGTGTGTCCAGTATAAGCACTATGAATGCCGCATAGAATAAGGGCATGTTATAAATCATATACCTTGACTGACAGAATCTCAGCAATGACACCAGACAAACATTTCCAACTAAAGAAAAGGCAGCATAAAGTCCGAATTTGTTAACTTTATTCCATCCTTTTCTTACTATATTAATAATCAGAAGAAGTACATATAACGCTACCATTGCGAGTGAATATATGTAAAACATGGGAGATGATTTTGCTAACGAATTAGACATTCCCTCCACAACGTTCATACCAAAAAGCTTCACAAGTTTAGGCCATACATTCGGCATAACCGAAAATGAAATGGTGCTTGAAATCTCGTCTACCAGCGTTTCCCTTTTAATGCCCACCTCATCGGTACCTATCTTTTCTCTGGCATAATCTTCTATCATATTCCACATATGATTAATCTGAATCATGTCATAGTGCTCAGCAAAATGCGTTACCCTGTCATACAGGCTTCCTTCTGCCGAATGCATCATAGAACCCTCAGAATCGCATATGGCATATATTTCACTAAAGAGATTCCTTATCTCCGGATCTTCAATTGCTTCAGCATCTTCCGGCTCGGCAACATAAAAAATTACTGTTGTAAGAAACCTGTCATCATTGAAGTGCTCAGAGGCTTCACCATTAACAAAATAGCTGTATGTAACTTCGAAGCCCTTATTGATTCCAAGCAGCAGGCCCGCTGTCAGCAGCATTACAAGAAGTCCCTTTCCAAAAGAAACCATCTTTTTGTTTCCCTTGTCCCTGAAACGTCTGTATTCTGCAATTATGATAATTCCGACAAGCAGAATAAGCGTAATGTACATCTGCTTTCGGCTTGAAAACATAATAAGTGAAACAAGCGATGCCCCTATGAGATATCTTATTTTTAATGAAAAAAGATACTCCATCGCAAGGACTGCAAACAAAAGAAACAATGGAATACATATTGCTTCTGTCATGATCGAATTATTATACATATACGATCTTTTTGCAGCGAACTGAAGAAGCAGTGAAACTGAAAAACAAAGCATTGTAAGCACGGCCGTCAGGAATGCTCCCGCATTAAAGTGCTTCCTGAAGAATCTGATAAAGAAATACGTACACACAGCCTGAAGCATACTCTGCGCAAAAGTCACAGCGATAAGCCAGGTATCTGTCGATGCACCAAAAATCGTCCTGAAAAGGGCAAGAAATGACGGATAAAAAGGTTCCCTCGAGAGCACCATATTAATATATGACGGAGCATCCTTGGTAACTATCGTCTCACCAAACGCCCAGAATAAGAAATAAAAAGCAAGGCATGCAGCAAGGACAATTATATTCCCTATCAGGAAACGCTTATTTTTCATTCTTTCCTCCCTTAGGTGAATAAACTGCTTTCTTCTTAAAATAATCAAGATATTCCACGAAGTCTTTGCATTCTCCGTTAATACTGTCTATAAGCTCAATCTCTTTTTCTTTAATTAAATATTTGTAATTATCAAAATTATCTCCACCACGCTTTGACCACGCAAACGGATGTGTCAGAATCTGAACCTTGTCATGACCCTTAATATTTTTTTCATCAGGATATCCGTATCTCCAGATATGATTGGCATCAGAAAGATACTTAACCTTAACCTCAGTATTCTCATCAACATTCTCTGCAAATGTGAAAAAGTCATCCTGATATGCATTAATAATTCCCGGAAGTTTGATGTTTTCTCTCAATGCATCCTTTGATGGTCTGTGAATAGAGAAGGTGTCGACGCGGAAGCCAAACATCTCACTCAGTATGTCCATTTCCTTAACTATCTGCTTGCGAACAAGCTCCATATCTGTCAGACCGTTCAGCGCAAAATGAAGTCCGATATTCTGTCCTCTTTCATGCATATCCTTAATCATATCCATGTTTCTCTTGGAAAGGATATTGTATGAATTGTTTGTCCACTGGAAGAAGAAGGTTGATGAAAAGTCCATGCTCTCTTCAACTTTTGAAAGGGCATAGGCTCTGTCAACGCTGTATTCAACATCGTGTCTCATGATGACGAATTTGTCTTTATTAATCGCATCCTTGTAGTTTGCATGAGCACCTGTTGATTTGATGATTCTTATTATTTCTTTATAGTCTTCAAATGAGAACATATGGAACTCCTTTTCCCGTTATCGGGCATATGTTTTTGAAATATATATTAAAGTAATGGCATGATAAATATATGAAAACTTATTAATTGTATTTACAATATAAAATGATCAAAGCCGAAATATATTTGAAAAATGAACCATAACTATCGTAAAGTAGAGAGTAATCTAAACTAATATATCCCCTGCAGCAATATCCGTATCGCACTCGAATCTATCAATAAGAAGAGAGCCGTCAACCGTACGTACAATGAGCTTACCATCAAATATATCTACTACTTCTCCGGGAGCATATCCGCTAAAGTCCATCATCTCATCAAACGGATGGGCTTCCCATATTGTAACCTTAGTGTATTGCTCCTTCAAAGTCTCGAGGTCTTCTGTATTTTGAGGATATTCATTTCCTTTTTTAACCACATATGCAAATGCACCGGGGAACGGAGCTGCAACACCTCTTATGAGATTATAGATATCTCTCGTTCTTCCCTTAAAGTCAACCTTACCGTCAACAGCAGTTCGCTTTTTGTACCAGGAATCAAAATCCTTCGATTCTGTTTTAATGACAATGCTGTCATTTTTGTACGCTTCAAGCAATTCTGCGATGAGTGCTTTTGAGCAGATCATATTTTTGTACTGAGCAGTTCTTATGTCATCATGCTGATTGATTGAGAACATCTTAGTTCCAAATACATTCGGACTGTCAGCATTTTCGTCATATTTAAAAAGATTTAAGTTAAATCTGGTATCTCCAAGAATCATTGACCAGTTAAGAGGACTTCTTCCTCTTCCGAAAGGAAGGTATCCGGCATTACCATGGAACCCGAATATACCATGCTTAAATGCATCAAGGACTTCCTTTGGAATCAGTCTCTGCCATCCCATTGATATACCGATATCAAATTCGTTTTCCTTAATAAATTTTGTAGTTTTTTCATCTGTCAGAAAATAGCTGTCAGCCTCGAAAACGGGTATCCCATACTTGTCAGTGAGTGAAGATAATCCTTTATATCCTGACACCTCATTCTTCTTAGTGACTTCAGGAGAAATGGTTATTACAAGATCTACATGACAAATGTTGTTTTCTATATATTCAACTATGTTCTCCGATGTATCTTTAACACCAAAAACTACTACTTTATATTTCATCTGTAATCCTCAAACTTACTTTATTCCCTCGTATATCTTCTTAAAATTATCCACGTACGCATCGTATCCGAATTCAAGTGCCCTCTGCCTTGCTTTAGTCTGATAATCTTTTAATATCTCAGGATTCTCAAGCAGATACTCCATTGCTTCCGCCAGTAATCTGTCCTCATCGGTTATCGTTTCAGAGTAATCTGCCTTCCCGTCAAGCACCGGAATCATAATTCCACATTCATCAGACAGAATCGGCTTTTTACCTTCTGACTTAAGACTATCGAGTTTGGCATTGACAATTGAGACCGTAGACCTGTCTCCTCTTATTAAAATCTCTGAAGGACCTGAAGGACAGTTCGTTGCTATCGGTGCAAGTGAAAGAATCATTCCTTCAACAAGCGCATTAGGAAATCCTTCAACACTTGAGGTCAAAAGATATATATCTGACCTCGACAGATATTTATACGGATTGGTACACATTCCTTCAAAAAATACAGACTCGTCATGCAACAGTTTGCCTGCAAGTTCTCTGCACTCCTCAAAGGTTCCATCCCCAAGGATTTTTAATTCGGTTTCCGGATACTTCTCATGAACAAGACTAAATGCCTTTATCATGTGCCAAAAGCCTTTAACCTCGTCATCTCGTCCCATAGAAATAAATACTTTCTTACCCTCAGTAAAACCATTTACTTCTTCTTTGGCAGATTCTTCGATAAGCTCTGTATTAAACAGATTATAAAGAGTTACTGCTCTATTTCCCGGAAACATTTTCTTAAAATCATATTCTATTTCTTTTGCACAGCATATAATACGATCGGCCCTGCTGTTGAAGACCTTCAACAGACGTTTACTGAACAGATCACCATAGCTTCTGAAGCCCAGCCAGACACCGGTATCCTTAGTGCGGCTAAAGGCATTTACAATATTTGCGGTTGGCCCAAAGCTGTAACAAAGTAAAGGTTTATATTCTTTCTTTAACTTTTTAAGTGCTTTCCTTCTCTTAAAGATATTAAGAAGTTTACCAACCTTTCCCTGCCGCACCGGAAGGTTCAGATTAATTATCTTCAAGCCTTCAATATCATATGCAATATCTTTGTCATCAAAAATGACAATTGTAATATCAAAATCTTTTTCAAGGACCCGTGCTGTAGTAACACATACTCTTTCAAAACCACCCTGATGAAGCATGGGGGAGAGTAAAAACAAACCAGGTTTTTCCATAAGCTATTCCTTCATGCAGATAACTGCAAATCACTACAGGTTCTCTTTATACCATTCAATTGCAAGCTTGATTCCTGCAGCAAAATCGTACTCCGGATCATATCCGAGAAGTTCCTTTGCCTTAGAGATATCTGCATTTGAATCTCTGATATCTCCCTTTCTGTCAGGTCCAAAGATTGGCTCAACATCCATTCCAAGAGCTTCAAGAATATCATTATAAACATCAATAAGAAATTCTCTTCCGCCTGCACCTATGTTGAAGGCTTCACCTGCAGCTTCGGAAGGAGCAAGACATGCTCTCATATTGGCTTCAATTACATTATCAATATATGTAAAGTCTCTTGACTGCTTACCATCACCATTAATAGTTGGTCTCTCGCCATTCTTTAACTGCTTGATGAACTTAGGAATAACAGCGGCGTAAGCTCCGTTTGGATCCTGTCTTCTGCCGAATACGTTAAAATATCTGAGTCCGTATGTATCAAGACCATAGAGCGAATGATAAAGTCTTCCGTATTCTTCATCTACCTTCTTTGTAAGTGCGTAAGGACTTAAAACATTTCCCTCATGCCCTTCCTTCTTTGGAAGCACCGGGTGATCTCCATATACAGATGATGAAGAAGCATATACGAATTTTTTAACACCGTTAACTCGGCAGGCTTCCATCATATTAAGAGTTCCTCTGATATTGATCTCTTCATATAAAAGAGGCATTTCGATTGATCTTGGAACAGAGCCCCATGCAGCCTGGTTCATTACATAATCGACACCTTTGGTTGCCTCAAGACACGAATCAAGATCTCTTATATCTTTCTCAAGAAATGTAAAGTTAGGCTCTTTCATCAATTCTTCAAGATTTTCGATATGTCCTGTTGAAAGATTATCAAGACCTCTTACCGTATAGCCTGCCTTAACCAGTACCTCACAGATGTTTGAACCGATAAATCCTGCTGCACCGGTTACCAAAAATACACTGTTTTCAGGGAATTTCAAATTCTTGTAACTCATTGTTTTTTCCTTCTTTTCTCTAAATTTTTCTTATATTCTTAGTCTTTTCTCTATTCTTAGACTGTATCTTTTACTGCTTCAAATCATATCTGAATAATCCTGTTTATTGGTTATTCTTTTTCTTCTTTAACCGCTTCTTCAGATTGTGTTTCTTCTCCGAATTACATCTTTGAATAACCTCGTCGATATAATTACGCCACTCATCAATAACGGCATCCGAATTAACTCTCTTCACAATCTCTCTTGCATGCATTCCATACTCTTCAGCGAGCTCAGGATTTTCTATAAGCTTAATGATTCCTTCAGCAAGCGCATCCGGATCCTTAATCGGCACCAGCAGCCCGTCATAGCCATCCGTCATTATCGTTGCCGGACCGCCGCACGGACAGTCGGTTGCCACAATCGGCATTCCGAGAGCCATTGCTTCAATAAGCGCATTCGGAAGTCCTTCCCAGTCAGATGAAAACGCATATATTTTTGACTGTGGAAGCTGTTTTTCAAGTTCATCACTTCCACCCATCAGATGTATAAATTTCTCTGCCTGATATTCCTTTATTTTTGCCTCAAGTATTTCCTTTGTTCCGTCAAAAGAATCCGGACCATATATTTTTAATTCAAATTCAGGATGTTTGGCATGCACCTTCATAAAGGCATCTATAAGCATCGGCTGATTTTTGAAATCTACCAGTCTGCCCGACTGAACGATGCTGTTCTCTCTTTCGACAGGCTTGGGAACATCCAAATATTTATCACTGACCGGATTGAGGATTATTGTCGAAACATCCCTCAGATACTCAGGGAAGAAATCTCTTTGTCCTTTGGTCTGAAATACAGCACCCGATGCTCTGGGAAAGAGCCACGGAATCTGAATCTTATCAAGCATTTCCTCGTAATGTCCCGTCGGATCTGTTCTTACCGCAATAATGATGGGCACATTGAGTTTTCCTGCTGCCTGAAGTGCCCTGTAAATCGGTTTCCTGGTAAAAGCGATTACAACGTCAGGCTTTTCTTCCTTAATGCAATCCCTTAAATATTTAATTCTGAGATACATCTTGGATATACGTGACTTCTTTTCGTCAGACGCTTTGGGTCCGACTATCAGCTTCTTGACTCTTGGATCAAGCTGAAACTCGTCCACGCCTTCCCACTCGGTGGTTACAACTATTTCCAAATCTTCTCTGCACAGTCTGTTGGCAAGATTCGAAACCACTCTTTCGGCTCCGCCCTGCTCGAGGCAGTTAAGATGAAACATAATTTTTCGCATTTATATCTAATCCTGTCTGTCTATGATATCTTCGGTTTTGTATTACATGATTATTTATGCTATACTTGTGTCTGTCGCAAGACATAATAACCCTATTTTCATTTAAACTATATCTTATTAAGAATACACCAAAATTGACATTTGGTCAAAAAATAGATGGAGAATACTATGCAGGAATTATTCTATCCATATGATTCAAATTTAATACTCAAGAAGTCAAAAAAGCTTCGCCGTGAGCTCCTTGAAACTGCCGAAAAAGAAGGAAAAAAGCTGCTCAAAAAGAAGGTTGCCGTGTTGGGCGGAAGCACAACTCACGACATAATAAGAATACTGGATTTGTTTTTGCTTAATGAAGGTATTGAGGCCGAATTTTACGAGTCAGAATACAGCCAGTATTGGGAGGATGCAATGTTTGGCACTCCCGAACTTGACGCCTTTACTCCCGATGTCATTTTCGTACATACAACATTTAAAAATATAACCGAGCTTCCCCAAATCACTGATTCGGTTGAAGAAATCAAAGCTAAAGAAGACAGACTTTTTGATCACTTCAAAGTTATGTGGGAGAGCCTGAAATCTAAATTCAGTTGTCCAATCATCCAAAATAATTTTGAATATCCCGCATACAGATTGCTTGGAAACAAAGAAGCCTATGACCATCATGGTGTTATTGCATTTGTTAACAGGATAAATATACGATTTGCCGACTATGCCAGAGATAACGGACTGTTGATTAACGATATCAATTATGTTGCTGCTTCTTATGGCCTTGACAGATGGGCTGATTCTTTCTACTGGCATATGTACAAATATGCAATGTCGCTTCAGGCTATTCCTGATTATACATTTAACGTAAGTCACATAATAAAAGCAGTATTTGGTAAAAATAAAAAGTCACTTGTCCTTGATCTTGATAACACTCTTTGGGGTGGAATTGTCGGAGATGATGGTCCGGAGAATCTTGAAATCGGACAGGAAACTTCAATGGGACAGGTATATTCTGAATTTCAGAATTACGTTAAAGCGCACAAAGATTTAGGTGTCATACTTAATGTAAATTCAAAGAATGAGATGGATAATGCCCTTGCCGGACTTAATCATCCTGAAGGAATCTTAAAACCCGATGATTTCATAATGATTCAGGCCAATTGGGAACCGAAGAGCCAGAATCTTAACACTATAGCAGATACCCTGAATCTTGGTGTTGATTCCTTTGTTTTCGTTGATGACAATCCGGCTGAACGTGAAATTATCCGCCAGCAAATTCCCGGAGTCGCTGTTCCAAATATTACGGAATCAGGTTCTCTTTCTCCTGAAAAATATATAAGAATTTTGGACAAGAACGGATATTTCGAAACCATAACAATATCCGAAGACGATGCTAAACGAAATGAGATGTATAAAGCCAATGCTTTGCGTAAAGCACAGGAAACAAGCTTTAAGGATTATAATGAATTCCTCCTTTCACTTGATATGAAGGGTGAAATCAAAGCTTTTGATCCTCTTTACTATTCTCGAATCGCTCAGCTTACAAATAAGAGTAATCAGTTTAATCTGACAACGCTTCGCTGCAGCATGGAAGAAATCGAAGCAATGTCTTCTGATGACTCATACATTACACTATACGGAAAATTATCTGATAAATTTGGAGATAATGGAGTAGTTTCAATTGTAGCCGGTAAAGCGGAAGGTGATACACTTCACATCAGACTCTGGCTCATGAGCTGCAGAGTCCTCAAACGAGATATGGAATTTGCAATGAAGGACGAGCTTGTTAAAGCAGCCCTTAACAAAAATATCAGCAAGCTTAAAGGTTACTATTATCCTACTGCCAAGAACGGAATGGTTAAGAATTTCTTTAACACCATGGGCTTTGATAAGATTTCGGAAGATGCAGATGGAAATACCGAGTGGATACTTGAAATCAATTCCGATTATGAGAATCAGAATAAGGTTATTAAAGTTAATGCCTAGGTTACCGGTACAATCGCCGGGATAAATAAAAAATAGTATATGCATAAAAAAGCTGAATGCAAAACATTCAGCTTTTCTTTATTTCTTCAAGATATCTGTTTATTACGATGTTTCTGTCGAATTCTTTTTGGATTTTTTCCCGACCCTTCATTCCCATCTGTTCTCTTTCCTTGGCAGACAGAGCAAGGAGTTTATCAACAGCCTCAACCAGAGCCTCACTGCTTCTTGGAACAAACCCTATTCCTGAAATACCTTCGTCAAAGGTTTCTTTACACCCCGGAATATCGGAAGCAATTACTGGTCTTCCGCAAGATGCGGCTTCGAGAAGCACGTTCGACAACCCTTCATGATAAGAAGGATGAATCAGAACATGATGACTCTTCATGAATGAATGAACATCCTTTTGATGACCGAACGCTTTTATTATTCCGTCCTTTTCATATTTTTCCAGTTCAGACTGATAAGCTTCTTCATCATAAGCCCCTATTATATCAAAGGTACACTCGGGATGAAGTTCATGTATCTTTTTAGCACAATAAAGATATTCTTCAATACCTTTATCTTTCATTATTCTTCCAACGAAAAGGAATTTAATTCCATCATCCTCTGACGGATATGCTTCATAACAATTCTCATTAAGATTGACACCGGATCCCGGCAACACCTGATATTTTCCTTTAACAATATCCTTATTTACCATAAATTCGCAATTATAGGTATTCTGAAAAAATACCATTTTTGCTTTACGTAAGCCACGTTTATATAACGTGAGCGTAATCTTCTGAGTTAAGCCACCATTTTCTATTGAAGTTCCCAATCCCGTAACATTTGCTATATATGGAACACCAAGTTTAGCACAAACCATTCCACCATAAGAATTTGGCTTGATAGTATAAGTGAAAACAATATCTGGTTTAACATCCCTAATCGTTTTACGATAGAATTGAATTAACTTTAATTCTGAAATGGGATTCATCCCTCTTCTGTTGAACTCACATTGAATATATTTACACCCCAACTGCTTTATGCTTTCAATCCATTCTCCATTTGGAAGGCACACGATTACCTCATGTTCTTTCACAAGTTCTTCGAGTAGTTCTTTCCGAAATTTATATAATCCCACATCATTATTCGCTAAAATCAGAATTTTCATACTATTACCATTAAAACAATTTAATTAAAACAGCTTCTTACCAGTTCGATAATCATATCCTGTTCTTCCTCTGTCATCTTATTATCAGATGGCAGACACAATCCACGATTAAAAAGATCAATGCCTACATCTTCATAATCACCTGCAATATAAGCATTTGTCATACCTCTTCCACTGCCGCTTCGGGTAATAAACGGATTATTTCTAAAGACAGGCTGCATATGCATGGGCTTCCAGATTGGACGTCCCTCCGCGTTATGTTTTGCAAGTACTTCCAGAATTTCCAGAGGACAGGTTTTTCCTTTTTCAGAAATATATAATCCTTCGCTTTCGCCCATTACCTGTCTGCACATTGCATCTTCATTAATCAGCATACATGATAACCAGTAATTGGGTTCTGAATTATCACCATCGAACGGATTCATGCTGACTGGCAGTCCCTCAAATCCTTTTTTATATCTTTCATAAATTGCCTTTTTCTGTGCAATATGCTCGTCGAGATATGGAATCTGACCGCGTACAACACCTGCCACAACATTACTCATACGATAATTATATCCAAGTTCTTCATGCTGATACCACAAAGCTGCTTCTCTGCTCTGTGTAGACCATTTACGAACTCTGTCCGCATCAGCCTTCGAATCAGTTAAGAACATACCGCCTGCGGAACCTGTAATAATCTTATTACCGTTAAAACTGATACAGTTATAATCTCCAAAGCTTCCTGTTTCTTTTCCTTTATATTTAGCACCAAGCGACTCTGCAGCATCTTCTACAATAACTGCCCCATGCGCGTCCGCAATAGCCTTTATCTCGTCAATTTTTCCAGGAGTACCATATAAGTGGGCAACCACTATCACCTTAACATCAGGATAGATCTCAAAGGCTTTTTTAAGTGCCTCCGGATCCATATTCCAGGTATCTCGCTCTGTATCTATAAATACAGGAATTCCGCCTTCATAAACAACAGGGTTAACCGTTGCATCAAAAGTAATGTCTGAGCAGAAAACTTTTTTACCATTCAATGCACCCTTGCCATACTCTGTCTGTCCGTATATTTTTTCTCCTGCAAGCTTCATTGCAAGATGAAGGGAAGCCGTTCCCGCAGACAGGGCAACCGCATATTTCACTCCAACATATTCTGCAATCTGTTTTTCAACCACGTTCAGATTTTCACCTACGGTTGACATCCAGTTTGTGTCAAAGGCTTCTTTCATAAATGTAAGCTCTTCCCCATGCATCGTTGGTGATGAAAGCCATATTTTCTTTTCTGAAGGTACACACTTTTCGTTTCCAATAAACATATAAGTTCCCCTTGTCCTGTTTTTCATAACCGGTAAGCTGACACCTACCTGCCAAACACTTCATATAAAACAATAAAGCCCCTCAAATCGAGGGGCCTTCAATTTACAGTCTCCAGTAAATGTAATCTTCTGTTTCGAATTCTTTTCGATTGAACAGCCCTTTAATATCCATGAATACCTTTTTGGAATTCTTTGCATTAAAGAAGGCGCTGATATCATTCTTGCTAAATGATGTGAATTCAGTATGCGCAACTGCCATAACAACCGCATCCATATCCTTAACAGCTTCAATACCTTCGAATGTTATTCCATATAATCTCTTTGCCTCTCCGGCATCTGCAGACGGATCAACAACAATAGGTGTTATTCCGTAATCGTTCAATTCCTTGTAAATATCGATAACCTTTGTATTTCTGGTATCAGGGCAGTTTTCTTTGAATGTAAATCCAAGAATCGCAACCTTGGCACCCTTAACAGGAATATCTGCCTTAATCAGGTTCTTAACAAGGGATTCTGTAACATATTTTCCCATGTCATCATTAATTCTGCGTCCTGAAAGAATAATCTGACTATGATAACCAAGCTCTTCAGCCTTGTATGTAAGATAATAAGGATCAACTCCAATACAGTGTCCACCTACAAGTCCCGGTGCAAACTTAAGGAAGTTCCATTTTGTTCCTGCAGCTTCAAGAACCGACTTTGTATCAATTCCCATCTTGTTAAAGATAATTGATAATTCATTCATGAATGCGATATTGATATCTCTCTGAGAGTTTTCAATAACCTTGGCTGCTTCAGCAACCTTGATTGAATCTGCACGGTATACACCGGCTTCAACTACAAGTTCATATATCTTTGCAACCGTATCAAGTGTTTCCTCATCCATACCGGAAACAATCTTGGTTATAGTTTCAAGTCTGTGCACCTTATCACCGGGATTGATTCTCTCCGGAGAATATCCAATCTTAAAGTCTACTCCGCACTTAAGTCCTGATTCCTTTTCAAGAATCGGAACACATATATCTTCTGTTACTCCCGGATATACAGTTGACTCAAATACTACAATAGATCCCTTTGTAAGATTCTGTCCGAGAATTCTGCTTGCGCCCTCAACAGGTGTCAAATCAGGGGTATGATCGTCATTAACAGGAGTCGGAACTGCCACGATGTGGAAAGAAGCCTCTTTAAGTTTTGAAGGATCTGCAGTAAACTCAACCTTCGTATTCTTAATAACATCGTTACCAACTTCATTGGTCGGATCTATTCCGTTTTTATATAACTCAATCTTTTCTTTATTGAGGTCAAAACCTACAACATTAATTTTTCTTGCAAAAGCAACTGCGATAGGCATTCCAACATAACCTAATCCAACAAGAGAAAGTTTCTTTTCTCCTTTAACAATTTCCTCATAAAGGCCCATTTTTTTGCTCCATTCTTTATTCTTAATTCTTATAATTCCAAATCAAGATGCTCACTCTGCATCCTATTGATTATAACAAATATATACGATTTTTTAAACCCTATGGGAATCCATGTATTTACAGACTTCCCATTATATAAAGATATACCTTTGCGTTGGTTGGGGTATCAAAATGTAATCCGTCTATCATTCTGTAACCCGACATTTTAAGGTACGTATTGGTATCTATGATTCTTACACCCTGGAGTCCTGACAGAAGCTTTTTGTTAAATTCAGCCACCTGAGCCTCGCTGGTATAAGGATTATCCCATACAGGATTAACTGTTGCAAAATAAACAACCGCTCCCTTGCTCGTCCATTCAAATGTCTTCTGATTGATCTTTGCTATATATTTATCCGCATTACGGGTATCATTTACTCCAAGAGTAAACACTACCTTTGTTCCCTTGGTTATAAGCTTGTCAGCTCTCGGAAGAGCGTTTTCTATCATCCAGTCGTATCCTTTTGAATTCTCGGCAATAAAAGTTGTACCTGTATCACCTACTGCCTCATGCATCATATTGGTTCTTGAGTCTCCAATGATGATAACTCCAACCGGATTGACCTTTGCCCCCCTGTTTAATATTTTATCACCCTCAGCAATTGCTTTAACATAAGCCTGTTGAGCTTCCGCCATCTGCTTCTGGGCCGCCTCAAGAGCCTTTTGTTTCTCCTTTGCTTCAGCCTCAAGCTTCTTTGCATTCTGTTTCTCGAGCGCTGCGTAATACATTTTAAGTGCAGCGTCAGTATCATTTCCGGTAGTGGCCGATGAATTGTTGTTTAAGGCTGTCCCATTATTGCTTCCGGTATTTTCCGTGGTTTCACTGCCTGCTGTTGAATTCTTCGCTGCTATTACTGCCTGCTGTGCCTTTATGGAAGCCTCAGCATTGTCAAGTTCCGCACCTTTTACTCCGGCCAAAACCAGCGCATCCCTGTATGCAATCAGCTGATCCAACACCTTCTGTTCTTCCGAAACGGATTCCTGCTGCTTTTTCTTTGAAGCAGCCACAGCATCCACCGATACAGCTCCCATAAATGTCACTAAAACCAGTGCTGTTATAAGTGCCGGTGTAATGATGTTAATTATCATTTTCATCTTAATATCCTCTGTAAGCTTCCGACTGTTGCAAATACTCTTTCCGTCAGCTTCTTATATAATTTTCTTTTTCTTAAAAATAATCAGTTCTATTGAAACTATAAGCAGGCACAACCCTGCAACTGCCGGATATGCCCATGCATATGCCAGTTCCGGCATATGTTCAAAGTTCATACCATACCATCCGGTTACAATGGATAATGGGAAGAAAATAGTAGTTATTATTGTAAGTACCGCCATTATCTTGTTCTGCTTAACATCTATCTGCGTCTGATATAAGTCGCGTACCTGCATACTGTATTCACGAAGTGACAGCACCTTATCCCTGTATCGTTCAATTCTGTCAGTTATGAGTCTGAAATATCTGAGGTTTTCCGTCGCGAAGAACTGATTTTCGTTTTCCTGAAGCTCCTGACCAAAATCAATCAGCTGCTCATAATGAGTACCAAGTTCAAGAAGGTCTCCTCTGATTGTGTTTAGTTCCTCAATAACATCCCTTGTCTCGCCTGAAAGAATATCTGCTTCAATTTTCTCAAGACTCTTTTCGAAATTATCAAGCATACGAAGATCATCTTTGACAATATTCTCCATAAAATCAAAAATGAATCTTTCAAGACTCGGAAGACGCCACTTTTTATTACCTTTTATTTCATTCACTCTGGTCTCAACATATTTACCATCATCGATAAATACTATACCTTTTTCATCCAAAGCAAATGCGAATTCATTTCTTGCGCCTGTTATATCATCCCTTTGCGGAATTGAAAAACTTCCGGTAAGTGAATCATAGTTTACCACAGCCTTGGTAGTGTCCATTTCAATTGAAACATCCATGTCAATTCCCATGGAATAACGATCTTTTTCTTCATTCCATTTCTCGGTATTCAATATGGCAACATAAGGTGTTTCGTCCTTAAAACACTCCTTTAATGATGCCGAAACCAGTGTTTCTTTAATCAAATAATACATAAATCCAAAGACCTTCTTCTGCAAATATATCTATTCAGCTTTATATTTCATTTTGAACGTATTACAAAGACATATCATATTTATGCCAAATTTTTCTGTCATCTATAGTCAAAATACCACTGTCAGATAATCATAATATATTCATTAGCTTCGCCAGTCAAATGCTTTTGATGAGTAACCGCCCCCAAAACATGCAACTAACATTATTTTGCTACATAACTTAAAAATTCCGCCAACTCGCTCGCCATATAATACAGTAAATATATAATATATGATATAATCATTATGATTTACTATAGTATCATTCATCATGTGAGGTAGCCGATGATTTGTCCAAATTGTAACTCTCAGGTATCTGAAAACAATAAGTTTTGTGGTATATGCGGAACCAAAGTCAGAAATGATTCTGTTTCATACATGGGAAATGTCCCCATTTCAACAGAAACAACTAAAACTAATCACCTTCGTAATATCATAATTGCTATTGTATTGGTAGCTGTTCTCATAATTGCGATTTCTTTTATGATTGGAAAAAAAGATTCGTTTATAGGTTCGTGGAAATTCAATGGATTTATAACTGATAACAATGTGATTATAAGTTATGATGAACTCGTCGAAATTGCTCATCGTGCCGAAATTGGAGAAATCAAAGAATATTTTTGCGATGCCAAAATGGAAATCAGAGAAAATGGCACCCAAACATACAGAACAGATTACTATAACAGCTCTGAAAATGAATGGATACAGATTGATGACAAGACCATTATACTTACACTTCCAAGATATGGTTATGCAACCCTTAATGATGGCAAATTGAATCTCTTATTCGACCGTTCAAAGCGTATTTCAGGAATCACAATTATAGGTGTATCCTTTAAGTAAATTCATTATTTTATCCAATGATTTGGTGTGATTTTTATAAGTAGTTTTTTAGCCTTTTAGCTTATCTATTCTCGTCAATTTATATATCGCATTAAAAAACCGTTCAAGAACAAATGCCATCACAACAGCAATAATAAATGCAAGCAGCATTTTGATATACCAGTTCATTCCTGATTCAAGCACCGGCCCCCAGTTAATGAATGTATGATATATAAACAAATGCAGTAAAAATATATACAGACTGTTCTTACCAAGAAATTTCATCAGGTAATCTTTAATATCCAGAGAGAAACCTCTCGAAACAAAACCGATTTTGTTCTCATATTTTGCCAGAACCATTCCTATTGGAAAGCACCAGTCAGCATCATACCAGAATTCCGGATAATGCATTCTGAAAAGAAATAATGACATTCCCGTCACAAATATACACATTATGATAAGTCTGTACTTTGGCAGTTTTCCCACCAGATAAAATACTAAATAAAAAATGAGTATAGTAACAATAAACCAGGAATCAAGTCCAAGCAAAAGCCGTCCGATTCGCATGGGTCCATCGATTCCGCCTGACAATAGCAGAATAACGAGTTGTATTACCACATACGGAAAATATGTATTCTTAAATCTGTTAATCAGGAATTTTCTGTCTATTTTTGCACTTCCGTATCCTTTGTATAAGGCATACCCGGACAAAAAGAAGAAAATGCCAACTCCCGGATCTCCCAGAGCTGAAATAATGCTAACCACAGTCGAGGATGAAATAAGCCCACTTTCCTCAGCTGCTGCAAAGTAGTGAGACATACAAACCATCAGAATGGCTATACCCCTCAGAAAAAGTGATGTATTTTTTGATATTAATCCCTTTTCATTCATTGATTAAAGCTGACTTAAAAGATAGTAATATATTTTTCCGTAGGTTGCTGCATCATAATGCCAGTTATCAACAAGCTTATAACCTGACATTGTAAGGAAAGTATTGGAATCAATTATCTTGACTCCCACAAGTCCATTCATAAGCTTTCTGTTGAATTCAACAACCTGGGCATTTGTCTTAACCTCGTTATCCCAGATAGGATTTACGGTTGCATAGTAAACTGTAGCGCCTCTTTGCCTCCAAACATAAGCCCAGTTATTAACTGTATTAATGTAATTATCAATATTATTAAGGTCATTGACTCCAAGATTGATTACAACCTTACTGCCCTTCATTACAAGTGCATCAATCTTTGGTAATGCAGTTTCTGTGAACCACTTGTAGCCCTGTGCATATTCGGCAATGAAATATGCTCCTGTATCTCCAACCGCATCATGCATCTGACAGGTTCTTGAATCTCCCACAAAAATCACTCCGAGAGGTGAGGTTTTTGCTCCCTTTTCGAGAGTTTTCTGAAGATTTGCCAAAGCCTCCTGCTGTTTTAATATCATCTCGGCATTAGCCTTCTTATATGCAATAAGATCCTGCTGTTTCTTTATTGCATCCTGAGTCTTAACTATCTCACTTTCAGGTGCTCCCATTTTAACAAGCATATCAAGATAGGCTGTAAGCTGTGCAAGCACTACTTCCTCTTCCTGAGTTATGGATGCAGTTTTCTTTGTTGTCTTCTTGGTATTTTTACCTGCAGAATAGGCATCAACAGATGTCAAATTTAATCCTGTAAATAAAAGACCCATACACAGCAGACTTACCACTGCCATTTTCAATATCTTTTTCATTTTCTCCTCCTCAACTATATATTAATTGTATTCTTCTTACTAAAATTTACAAAATTGAAAACTCAATAATATCCGAACCTAGTCTACCAATCGTGGTTATTGTATGTGAATTTGCAGTCATTAATAAATTATTTATTTTGAATTTGCAAATTCTGTCGCGGACGCGCTCCCGCTCTATGTAAAACGTAGCAGTACTAAATTCGCAATAAATTGCTCATTAAGTGCTGACGTTTTTCAAAGGTCCTGCGAAGCAGAACTGCAAATTCCTATAAAAGAAGAATGATATTTACCAGTTAAACCAGTCTGATATTCCATAAAACAAATCCGGGTTATACATTCTCAAATTTATGCCTGCCGTATCATTTACCATAATCAAAAGTGCATAGCCAAATTCAAGAATCAATCCTATTTTAAGGAAATTCATTCCAAGCTTTGGCTGCTTTTCAACAAGAATGAGTAGTATTATCACAGCTGCAATTATTAATCCAAATGACATATCCGCAGTATATCTTTGCAGAACTCCTGCCTGATTGGCATCAAGAAGTCCGATTATAAGTGAAACTGCAAGTGATACTGTTACGAACAGACCTGTTTTTGAAGCCTTAATCTCTTTCCTGAAGTGTCCCCCAAGCATAACAGGCCACATCAGAATATTACAGAGAATGACACCTCCGAAGAAGTATTCTGTAACTATTTTTCCCATGTATGAATAACCAATCTCTGATGAGTGCAGAAATGGGAATACCCCATCGATTGTAAAAGGCTGAAACAGGAAGCTCAAAAGCCCGAGCACCATTCTCGAAATGCTGAAGCCTCTAAGATTCATATCATTGTTAGTCAGACTGTAGGTGGCACCAAAATCAAATACAGATCCAAAACGTGCCTTATTATAGGCCATTACCACACCGGCAACCAGTATGTAAGGCAGAACAATTCCAACCGTTCTTCCAATCGATTTACGGCTAAACAATGTTCTTTCCTTAATCACCTCATTCCAAAAAATCGGTACCGCAAGAAAACTAAATAAAAGCATCTGCGGTCTGCAGCCTGCAACCAGCGCCATACACAATGAACCGGCGGCATATTCAGCAATAAGCTTTCTTCTGTCATCGGATTTTCTGAGCCAGAAGTATAATCCCCATGCAGTCAGACACAACGCTGCCATTATGGGTACCGAATAAATGTCTGCGGTAAAATATATATATGCAAATACAGGACAGGTCACCACAAATGTACTCAAAAGAATATATGTTACAAGTGACGCATTCTTAAAATATCTGCTGATAATTTTATTGATCAGAAGAAAAATACCGATTACAAACAGAGCATAATAAAATCCGACTGCAATGTAATTTGGCAAATCCTTCCCTAAAATCGCATGACTTGGATAATAAAGCATTAATTCAGGCACTATACCAAAGTATACATAGTAACGTTCATTGTAATATGCATAGTCTGCACGATACTCTATATTATTTGCCTGAAGATATATCGTATCATAAGGATTTTGAGCTTCAAGCAGTCCCTCTGAAGGCTTGTCATCAACATAGGTATGTCCTTCACTTAAGGCTTTTGCAAGTTCCTTATACTGCTGATGATGTGGGATTGAAGCCTCATTTAACAATTTATGCGAGCCTGACCAGAATAATCCCATTCCGATTAATCCGAGTACACATACTGCTATTATCGCTAACTGCTTTCTTCCTGCAGAGGTCTTCAGATTTGCATTCAGTTTAACCTTCACAGCTTCCCCATTTGTTCTAAGGAGAATGAAGAAACATATTATTCCAAGAACAATTAGGAATCTTACCGGATTGAAAATAAAGGGTCTTCTGACATTGAGTTTTACCCCATTTACAGTAAAATCCCTGTCTGAAGAAGCATTTTCTTCGGCCTTAAATCTGATATCGATAGATTTAAGTTTGCCATAGGGATGAATATTTGTATAAAAAGATGCCGGTGCCCCGCTTGATATAACGCCAGTCGGAAGAGGATAATCATAAAAATTTCCTTCGTCCGTAATCATAATGCTGTATTCAACAGGCGCATCCTCTTTAAGAGCCACATCAAAATAAATATTACTGACCTCTTCTTCCACGTCATTAATACTTACAAGGTATTCGCTATTCATTTTGGTCACTGTCTGTTTACTGCTTACATCAATTTCACTGTTACCGATGGATGCAAGTGCAGAATAATTAAACAGCAAAAATTCTGCCGCCAGAGCAATCAGAATTCCTATCAGATATGGCTTAATTTTTTTCATCACTCTTATATTTATATGTTGGTACTATTTCATGAACCAAAGGTCTTATATCACTGCTTTCATTCTTTGACTCATCCTTAAGTTCCTTTAAAAGCTTAAAGAATTCATCTTCATCAAGTTCAATTGGCTTACCGATAAAGATAGACTTATTCTTCGTTTCTGTAAGTCCCTCTTCATCCATCAAAAGCTCTTCATAAAGCTTTTCACCGGGTCTTAAGCCTGTAAATTCTATCTTGATATCCTCATCAACTCTGTAGCCTGACAGCTTAATAAGATTCTTTGCAAGATCAAGAATTTTAACAGGTTTTCCCATATCAAGAACGAATATTTCTCCACCCTTGGCATAAGCACCGGCCTGAAGTACAAGAGAAACCGCTTCTGGAATGGTCATAAAATATCTGATTATATCAGGATGTGTAACCGTAACCGGACCTCCTGCCATAATCTGCTTCTTAAACAGCGGAATAACCGATCCGTTCGAACCTAATACATTACCAAAACGCACTGCCACGAATTCAGTATCATAATGTCTGTTAAAGGTCTGGACAATCATCTCACAGATACGCTTTGATGCGCCCATTATATTCGTAGGATTAACCGCTTTATCAGTACTGATCATTACAAATCGCTTAACACCATTCATAGCTGCTGCCTGAGCAGTCTTAAAGGTACCGAATACGTTATTTTTAATAGCCTCATTCGGGCTTGTTTCCATTAAAGGTACATGCTTATGTGCTGCAGCATGATAAACTATGTCCGGCTTGTATGTCTTAAATATCCAGTTGATTCTGTTTGTATTTCTTACAGAAGCTATGAGAACAACCAGATCAAGTTCAGGATATTTTATCTTAAGTTCCTGCTGAATGTCATAGGCACTGTTTTCATATATATCAACAAGAATAAGCCTCTTGGGGTTATGACCCGCAACCTGGCGCATAATTTCCGAACCGATGGAACCGCCTCCACCTGTAACAAGAATTGTCTTGCCCTGTACATAATCAAGAATTGAATCAAGGTCAACCTCAATGGGGTCTCTTCCAAGAAGGTCCTCAACCTCAACATCCCTTAATTTTGATACCGAAACTTCACCGTTAACCAGCTGATACATACCGGGAAGCGATCTTAATTTACAGTTGGTTTCCTTACATATATCAAGAATCTGCGATATTGACTGTCTGCTTGCCGAAGGCATTGCCATGATAATTTCATCAACCTCATAAAGATCTGCATATTCAATTATCTTGTCGCGTCCGCCTACAACTTTAATTCCCTGAATAAATTTGCCGGCCTTTCCCGGATCATCATCAATGATGCATCTTATAACCATGGTTGAAAAATTAGAATTAACTATTTCCTTAACTATGGCATTTGCAGCCTCTCCGGCACCTATTATCATTACGGAAATGGCATTATTTTTGTTCTGACTTCTGTGTTTCAGACTTCTCAGGAATCTGTATGAAAAACGACTTACAAATATAAGCGTTATCAGTATAAACAGATACATGAAATAGTAACTGATTGGTTCTGCCTGCTTTCCTTCCACTCTGAAAAACTGGAGTCCGACTGCATATATGGCAGTCGACAGAACACTGCTTATCACAAGATTCTGCAGTTCGCTTTCACCTGCATATGCCCACAGGGAGCTGTACATTCTGAAGAAGTAAAGAACCAGAAGTGTCAATACTATTCCAAACGGCAAAAAACTGCTGATTGGATCAATAAAGTAATCCGGTATCTCATTCATTTCAAAATTATATCTGATCAGCAATGCCAGATAACTTGCTGCGATAATGCTTATTATGTCGTAAATAACCAAAGCAGTTCGACGATAAAATAATTTAACGTTAAAGAACTTCTTTTTCTGCTTCATTTTTATTTCCTCGTTCCTAATATATATTTCATCAGAAATATTATTTTTCTTCTAATTTTCCGGCTTCCGTAATAAATAAGAGCGGAACTGTCATTAACCATAATGTAAGGTATAACGGATTACTCATGTGATACAGCCATTCAACAATACCTGCAACAGCATATCCCATTACATATACCGGTACAAGTGCAAGATACGGATTAACGAATCTGTTCTTTCTGTAAATCACGACTCCCATCACCAGTGTTGTAACACCAAGAATAATAAATACAATTCCTGTCGGAATTCCATGCTCGTATGCAACTTCAAGGTAAACATCATGGGCATGTGCACACTCTGTTCCATCTTCAAGAATAGGACCACCTATGGGGTGACCATTCATATTTAATGCATCCAGATAAACATCATATATACTAAATCTTCCGTTAGAATAATCCTTATGGGTAGCTTCGTATGCTACACTTTCATCTGCCTCTCCCATTACACTTCCCGCGTATGCGGTTACAACGTGCTGCATTCTGCCACCACCTTCAACCATGGCATCATGATAGGTATTCATTTGTTCTTCACTCGGCTTCTTATCCCAGTCCTCATCCTTGATATCAGCATCATACCAGTCATAAAATTTAGCATCATACAATTGTTCAACCGTACCGGTATATTCTGTGAAATCGAGAGTTTTCTGATTATATAAATCTATACTGTCTTCAGGCATTGACAAAATCTTATAAAGGAAAAGATTAATAACACGATCAACTGTAATATAATCCTCTGAATTGAGTTTTCTACCTCTTTTCAGCGAATCGGTAAAATTATCAATATCATATTCATAAGGATCGTTTACAAGACAGGGAACTGTCCTTTGTATTTCAAACACAACCGGAATCATCACAATAACAGAAACAGCCAGCATTAAAATCAGTTTTATTGCGAGGGCACATATCTTTTTACCTTTGCCAAAGAGCATGATGATAATTCCAAAGAATACTACAAAGAATGCCGCAATATAACCTGTTCTTGAAAAAGTAAAGAACAGATAACTTATTGCCAGGGCTGAGAATGCAAGTTCCTTCCATATATCTGCAAGTGTGAAGGTACCTTTTATCTCATCCTTATTTCCGTCAGCCTTTACCATGCATACCTTACGAACCTTAACAAGTGTCAGAACTATTCCGACGCTTGCAACTATCACAAGATAAGTAGCTCCCATGGTTTCCGTGTGGAAATAGAAAGGAAATCTTGCTGTTCTGAAGGTTGCAAAGGGTCTGTACATCCAAACCCATACCGTACACAAAAGGAACTGGATCACTACTCCCCTTATGACATTCACAATGAATCTGTCACGATTCTTCCATAAAGCATAATTTATATAAAGAAGTACAACGGCAATCGCCAGAGTTACTGTCCACATTCTGTCATGCTTAAATATAATACCGAAGGCAAGCATGAGAGTTACCGGAATGGCATATATAATTCTTGGTTTAGCCATTTTCTTTCTTGAAACAAGTGCAACAATAGTTCGTATAATGATAAATCCAAGAAGAATCGCAACATAAACAGTTGCTCTTAATACAAACAGCTCATCATCCGTCATTTCTTCCGTCACGTTAAAATGGTAATAGATAACGCCGGCAACAGCAGAAATAATCACGTAGATGAGATTATATAAATTAAAGATTTCTTTGGCCTCAAACATCGCAATAATGATAATTGCAAACCAAATCATTTCTTTTCTTTCTGCAATATAGTGGTGAATGTTATAAAGTCCCGAAACATATTCACAGCAAGCCTGTATGGCTCCCGCTATTGCAATCGCCTGAATGAAATCCGGAATATGACTCTTTATATAGTCCTTGGTTACTATGCTTTTCTGGCCATCCCTGTTGTGATTTACCGCATACAGAAGAATTGCTCCAAGCAACAGCGCTCCGACCACGGCAACCGCATTATCCACTCCATGCGTACTAACCTTTCCAAGAATAATCATCACAAGAAAGGCTCCCACAATCAATACGATTATCGGGTTGAGAACACATTTCATGACAGACTCATAAGTTACAAGTCCGTCTTTATCTTTTTTCTTAAAATATACCTCTGTAAGCTTTGACAGAACGCCTGCCAGAATAAGAATTATACCAATTGAAAGAAGATCATCACTTACTGAACACGGAACCTTATAGCAGTAATCCATAATAAGATTCATGCCTGTCTCATATTCATCGTTATACCCTGAAGTTGCAACCGCATCAGGATTTGTCCACACCTCTTTGCCCAAATATACAGATTTCTTAGAGCAGAAAATAAGTGTATAAATACTATTCTTTGGGTCGTCATCCGGGATAGGAACATCTACATCGATCAGGACATCTACAAATGCCGGAAGTTCTTCCGGTATCTTGGTGGTTTCCTCTGCAAGAATATCACCCTTACTGTTCTTTAATAATGTTCTGAACTCGCTGTCATATGTTTTGTCAGAAACATATACTCTTATATACTGAAGGTGCTCATTAGTTGGAATGAAATACTGCGATACGTTATTTCGATAGTTGATTACACCGGTAAGCATGGGGTATTCAACATTCGGATCAGCCGAAATTTCTTCCCCTGTTGCTGTTAACTTATGCTCTCCTTCAACCCAGACCTTACTTGTCCACATTCCAAACGGCCATATCGACAAAATAGCCAGTATGGCAAACAGCGATATCACAAATTTAATTGCTTTACTTTTGTATACAACGTTTCTCATTTTTCCATTCTTTCTTTTCTGACTGCTTTTACGTTCTCTGCTTTAGTAACTTCAAAGAACATTATTGGTATGATAACCCACAGATAGAACACATATCTTACAAGACTCAAAGGACCGATAAAGTTAGTCAGCAAGGTAAGGAATGGTATAAGAAATGCAATTGCAAGTCTTCCACGTCCGTAGGAAATCATAAATCCAAGTACAAATATAAACACAAAGAACATAAATCCCGGTGAAAACAGCATGTTAATTACCGGTATTTTCTGTATTGTCGAGTCAAGTGAAAACCATCTGTATATATCATTAATTACAGGTATCTTTGAATCACGCTCTCCGGGTGGTTCTGTTTCAAATGCAAAATATGATGTCTCTTCATAAGAATGTGTATACACATCATGACCCTTATAATTATCCATAATGGCCCCGGGATACCACATTCCATAGCTTGTCATAACCCAGGCATCGACATATGCCTTGGGGTGCTTTGTCATCAAAGACATCCACAGCTTAATGAAATCTGAAGGGCTTTCGCTGAAAGCTGCCTCATTAAAGTCTATCTTTACAACATCGGCTGCCTTGGGCTCATATCTTTTTAATGTCTCGTCCGGCAAATATTTAAGTATCGAATTTTTCTCATCCTGACTTAGCGAATCCGGATCATAGCAGTACACTCTTGTTATCTGCTGTATCGGTACTGATAAGATTTCCCTGTGTCCAATATCTGAGGCGTTTACAGCATGGAGCATTCCTTTATTTATTACAAAGAAAGCAATAACAGCTATTACGCCGACCACCAGAAACTGTTTGAAATACTTTCTTAAACCCAAGGTTTTCCAAAAAGCAAAAACTGCTATCGGTAAAAAAACAATAAAAGCATATATTCCGTTACTTCTAAGCAGCATCATAAGTGTTGCCGAAATAACAAAAATAATAACCTCTTTCTTCTTTGAAAAGAAATCCTGTGGATTCTTGATCATCTTCAAAAGGTATAAGACTGTAAGAATTAAAAATGCGCCGAATACACCGTCTTTGGTAGAACAAAGTGCCAGCATAACAAGAACGGGAAACAGGCCAAGATATAATGTAAATATCAAGGCTCCCCTTTTTCCAAGTCCGTTTGTTCTTAAATATGCAACCAGAAATCCATACACTCCGGAAGTGATAAGCATTCCAAAAAGAATAAATGCAGCTATCGCAATATTATAATCCCCTGTAAGCTTATGAAATGCCTGAACTATTCCACCCATGCTTAATACATGCAGCATTGGATGCTGATTGGAAAATGTTCGTGCTATGGTTTCCACAAGTTCATCCTGCGCATCATAACAGAAAAATCCGGGATATACGCCAAGGAAGACTATGAGGTACAAAACCGAAATAATTAAAAAGGCTGTCAGGAATGCTTTCTTAAAAGAAACATTATCTTCCTGTGTCCGAACCTGCATTGCCTTTTTTGACAATATCAAATCCCACTTCTGCCAGATATATTTAATCATGAACCCGAAGAGAACTGTCATAACAACCGGCAAAATATATGTCACCGGATTAGTCAGAAGAACTTCTCCGTAATTCTTGGCCTGAAATCCAAAGGTCAGACATACCCCAAAAACAAAAGCAACTATCCAGTTTAAGAAACGTGCTCTATGGCTAATCATTCTTACTATCCGTCCGTTCTGAAATAACATACTGCGGTGAGTTATTAATGGAAATAAACATTCTTCCTATATACTCTCCTACCAGTCCAAGTACCAGCAGGATAAGTCCACCCATAAATACAATGACCGACATAAGAGCCGAAAATCCGACTACAAGGCCGTCAGGCTGAATAAACAGTTTTTTGATAATTGTATAAATTCCATATAAGAAACCAAGGCATGCTGTAATTGCACCAACAGCCGTAAAAAATCTTAATGGCTTGATTGAAAAGGAAGTGAAACCATTTAACCAGAGAGCAATTAATTTACCCATGGTATATCCGGATTCTCCAACCTCTCGGTTCCTGTGCTCTATATCGACATTTACTATATTTTTAGTGGTTCTTAATACAAGTCCTATAACATATGGATAGGCATTCGTATATCTGCACATCTCATCAACCACATATCTTTTTGCCGCAAAATAAGAAGAAACATAAAGATCCTTCGGTTTTCCGAGCATTGATCTAGTCATTCTGTCATTTAGTCTGCTGCCCAGGTTTCTAAACAATGAATGTTTCTTGTGCGCGTATCTTGCATATGCAACATCGGCTCCGTTTTCGATTGCATCGAGAAGCAGTCCTACCTGATTTGCAGGTGTCTGACCATCATCATCAAGACATACCGTAATATCCCCTGTTGATTCGCGAAGACCTGCCATAAGTGCTGAATGCTGTCCAAAATTCTTGGCAAGGCAAAGTCCTTTAATATTGTCGTATTCTTTTGCAAGCTTCTTAATCACTTCATAGGTATTATCAGGTGAACAGTCATTCACAAGAATTATTTCAAAGGTATACTTAGTCATTCCGGCCATTGTCTCCCGGATTTCCTTAACAACACCTTCAAGTGTCAATTCTGATCTGTAGCATGGAATTACAAAACTGATTTTCATACATTTCTCCATATTTAATGAATTTTCCATCATTATCAAACAACTTATCTGTCTTTAAGTATTCTCGTCGTTAATGCAATTGTTTCATAACCTTAAAGCTGCTTCTTCATTATCACCGCATCCGAAACCTCTTCATTTGCGGTTGCTTCTTCGTCTGTTGCGAATCCTGATTTCATATAACTCTTTTGAGCTCTTTCATTGCAGTCCTTAACTCTCAATACAAGCTTTTCAAGTTTAAGAACTTTCTTCGCATAGTCTGAAATAAGTTCTGCTGCCCTGGTTCCGAATCCGTTTGACAGCGAATCTTCTTCTCCGATAAATATTCCGAATTCGGCACTTTTTTCTTTATCGTCAAAATCCTTAAGAAATACGGATCCTATATCTTTGTTCAAATCATTTCTTGATATTATGAACTGAACCACTTCACCGGTCTCGACCTTGTTTCTAAGCCATGCCGTGTGACTTTCAACCGTAAACAGCTCCTGATACCAGAAATATTTACGAACGAAATCCTTGTTTCTCCAGCATACTACATTCTCCGTATCTTCATCCGATATAGGGCGTAAGGTTACCACATCATCCGTTAATCTTGTACAAGATGAAATCATCTTCACACTCCTTGTGATCCTGAGAAACATAAAACTCATCCAGTTCCTCAACTTCTATGCTTACATTTCTTCCTGAATAAAAATTCACAATCCAGTCAGTATCACGGCCTCTTCTCTGAATAAGATAAACATTATCCTGAAGCATGCCATCCTTGATATTCGTAAGCTTATTATTACTTAGTTTCTCATCGGTACACGGGCTCAAAGCTATCCATCCACCAAGGAGATCTCCGTTTTCTTTATTTTTGTAACTGTATTCACCAAAAATCGGTTCCAGATAACTAACAACAGAATACACATCCATAAGATAATATCCTTCGGAATCCTTCATAAGATTCTTCGTCATTTCATCATACTGCCGTACGATATCTGCTCTCTCAGACTGGCTTTTGGCAAGCTTTGGCGCCTTTTCGTAAAGGAATATACTTGCAAAAGCAATTCCTGCTATCGCCGCAACTGACGTTGCTGTCACTTTCACCCACTGAACATTTTTATGTCTGTTACTCAGGTTCTCGACATCATCCTCTTCATTTTCTTTAAGTCCCGCTCTTTCGTTTTGGACTTTATTGCTGTTTCTCATTACAAGTCCTGTGGCAAGTGCTATCAGGAGACATATCTCAATATAAAACAGCGAATTTGTTATTCTCTCAGGTGATCTTCCACCCATCAGAATGTATATCCATATAGAGCATCTTCCAAGAAACAGAATCGCCGGTCTCCAAAGACCCCATATGTCATGTGCGAAAATCAATTGCATTATTACAAATATATACAAAAATCCAACTACGAGATTCCAGGGATAATCCGAGCCTTCGGAATTCCTTCCGTGGCTCATCTCGTACATAAGTGTTTTTGCAGCTTCTTTAAGCTTTGATGAACCGGAAGCCTCAGCATGCTTAATATCTTCTGCATAATCGGCAACCCTGGCTATCAGATTGGCATCAACCTTATCATTAATGGCATAATTATAATTTTCAAACAGTTTCTGCTCTGCTTCGTTTATATCAATACTGCTGTAAAACTCCTCGTTTCCTGCATATTCCGGAATCTGGTTAAAATCATAAAGTGTTGTTCTTGCATCAAAAAGATCAACAAATGAAGACCACTCATCACCGGAGTAAGCTACAGTGTCTGCCCCTTTAGCTATTCCAAGAGACAGCAGGATGGTTCCTGCAAGGATAAGATATTTTTTAATATTATCTTTATGGAAAAACTTCTTCTCAAAGCTCCACTTATAAAGTCCTGCAAGCCCAACATACGGAAGCATCAAAAGAAGCATTTCCGTCCTCAGCATAAATGCTAAAAACAATATAATGACTGCCGGAATATTAGCCTTGAGAAAAGATTTCCAATCCTCACATTTAGGTGCTGTCAGTATCCACATAATTGCAGCAGAAGCCATAAAGGCCACCGTAATCGTGTACTGAACATTAACAAGATTCGTAAGCATTATTCCAAAAAGAAGGAATACCATCAGGAATGAAGTTCCCAACTTTACAAGAATACGCTTTTTGAAATCATCAATTCTTTTAGCATCAGTCAGGGTAAGTCCTTTGTAAACAAACAGGAATACCGATCCATACTGGAATATCACCAGCATCCATCCAAACCACGAAATGCTGTCTGTAATCCGATAAAGAAGACTTATAAATGCAGCAAGCGGCCATAACATCTGCATATTACGAGTTTCGGGAATTCCCGTATACTCACCGCTTAATATATCCTTCATAAGAACATCATCTATCAGATCATAATAATAGGTATATTTAAGCGATATGATGAGAATACCCACCATAACTGCCGCAAATGCCACTATTCTGTTTTCACGATTTGACTGCTTATTCACCAAAAAATTCCTTCACCTTGGAAATGATGTAATCATTTTCTTCTTTTGTGAGACTGTAATACATCGGCAGTCTTAAAAGTCTTTCTGATTCTACTGTCGTATATTTGTCCTCACCGATAAACACACCAAACTTTTCACCTGCAGGAGCTGAATGAAGCGGAATATAGTGAAATACCGCAAGAATATCATTCTTTGAAAGATGGTCTATCAGTTTAGTTCTTGTATCCATATCCTTAAGCTTGATGTAAAACATATGTCCATTCTGGACACAGTTTTCAGGGATGTACGGAAGTTCTATAATTCCTTTTTCCTCAAGCGGCTTCAATGCATCATAATACTGCTGCCATCTTGACAGACGTGTTTCATTAATTTCGTCTGCTATCTCAAGCTGGGCATAAAGATATGCTGCATTCATATCTGATGGAAGATAACTTGATCCGTAGTTCTGCCAGCGATATTTATCTACCTGACCTCTGTAATATTTACTTCTGTCAGTTCCCTTTTCTCTTAATATTTCCGCCTTTTCGATATATACGGGATCCTTAATAAGAAGCGCTCCGCCTTCTCCCATGCTGTAATTCTTTGTTTCATGGAAGCTTAAGCATCCAAAGTCTCCTATTGTACCGAGAGCCTTTCCTTTATATGTACTCATAATAGCCTGCGCCGCATCTTCAACAACCATGAGGTTATGTCTTTTGGCAATGTCCATTATTGTATCCATTTCACATGCAACACCTGCATAATGCATTGCAACTATAACCTTGGTCTTTGGAGTAATTGCAGCCTCAATCTTTGTCTCATCAATATTCATTGTCTTAGGATTGATATCAACAAAAATTATTTTTGCACCCCTTAAAACAAAAGCATCTGCTGTAGATACAAAGGTGTAGGACGGCATAATAACCTCGTCTCCTTCTTTGATGTCGCAAAGAAGCGCTGCCATCTCAAGTGCATGGGTACATGAAGTTGTAAGAAGCGCCTTAGAAGTGCCTGTTCTTTCTTCAAGCCACTCACTGCACTTTTTAGTAAACTCTCCATCACCACAAATATGCATATTTTCAACGGTCTTTTTGATATATTCATAAGCCGTATCTACGCAGGGCGGAACATTAAATCTAATCATTTTAAATCTCCATTTCAGTCAAAAATCAAAATCACCAATACCGGTATATACATTTTTGATCATCAGCACTAAACATATTAGTTTGTTTTATTCATTACCCGTACTACTCATATACAATAAAAACATCATTCTCAAACACTGCTGAATAACCATTAGTATTTATATAATCGTTTATAAGTTCAAATTTAGTTATATTGTCCTGATCCTCTATGGACTCTGCTTCAAGCACACGGTCCTTTGCCAGTATGACAAGTGGTCTTGAGGCCGCATTCTTACCATCGACCTGTAAAATCGCTTCCTTCATATCTTCGACAGGATTCGACGCAAGATCCGACCAGGATGTGTTAAGTGCCGATGGCCTGTCAAGAATATATGAAAGCCCCGGTATATTTCCATACAGAATCAGCTGCTTATCTTTATATTTTTCTTCATTCTCATTCATAAATATAGAAAGAGACGACAGATTTTCAGCATTGTAAGCTGTGGTTTTCATTCCCTTTAACTTATCATTACCTTCAACTGCGGAACTAATCTTCTCGCCGCTCTCTTCACCCTGAAGAAATACGTATCTTGTTCCTACACCTACGGACTGAATGAAGAATACCACAATTGCTGCACACAGCATTGCCTTAAAAGGGAACTGCATAACCTTCTTTGTTCTGTCAAGATAAGTTCTGCCCCAGCGTATATATTTGTACGACATCCAGAATGTAACCGGAGCAATGAAAAACAGGCTGTTAAGAATAGGCCATATATAATTGTTTGAACCAAGCGGAGTAATAATAATAGTAACAAGACTTATTGCTGCAATAAGTCGCCAGTCCCTGTTCTCGCGCTTGCCAATAATCACCATTAAGTCAATAACAATTGAAATAAGTAAAAATACCGCTCCCCACTGAAGCGCTGCCTCTTTCTGATAATATTTGAAATTGAACATTCCAAACTTCATCAGTACGAAGCATAAAAATACGATGCACAAAACATATATAATTTTTCTGGCCTTAAGGAATTTGTTCTCAAAAAGCACAAAGAACGGAACTCCCACAAGCGAGCAGAACACAAGATAAAGTGCCCACTTCATTCCATGCCAGTATGCATTAAGAATGGAAGCTATCATACTTCCGAAGGTGTAATCTGAAGCACTTCCGGCAATTCCGAGTGTTCCGTTAATCAGCATCGAAGGAACGTCTGCACCATAAATACACATCATTGCAATAAGCACAATTAAAAATGTGGATATATATCCAACAATGCATATTCCTATCAGTCGGAATATTTCCTTCGAGGTCTTTTTGGAAATCACTCCGTAAAAGATAAGAGGAAGTATTAGCAGTACCTCAAGACCATTGTTCGGAAATCTCACAAAAGCATTAATTCCAAGAAATGCACCTGCGATAAACAGACAATAGCTTCTTGATGAAGCAAGACCTCTGAACAGGAATATTGATCCCATCAGTAAAAATCCATATGTAAGATAATGATACAGTATTGTTGTCGGACACCAGCAAAGTCCTATTGCTGCGACTTCTGCAAGAAATGCAAGCCAGGCCGGCATTTTGGTTCTGAAGAATCTGTATCCAATAACTGCGAATCCGCCAACCAAAAGAGAGCTGTATATCCTGAAGCCAAGCATATATCCCCCAAATGGCAGACACATTATAATTCTTCCGATCCAGTTCGACACAAAGGTCAGAAGAAACCAAACTCCGTTTCCCTCAGATATAAATTCATAATTTCCAAGGCTGTACGTAGAGTCCGTCAGATCTATGCCTTTATTTGCCTTAAGACAGGCAAACAAAAGCAGGCAGAGCGGAAACAGTATTTTTTTCGTAATATCATATATTTTTCGAATCTGCGCCTTGTTCATTTACTCCCTTATCTTTCCTGTTTAATAAGTCCGTTTTCTACCCTGTAAACCATGTCACATTTCTCAATAGTCTGAAGTCTGTGAGCGATTATAATAAGAGTCTTCTTACCATGGAGATAGTTAATAGACTCCATAATTGCCTTCTCGGTATCATTATCAAGAGCCGAAGTTGCCTCATCCAGTACAAGAACCTCAGGATCTTCAAATAATGCTCTTGCAATTCCGATTCTCTGACGCTGACCGCCGGATATTCTGATACCTCTTTCACCGATACCTGCATCAAGTCCTTCCGGAAGTCCCCTTACAAATTCATCGAGCTGAGCCTGTTTAAGTGCATACCAGACCTTTTCGTCATCGATTTCATCATCACCGTAACCAAAAGCTACATTCTTACGAATTGAGTCATCTATCATAAATATATTCTGAGGAATATATCCTACATTCTTAAGAAAGCCCTGATAGTTTTCATTAATGGAAACTCCGTCAGCAAGCACATCTCCTGACTGAAGTTTCAAAAGTCCCAGGAGAATATCTACAACCGTAGTCTTTCCGGCACCTGAAGTACCTACTATACCGATTGATTTTCCAATTGGAATTGTCATGGTAGCATTATTAAATATCAGCACATCGGTATTGGGATATTTATAAACTATATCCTTTAAGACAATACTGTTATTGATATCCATCTTCTGAACATCAGCCTTTTTCTCATAAGATTTCTCGTTGTAATCAACATCCTTATCTCTGATTTCATCCTGAAGATTATCAGATACTCCCATAAAGAAGGGCTCAAAGTATGAAATATTGGTAAGATAAGTGTTAATTCTATTGGCACATGGAATAAGTCTCATGGCAGCCATGGCAAGCAGTGTCATCTGCGGCATAATATCTATAACACTTGTGCCTCCGATAAGCTGCATCATCATGTAAAAAATCATTCCGACAAGAGCAACCGTCTCAATCAAAAGACGAGGTGTTGCATTAAAGAGATTATATTTTTGTACTGCATTAACATAGCCTTCTCCGCAGTGAGAATATTCACGTATGAAGTAATCCTCTTTGTTTGCTATCTTAATTTCTTTAATTCCGAGTACTGACTGCTCTATCCACTTAAACAGACCTGAATAATAATCCTGATTATCCTTACCGGCCTTTCTCATAATAGGCTTGAGAATCCATTTAATAACTCCTAGAACCACTACAAGCAGTGCCGCTACGGTTATTGTCATAAATACATCACTTAAGAAACACACTCCGATAAGACATATGAATACAATTCCCTCTGAAGCCAGCTGCAGCAGCGAAAGAATCAGACCATACATATTGTTAACATCCGAAGTAATGGTTCTTTGGATAACTGTTGTGTCTGCATTCAGATAATACTCATAAGGTCTCTTCATGAAGTTAATCATCATTCTTCTTGAAGTGGCAAACTGATTCATATATACGAACTTGAGCTGAACCTTCTGCTGGAAGAACAGGAACAGGTTCTTTAATATAAACACCAGAATGAGTCCAAGCATAACAACTATCATGAGTGCTTTGGTATCCTCATACTGAATTCCGAACATATTACAGATCCACTGAAGATATACATGCTTTGATACAGCATTTTCCTCAAGAACCACATTCATTACCGGCAATATCAATGACACTCCCAGGGTTTCGAGAGCACCACCGACAAGCATCAGTAAGACGATTAAAATCATCTTACTTTTCTGTTTTTTATCAAGAAGAAGCAACAGCTTCTTAAGTATCTTTTTCATATTAAAGTTTCCTTATTCCGACACTTTCGCATAGTATTCCATAATCCATAATAGTTTACTACTTTTGGGGGTATTTGTAAAATGCACTGTAACTTGAAGGGCGTGTAACATAGATGCAACACGCTTTGCGAGTAGCATCTATGATTAGCGGTCGTCAAATCTCCTTGCATGCAAGCATACAGTCGATTTTCCTCGTCGCCATAACAAAAAGGGCCTTTCGATCAAATCGAAAGGCCCTAATAAAATTCTCTCTATAATGCAATTGAAAGACTACTTCTTCCCTCTGAGTCTTCTGTATGTCCAAAGAAGCTTATAATACACAAGAAACAACAGTGTTGATTTTTGCTGCATGTGAATCAGCTTTTTCTCTTCCGGATGAGTTTTTTCCACATAATAAGTGTTTTCTTCGAATTTTGGGAAATACTGCTTCAGTTCCTTTCCCATTTTCTTTACGAAACCATACTTTGGATGTTTAATGCCCGGCATGTACGAAAAAAGTGTATTTATATAAAACAGCAATGTAAATTTATATTCAATCTCCGGCAGATATGCATCATAAAAGCCATGTCTTTTTGCTTCTTCAATCATTACACGTCCGGCTTGCATTCTGTCTTCGCATCGCTCCTTGGTTATTGTATGTACTGTCGATGCATTGTGCTGATAATAGTAATACAAAGGTTCCTGAATATATTCATAATGCTTATTCAGAAGAAGATATGAATTGCTCATCGCATTATCTTCATAAAATATCTTCTCAGGGAAGAACAAGTCATTATCTATAATCATCTTTTTCTTATAAATCTTAACTACCAAAGAACCACTGTCAAGAATCAGGCTCTTCTTCTGGGAATCTCCAAGCACACCTGTCTGATCAACGGAACTGTTGTGATCTATCTGCCCAATCTCGAAAGTATATTCATTGACAAGCGAATAATCACATCCAACACAGTCTGCGCCTGTCTCATTAGCTTTATTAATAAGCTTTTCGTACATCCTGGGATTAATCCAGTCATCTGCATCAATAAAACCAATCCATTCGCCTTTAGCTTCACGAATTCCTATATTTTTGGCACCGCCCTGATGTAAATTTACCTCAGAATGAATTGCCTTGAATCTGTCACTGTACTTTGCTTCGTACTCCTTCAATATTTCATAGGAATTATCGGTAGAGCAGTCATCAACCGCTATAATTTCATAATCTTCAATGGTCTGAGCCACCAGTGAATCAAGGCAATGATTAAGTTTTTGTTCACCCGCCATATTATAAACAGGTACAATTATCGATAATAACATTCTAAAACTCCATGAAGTAATATCTTAATTCCCAAGTTCTTACAAGTATTACAACTTTATTTTTCCAATTGCTCATATAACCATTTTATACTGCCACATATATTAAAGACTCTCATTCTCCCTGTGGATTTCGGGAGCCTCATATTTATCCAGAAAGTCAAATCCAAGATACACTATGTCATCCGCAAACTGAATTGCATCAACCTGTGTAATAACCGAAATCAGTTTGCTTACATGAAGACTTGAAATCTGATTCATAACCTCCATTGGGAACTTTCCCTTAATTACAATAAGATTTTCAAATTCCTTTTCATAATCAAGAACATCCCTCGGATGTGGCTTAATTATTACAGTATGTGTATCCTTGTACTCATCAATGATGTCACCAAAAAGCTTCTTTCTTACATCAAGCTCACACAACGGTTCTGTAAGAATCATCACGCATGGCTTTCCGTTTCCTGATGAAAGTTTCTCCAACAGTTCTTCTGAATTTTCAATAAACATTGAAACAAGAATCTTCTTATCTTCTTCTGACAGCAGAGCAAACATCTCATTTCGATTCTTCTCCACTATATTTTTAGGCGGATGAGGATTCTTTGAGATATCGTTGACCTCAAAATCAATACAGTAACGGGCATATCCGTTCTCAATCATAATAAGTCCAAGCTTCGACATGAACTTCTTGAGTTTGAAAGCTCCCTTATTCGTAATAAGCGCCTGGTCACAAAGCGCACAGGTATTAAGACCATCCTCAATTGAGTGATAACGTATCTTTTTGTAATTCAGATAAAAGCCAATCGGATCTGAATCACAAAAAACGTTAACCTCATCATATTTCTTCAAATCAACGGGAACATAAGGCTCCTGCATCTTGCCAAGGAGCTTCGTATACTTGATTCTCTGAATCAGGTTTGATATCTGATTTCCCCTGTCGACATGATATTTCATAACCTCCGGGAATGTAACATCAGCCTTTTCGTCAAACATATACACATCCTTAAAGACACCTGTTTTTTCAACACGCGCCTTCAGATTTCCAAAATCATTTGACATGGTACTCAGTATCAGAGTAGCCTCGCCAAAGTGATCCTTTCCCATATTCAGTTCCTTAACTACAGCAATATATGCGTGGTAGAAGGTATGACAAATATATACTCTGCTCATTATTTCCTTTGTCTGCTAAAACATTCCGCTATCTACCAAAAGATAGGCTACATAGCCTTTCGTTTCTACGTCAATCTACATCTGACTGTATCTTGCCTTTAATTCTTTCCTGTCTATCTTTCCGTTTGCATTATATGGAAATTCCTTAATCTGAATCATCACATTCGGAATCATGTATTCAGGCACCTTTGCTTCAAAGTTTGCCTTTATTTCTTCTTCGGTCAGCTTACCTTTGTAGAAAAATACAATCTTCTGCTTCTCATCATCATATATGCAGGCACAGGTTTCCATTGCAGCAAGTGCATCAGCTGCTGTTTCAATTTCACCAAGTTCGATTCTGTGACCCATATGCTTAATCTGAAAATCTTTTCTTCCGCAATAGATGATTTCATCGTACTCATTTAACTTAACAACATCACCGGTTCTGTAAATGATATCACGATATTCGGTGTTTACCGGGTTCTGAACAAATACTTCGTTTGACTTTTCTGGGTTTTTATAATAGCCAAGAGCAATGCTTCTTCCACGTACGCAAAGTTCTCCCAGTTCTCCCTTTTCGGCATATTTGTTATCATCGGTAATAATAACTATATCTGTATTGTCACAGGCCTTTCCTATAGGCAGCGATTCATCATCCGCAAACTCTCTGTCAACAATATAAGCTGTACATACGTCTGTGATTTCCGTAGGGCCATACAGGTTTGCATATAAAGCGTCCTTTTTATATTTACGCCAAATATTCAGATATTTGTTTGGCATTACTTCTCCACAGAACAAAATCTTCTTGAGATATGGAAGTTCAGCCTTTGGAAGAACTCTCATTCTTGCTATATTGCAAAGGGCTGACGGAACAAAGAATATCGTGGTGATTTTCTTCTCGTTCAGGTATCCCATCATTTTAGCAGGAAATGAAAAGCATTCCTTCGGAATAATATATACCGTTGCACCATTCTTAATTCCCGTATAAATATCAAGAATTGAATTATCAAAATAGAAAGGTGCCTGATTTCCGAAGCTGTCTTCCTCTGTAATATTAAAGGTTTCTGTAACCCATTCTGTATAATCTATAACCGACTGGTGGGTTATAACAACACCTTTCGGAATTCCGGTAGATCCACTTGTAAAGAGAACATATATCGGATCCATATCAATAACACTTTTTCTGATCTTATGAAGCTTTTCTTCATCCGGAGTAACTGAAATAATATCATCATATATGAGAATCTCAGTACTGTCAGAAAGTGACAGATCTGTCAGCATCTGACTTACTGTATCTTTGTGCTCAGCATCTGTAATGATAACAGGAGGTGTAGCAACACTTAAAATTGTTTTTGCTCTTTCGACCGGCATGCCTGTATCAATAGGGCTGTAGAAGTTACCGCTATAAAGAATACCCATAAAAGAAGAAATAACCCTGATTCCCTTATCGAGATATACAATTATCGGCTTGTTCCGGTATTCATATTTTGAAAGACAGGTTCCTATGCTCTTTCCTATTTCAACCATCTGCGAATACGAATAAAAACCGGTTTCATCTTCGAAAGCCGGTTTCTGCGGTAATCTTTTAGCTGTTTCTTCAAGATATGTCAGTACGTTGATTAACATTATTATTTCCTCTTATAAGTTGATTTACGAATATTTGACCTTTGACATCCGTCACTTTCCAAACAATAGTTTCTTAATCTATCTTTCTTGGATCTTCCTCTCCGGGTACCTTATCAATATGATTATAAACATACAGATTACGGCTGTCATTTTCCTTAATATCGCGCCTTACATAATCATCCAGTTCTCTTAATGAAAGTGCATGGAACTGAACAGTATTCCAATACCAGGTCTTTGAAACTCCATCTTTTTCAAGAATGTCCGAAAGTGGCTTAAACTGCTCAATTTCTTCTGCATTCATATCAAGATCACGAACATACATTGTTGCCATGTATTCGCTTTCATTTCCATCCTTATCAATATATGGCGCTACGAACTTTTTATTATATCTGAAAGGTACTCCGACTATATTTTCCACATGATGAACGTATGTCATGCCATCCAGTACATGAAGTCCGATAACAAAGGACTTAGCGTTAACCTTATTCATGTAATCAAAAACAGAACCTTCTCCAAAGGAATTGATATTTGTCATTTCCACAAGTTTGTCGGCATCTTTACCCCATACCGCAAAAGAGTAGAGGGGGTGACGTGTTCTCTTAAAATCAGGTCTTTTAAGCGCAAACGATGTTAATGCGCCTGTTTTAGAGGGTGTGTTATTATAGTCAAAAGCAATTCCTTTACAAAAATCCCAGTTAAAAGTTGGAAAAAGGAGAGTTCCTTCCTCTCCTACCATTTCCTGAAGGCAATTAATAAACTCGTCTCTGTCAAACCTGTTCTTAAGGATTCTCTCCTGCTTTGACAGTTCAAGTATATCGGATATTACATAAAGAACATCACCTTTTTTAATTGCGCCTTCCGGCATGTTATCAAAATATTTAAGCATTTTCTTACCTCAGATACGGCAGTCTCCTTTAATAATTTTCTTTTATTACTAAAAGCAAATCATAGTATAAAAATAAATGCTGCCTACTGCTTCTCGCTTCTGTCTACCAGCGCCTGTATAGCTTCTATTGAAACGAAATTCTCAGGAAGGATTTCCATTCCGTCTATAAAAACTCCGAATTCTTCTTCAAGTGCTTCAACAAGCTCAACTATTTCATAAGAGTCCAAAAGAGAAGCTGCTATAAAATCACAGCAGCCTTCAAAATCTGCATCGGGTTTAATATTTTTTAATATCTCAAGAATACTCATAATAATTTCATCCCTCACTATTCTGATTCATTTTCGGCAGCTGTCAAAAGTCCGCCGTCCATGAGTTTATCTACTATAGGTATCAGTTCCTTAACCGGAACCTTAATAATATTACTAATCTCTATAAGACTGTTCCTTCCGTCTGAATATCCTATCAGATCTCTCATTGCAAGAACACTGTCATAGCTTCCCTTCTTGGAAACTGTAGGATACAGTCCTCTCTTTCCAAGCTGCGGCTCGCAGAATACTGTGGTCTTATAATGCAGATTATATTCAAGCGCATTAATGACCTCACACATCGCACTGTATGAACCTTCAAATCCCGAAGGTGACACTATTGTCATATCATCTTTGGAGGTATGATATTCCGGATAACAGCCGTACTTCGAACGACAAAATCCTATGAATGGAAGATCAACACCCGGTGAACAGTACTGACGCTCATCTGAGCCTCTGTCAAGGAAGCTGTATTCTGTATGTTTATCCTTAAAGGACAAAACATTCTTAATAACCATATCAGCAAGCGTGTCGGAATATCTTGAAGGAATAAATGAATAATCCTTATCATCTCCAACACATGAAAGAACAAATCCTGCTTTAACCTTCTTTTGAAGTTCCGGAAGCTTGAGACTTAAATATGATATTGAACCAATAGTCTCAGGATTAAAAATAAATCTGTATGCATAACGCCTATGCTTAAGTGAAGCTACATATCTTATCAAAGCTGTTGAAAGAGCAGGTCCCGAACATTCATTATTTGCCATTGATGGATGGCATGTGTATGTTGAAATCATTATCTCTTCTTCAGAGCCTGTTGTTGATGGAATAATAAGTTCTCCGATTGTCAGGGACCCATCCTTCAGCTCCGAGTCTATATACATATGGTAGTTGCCCTCTTTGAGCGAGCGCTTCATATTCTCACTCATGCAAAAGCCATATCTTTCCTTGTAATAACTCGTCACATAAGGAATTGCATCCTCAAGTGTCTCCTCAGTATATACATGATCTAATAATTCAGAGAGTGGAACCCACTTATCTACCGCAATGGAATAACCTAAAACATGAAGATTATTTTCTTTAAAATCTATAATCTTTTCATGGTTCTCATTCTCAATATAGGCCTCTCTGATAACCCATTCCTTCGGAACAGTCCAGTCGAACACTGCAGTACCTGAAGGAATCTCAAGAATATTAAGTGAATAACCTGATTCCGCGATTTCTTCGTTTATCATTGAAAGAGTTTTTCTCACTCCATCACCTGTAATGGACCTCGCAATTGGAAATATTTTTGCTGCAAAATCGTATATTCTTTTTCCGTTTTCAAACATATTATCCATTAGTGTTAACCACCCTGTTTCCTTTTGGAATCAAAAATGATAATCCATGCCTAAATTGCATAATACTCTGCAATTCTTGTAACTGCCTTTATAACCGATTCAACGTCTTCATCACTCATTGAATAAAAAAGCGGTAATGTGAGCATTTCCGAATACAGTTTCTCTGCATTCGGACACAGTCCTTCCGGATATCCTAAATTTTCATAATATGGAAGTCTGTATACCGGTATATAGTGCACATTACAGAATATGTTCTCTGCCGCCAATGCCTTAAAGAACTCTAATCTGTCAATTTTAAGTTTTTCAGGAACGATTCTCAAAATATACAGATGTCTTGTAGTATCAGATTCAGGTATTTCTTTCTGTACAAAAATAGAAGGTATCTTCGAAAAGGCTTCGTCATACTTCTTAACGATTTCCTTTCTCCTTGCTGAAAACATCGGAAGCTTATCAAGCTGACTTGATGCAAGAGCTGCCTGAATATCAGTCATTCTGTAATTATACCCAAGATCAATCATCTGATAGTACCAAGGGCCTTCAGACTCTTTAGTCATCAGTTCCTGTTTTCTTGTTATTCCGTGAGATCTGTATAATAAGAGCTTTTCATATAATTCTTTAGAATTTGTTGTTACGGCTCCGCCTTCACCACTTGTTACTGTTTTAACCGGATGGAAACTGAAAGTGGTCATATCCGCTATGGAACCATTTGGCTGTCCATTATATTTAGTACCAATCACATGGGCACCATCTTCAATAAGTGTTATATTGTTAGCTCTGCAGTGCGCAAGAAGTCTGTCAAGCTCAACTGACTGTCCTGTATAATCCACCGCAACAACTGCCTTTGTCTTTGAAGTAGTCTTCGCGATAACCTCATCGGGATCAATATTATATGTTTCAGGATTTATATCCGCAAAAACAGGTTTTGCTCCACAATAAAGGGCACAGTTTGCAGATGCCGCAAAGGTTATCGGAGTGGTTATCACTTCATCTCCCGGCTTAACGCCTGCTGCCATACATGCTATATGAAGTGCAGCAGTTCCGTTACTTACCGCAACTGCATATTTGGCACCTGTAATGTCACACAGCTTCTTTTCAAATTTTTCTATTTCAGGTCCGCAGGTAAGATAATCACTCTTAAGGACAGAAACAACTGCCTCTATATCTGCATCGTCTATATACTGATGTCCATATCCAATCGGAGTATTCCTGACGGGAGTACCCCCTGCATATGCCGGAGTATTCATATATTTACCTCTTCCAATCAATTATTTCTTATTTGACTTTTCCCATTCAACGGGCTGTTCCTTACTATCATCCTTTGAAGAAATGTTGTATTTTTCCGAATAGTACATAACCATACGTGCGAATTCTTCATTGTCTTTACTGATAATAGCATTTTCAAACTCATGAACACCAAGTTCTTCTTCGTCTTTTTGCATAACAGAAAGTGCTATGTTTGAACAGTGATCAGATACTCTCTCAAAGTTCGTTGATACATCCGAAAGAACAAATCCCATTTCTATCGAACACTTACCTTTACGAAGTCTCTTAATATGGTGCTTCTTAATTTCGATATTAATTCCATCAATAGCTTCTTCAAGAGGTTCGACCTTAGATGCCAAAACTCTATCGTTATTGATAAGTGAATCAAAGGACATGTTAACAATTTCTTTAATGGCATCAATGAATATTTTCATTTCTTCCTGAGCCTTCTTAGAGAAACCTCCGTCCTTTCTGTCTGCAGCTTCTCTTGCGGATTCCATGATATTGCATGAATGGTCTGAGATACGTTCCAAATCTCCGATACAGTGGAGAATCATTGACAATGTCTTGGAATTCTCATCTGACATATCTTTAGAACTTAATTTTACAAGATATTTTCCAAGCTGATCTTCATACTTATCTACCAGATCTTCGAGGTCACATATCTTATTGGCCTTCTTATCCTTATATTCATCCAGAAGTTCAAAAGAAAGGAACAATCCTTCTCTTGTATATTGAGCCATCTCTGCAACAACCTGCTTACATTGTTCAATAGCAAGACCCGGGCTGTTAAGGAATCTGTCATCAAGATGCTGTAAAATTTTGCTGGCATCAAGATCGCTCTTTTCCTTCTCCTCCTCGTTGAGAGGAAGTGCCTTGTATGACATCTTAACAAACAACTGTGATACAGGGAACAAAACAACAGCCGAAGCAATACTTAATGCAGTATAGAAAGCTGCAATACCAACGGCACTTGCATTTGCATCCAACAGATCATTAAAGCCTATGAAGTAATGTAACGTGTAGAAAACAATAAGGAACAGAATTCCTCTGACTATATTATAGAAGAAATGTACCAAAGCCGATCTTCTGGCATTTCTTCCTGTACCGATGCTGGATAAAAGCGCTGTTGCACAGGTTCCGATGTTTGCACCAACCATTATGGGAATTGCGGCTCCATATGTAATAAGGCCTTGCCCTGAAAGGACCTGAACCATACCGACAGTTGCTGAAGAAGACTGAATTATAGCGGTAAGTGCAATTCCGACAAGCGTACCAAGAATCGGATTAGTAAACATTGTCATGGCTGCTTTGAATCCTTCGGTTTCTCCGATAGGCTCAACACCATTTGACATCATTTTCATTCCGAAAATCAATACTGCAAAACCAACAAATATTTTGGCAAGATTCTTATTTTTATCTTTCTTTGATATCAATATGATAAACACACCGATAATGGCAAGAATAGGTGAGAAATATGCGGGTTTCAGGAAATCGAGGAAAGACATTCCCGATGCTGCGGCAGACCCAACTCCCAATGACATAATCCATGGGGTAATTGTTGCACCAATATTGGCTCCGATAATAACATACACGGCTTTTGACAATTCCATAATTCCGGAATTAACAAAACCTACTATCATAACCGTGGTCGCCGATGAGGACTGCATAAACGCGGTAACCAGAGCTCCCATCAAAACAGAAACTACTTTATTGGAAGTGATTTTTCCGAGAATTGCTTCAAGTTTACCACCGGAAGTCTTTTTAAGGCCTTCTCCCATTACATTTATTCCATATAGGAATAATGCAAGTCCGCCAATCATATCTAACACATCTTTAACGCTCATAGCATCTCCTGTCTATTCGAAAAACCGATATAAAATCATACTAACCCACGTTAGCATATCGCTACTATAATACTATATTTTGGTATATGTTTTCAACATATTATGCTCAAAGCAAACAACAGATTATCAATGTGATAAAGTATTTATAATTAACAATTATCAGCTTTCCATATACAAAAATCCTCAGACTGCTCTGAGGATTTTAATATTGTTAATACATATTCTTACCGGTCCAGCAATTCCTGACTCATATCATCGATCAATTCTTCCGTCAGTTTTAAAAGTTCTCTTTCATCACGTTCAATAAGACCTGTTTTTTTATAAGTAATAATAAACTGATTCGTTTTGTTGCTAAATGAAAGCTTAGTGTGCTTCTTGAACAGATTAATTACTCCATCAGGATTAAGCATGGCATTTTTTCTGACAGAAAATACAAGTTTTCCATCACGACCGCTCACCTCTGACATACACAGTTTATGAGCCTTAGCCCTGATCAGTGCTATTCTTAACAGATTATCAGCGCATACCGGAACCTTTCCAAATCTGTCTATTAGCTCTTCTTTCATGTCGACAGCTTCGTCCTCTGTTTCAATTCCGGCAATTCTTTTATAAATATCCAATTTCTGAACTTCATTGACAATATATTCAGACGGAATATATGCATCGACATCAAGATCGATCAGTGTGTCAAAGTCTTCTGCAATCTCAACCCCGTTCAGAGTCTGAACAGCCTCATTAAGCATTTTGCAGTACAATTCATAGCCAACTGCTTCGATATGTCCATGCTGTGACTTTCCAAGAAGATTTCCCGCACCTCTGATTTCAAGATCCTTCATTGCAATCTTAAAGCCCGAACCAAGCTCAGTATATTCCTTAATTGCAGAAAGTCTCTTCTCGGCTTCTTCCTTAAGAAGTCTGTCCCGCTTATACATCATAAAAGCATAAGCAGTACGATTGCTTCGTCCGACACGTCCTCTAAGCTGATAAAGCTGGGAAAGACCAAGTCTGTCAGAGTCGTGAATAATCATCGTATTAACGTTTGAAATATCCATTCCCGTCTCAATAATTGTAGTAGAAACCAGCACGTCTATTTCATGATTAACGAACTGATACATAATATATTCAAGATCTTTTTCGCTCATTTGACCATGTGCGAATTCTATCCTGGCCTCCGGAACAAGCTGTCTTAAAGAATCTGTAACCATATCAATATTATTGACACGGTTATAAACATAATAAACCTGTCCTCTGCGGGCAAGTTCACGAACGATGGCTTCTCTCACCATCTCTTCGTTATACTCCATAACATAGGTCTGAATAGGCTGACGCTCGTTTGGCGCCTCCTCCAGAAGAGACATGTCTCTAATACCGACAAGACTCATGTGAAGAGTTCTCGGAATAGGAGTTGCCGTTAATGTAAGAACATCAACATTCTCTTTTAATTTCTTTATTTTTTCCTTATGTGTTACACCGAATCTCTGCTCTTCATCTATGATAAGCAGTCCAAGATCCTTAAATTCCACATCCTTGCTAAGAACTCTGTGTGTGCCAATAACAATATCCACAAGGCCCTTTTTAAGTTCTGAAAGTGTGTTTCTTATTTCTCCCTGCGTCCTGAATCTGCTTAAGATTTCAATTCTCACAGGATAATTTTTCATTCTTTCCCTAAATGTATCAAAATGCTGTTGGGCAAGAATTGTTGTCGGAACAAGGAAAACAACCTGTTTTCCCTCCTGAACAGCCTTAAAAGCAACTCTTATCGCAATCTCAGTCTTACCAAAGCCAACGTCCCCACATATAAGTCGGTCCATTATTTTGGTGCTTTCCATGTCTTTCTTCGCTGCCTCGATAGCTGTCAGCTGGTCTTCTGTCTCCTCATAAGGAAACATTTCTTCAAATTCTTTCTGCCATACGGTATCTTTTCCGTACTGATATCCCTTAACAGCCATTCTCTTTGCATAAAGATTTACTAAATCCTTAGCAACTTCGGCCGTCGCCATACGCACCTTTTCTTTTGTTTTTGACCACTCCTGTGATCCAAGCTTGTTTATCTTTGGCTTGGCCGCATCTGCTGAAGCATATTTCTGAAGTACGCTGAGATTGGTCGCAGGAACATAGAGACTGCCATTATCTTTATACTCAATCTTAATATAATCTTTCTTGATTCCCTCAACGGCAATCTGATCTATTCCCCTGTATATTCCAAGTCCATGAAATTCATGAACTACATAATCGCCAACAGACAGTTCATTAAAGTCCTGAATTTTCTGTCCGTCATATCTTTTCTTTCGCTTTTTGTTTTTTCTGTCGTTTCCAAAGATATCTGTCTCCGAAATAACAGCAAGCTTAAGTTCCGGATATTCATATCCCTTAAGAGCATAGCCATGGTAGGTTTCAACCTCTCCCGGCATAAGTTCCCTATCGGGATTATTGGTATAAAAAGATACTATTTCATTATCACTCAGGTCTTTTGCAAGTCTTTCCGCTCTTGTTCTTGAGCCCGAAAGGATTAAGACTTTATACTTGTCTTTTCTGTATTTTGAAAGATCCCTGATCAGCCCTTCAAAGCTGTTATTGTAGGACTGTATTGGTTTAACCGAATATTTAATGGTCTTCTTCGGAATAAGATATTCGTTCTTAAGCGTATTTGAAAGCCCAAGCTCCTCAAGATACACGATCCTGAATTTTTTTATTGAAAATGATGTATCTTCAACACTGTTAAAAAGTTTAAGCTGACCCGGAAGAATATATCCTTTTTCAAGTCTGTGGGTCATATTATCAAAGAATTCTGTTTCAACAGCCTTCGCATGCTCGTAAACTCTCAGCGGCTCATCTATATATATTATTGTTTTGTCTATGTCAAAAAGTTCAGCAAATGTGGATGTCTTTTCAAAGAAATAACTGATATATCCGTCTATATTAAAAGTATTTCTGAATTCAAGAACTTCCTCTCGCAGCTGCCTGAAGTTCACTTCCACCCGGTGTGCTTCTTCTGTCTTAAAAGCTTTTCGCAGCTGTTCCGAATATGCAGAGGCTTCCTCTCCTATTTTGCTTATTCCGCTTTCAAGTTCAGAATTCTTTAAGATAATATCGGAAGCAGGGAATATGCTTATTGATGATAAATTCTCAATTGAACGCTGAGTGGAAACATCAAAACTTCTTATAGATTCAATATCCTCACCCCATAACTCAATTCTGTAGGGATTTTCTTCCGTAAGTTCAAATATGTCTACAATTCCTCCACGAATACTGAATTCGCCGGGACTTTCTACCTGGTAATTCTTACGATATCCCATCATCACAAGCTTGCTTGCAAGGGCTTTTTCATCAATGACCGATGTTTTAGATATTTTAAGAATGCTGTCTCTGTATACGTCTATTGGGGGAATTGGTGTCATAAGTGCATCAAAAGTAGTTACTATGACTGTAGGTTTACCCTCCATAATTCTGCGAAGGCACTTCATTCTTTCTACAGTAAGCTCATTTCCCCTGATATCAGCCTGGTAGAACATCATATCTTTAGCAGGATATAAACATACATTTCTGCTGAACATTTTGTATCCGGCAGCAATCTGATTAGCCTTAAGATCATCTGCTGCAATAACCAGAACATACTTAAAGCCCTCACCCAGTGTTGCCATCAGGTGGGGCTTTGAAGATTCGGTAAATCCCTCTGCTGCTATTATCGCTTCGGGACTATTAAGTTCCTGTATCACTTTGGCAATCTCTTCTGACTGCCCTAAAATCTGTGTAAGTGTTCTCATCTATCTGTATTTTTATACGTCTTCACGTAAACAATCTGCCAAATTATACCGAAATGGTTTTAATGACTGTCTTCTCACCGGTATTAATATCTACCATAACAGCCTCTGTGCCCGTTCTTTTATAAACATTGGGACTTGCCATTTTAAGTCTGTTCTGAAGGACATATATCTTATCACCTATGAGACTTGCCTTTGAAACAACCATTGCATTTGGATTTGCTTCGCTGTATTCGGCCTGAAATCCTGAGGCCACAGGAACCAGTTCACCCTTTTCGTTGTAGTATCCAATGTGTCCTTTATCATCAACTCCGGCTTCTCCCGGTATACCATCGCACAGTTTAACACCATATTTACCGGATTTTCCCGTTTCAACTCTGAACTTGGGTGGATTTAAGAATTCCCCAAACCTTTCAAATTTTGATTTAGGTGGTGTAACATCCCTTGCCGAAGTGGTCTTTCCCATAGCGGCATGACAGTAGCTTACGCTACGGCAGAACTTGTCTGCGCCTTCTCCATTGAAAAAGCCTATTGTAAAGAACAGCTGTCCATCAAGAAACTGTGTCTGTGTAACAACATCATAATCCGCTCTGTATTCTCTGTAGGGCACAATACCTATCTTTTTCTTCTCTCCTGTCTTAATATTTGCTTCCACCAGCATCTGACAGTTATACTCATCATCCAGAGGCTCAACATCTACATAATATATTCTGTTTCTGTCACTTCCTACATAATACACATAAGTCCATACGTCCTCGGTATATACCGATTCCGGTCCTTCGTCGTTGTATACTTTTATTTCACGTGAATCCTCATTAAAAACTACAACATTTTTCCCGATTGAGTCAGTTCCAAGAATTTCCGTACAGCTTATTTCTTCTGCACGGCCATCCTTGCTAAGCTTTGATAACTGATATCTTGCTGCATTAAATCCGGAAGAATAATCATTAACATCTTTGATTTTGGAAATATATAACATATCATTGGATATGATAAGTTTTCCAAAACCATTATCGCCGCTAAATCCGTTTTCTTCAGTCAGTTCTACAAGCTTCCCTGTATTGGGATAATACATATACAAATTTGTATGCCCATTGTATTCATCTTCGAAAACACCATCAGGATAAGGCATATAATACTGGTCAGTATCATCCAGTTTGGCGAGTCTGAAAATAATAGCATCCTCATATTGAACAAAATAATCATTATTGTGCTTAACACTCGGTGCATAACCGTCCGGATTATCAAATTCCTCATCCGGTTCGATAGGTGAATCTTTAACTTCCTCTTCAGTCTCTGCAATTTCAGGGCCAAGAGCAAATATATCTTCCGAGATTATAGGTCTGTCAAAATCAAATTTCAGTTCTTCGTCAGTATCCTTAATAATTTCTTCAAAAACAAGGTCACTGGTCTCTTCCGCAAAGGAACAGCCGGTTAACACAGTCGCTATACACAATATAATCGTTAATAATTTTTTCACTGACAAATACTCCTATTTATTATCTCCGGCATATAAAAATATACGCAGTCATCTTCCTTTTGTACTATGACAGATAATATATCATATTCTGCATTAAAATGTCTTCACACTTTTACTCTGCATCAGAATTTTGTGTCGTTTCCGATACCTTTTTAACCTTTTTATTGTAAAGGTTCATTGCTTTTTCCGTATTATCTTCAAGTATAAGCTCTATGGCACCTATAGCCTTAGCTATACCATCTTTCATTTCAATCTCATCTTCTTTTGAAAAATGTCCGAGAACATAGTCTGCCAGATCCATTTTGGCCGGCTTCTCTCCGACACCAATCCTGACTCTGCTGAAGTTTTCGGTTCCCGTCATTTTAATAATGTTTTTAAGACCGTTGTGTCCCCCTGCGGATCCGTTCGGTCTTACACGTATGTATCCGGGAGGCAGATTGATATCATCAGATATAACTATAAGTTCATTCTCAACATCAACCTTATAGTAATCTGCTATCTCTCGTATGCTTTCGCCTGACAGATTCATATAGGTTATTGGCTTAACCAGCATAACCTTCTGACCATTAATAACACCTTTTCCTGTTATGGCTCTGTGTCCAAGGGATCCTACTGTTATTCCATGCTTCTGTGCCAGTTCATCAATAAGCCTGAATCCTATATTATGTCTTGTATTGTCATATTCTTTAGTCGGATTTCCCAATCCTGCAATTATATACATAACTCACACTCATTCAAAAGGCGGCCATTGGCCGCCTTTCAAAGCTTTCCTTAACTTAAATTCTTAAATCACATATCTGTCATTGTTTTCAATAACAATCTTGATTCCATTCTCGCCGACAAGGTTCGAATTGGCTCTCAAAGTTCCATGACTCTCAACAATACAGTTTTCAATGTGAGTATTATCTCCGATGTAAACATCGTTAAGAATAATGGAATTCTTAATAACACAATTGTTACCAATGTATGCTTTCTTGAATATTACAGAATTCTCAACCTCACCATTTACAATACATCCTGATGAAACAAGGCTGTTTGATACTTTTGAACCGTAATTGTATTTAGCCGGAGGAAGATCATCAACCTTTGAATAAATATCCGGATATTCTTTGAAGAAGTAATCACGAATATCTTTCTTAAGGAAATCCATATTGGTCTTAAAATAATCTTCTGTTGTAGCAATATTGCTCCAATAGGTGTTCATCTTATAACCATAGATTCTCTTCATATTCTTATATCTGATAAGAATGTCCTTAACGAAATCAAATCTGTCTTCTTCAATGCTCTTTTCAATCATCTCAATGAGCTGACGACGTCTGATAACATATATACCGCATGAAATAGTATTTGATTTTGCAACAACAGGCTTTTCTTCAAACTCTTCGATACGGGCTTCTTCGTTCATTCTTACAGTTCCGAAACGTTCAACATTAACTCCGGCAGGCATATCCTTACATACAACTGTAATATCTGCTTTCTTTTCAATGTGATATTCCAAAACCTTATTGTAATCAAGCTTATAAACACAGTCACCTGATGTAATAACAACATAAGGTTCATGACTGTCTTTAAGGAATGCAAGGTTCTGAGCTATGGCATCTGCTGTTCCTCTGTACCAGAAATTGTTTTCTGCAGTAACAGTTGGAGTGAATACAAACAGACCTCCCTGCTTACGACCAAAATTCCACCACTTTGAAGAATTAAGATGCTCATTTAATGAACCTGCATTATACTGAGTCAGTACTGCGACCTTCTGTATATTTGAGTTGGTCATATTACTTAATGCGAAATCTATGCTTCTGTAACTGCCGGCAATCGGCATTGCACATACCGCTCTTTTTTGTGATAATTCCTTCATTCGATAGCTATTGCCACCTGCTAAAACTATACCGATTGCTCTCACTTTGATCCACCTACCTTATTCAATGTTCTTCCTGATGCCAATGTCTTGTCTACATAGTCTTCATCAGTAGTTTCGCCAAATACGCAAACATTCTTTCCGATTGTAACTCCCGAAGGAACGATACTTCTCTCACCTATACATACAAGTCCGTGATTATAGATGTGAGGATCAGTCTCATTTTCAACTTCTTCACCGATACCGGTTCTTACGTTGTTCTTAACGATTGTGTCCTCGGCAATGATTGTCTTATTAATTTCACAGCCTTCACCGATTTCTGACTGGTTCATAATAATTGAATCTCTTACAACTGTATCTTTTCCGATTGTAACACCGCATCCGATTACTGAATTGTATACCTTACCGTAGATGCTTGAGCCTTCACCGATAATACTCTTTTCAACAAATCCTTCTTCAGATAAATACTGAGGAGGAAGAATTGCTGCTCTTGTATAAATCTTCCAGTATTCTTCATAAAGATTAAAGTCAGGAACAATATCGATAAGCTCCATATTTGCTTCCCAGTATGACTGAAGAGTTCCTACATCCTTCCAGTATCCATTGAACTCATACGCATAAAGAGGGCAACCCTTGTCATGACAATAAGGAATAATATGCTTACCAAAGTCAAGTGCTGACTGATTCTGATTTGTAATCAGTGCCTCTTTAAGTGTCTTCCAGTTAAAGATATATATACCCATTGAAGCAAGATTTGATCTTGGATTCTCAGGCTTTTCTTCAAAATCGGTAATCTTACGATCTTCATCTGTAATCATGATACCGAAACGCTTTGCTTCTTCCATAGGAACAGGCATAACTGCAATTGTTGCCTCAGCTCCCTTTTCCTTGTGGAAATCAAGCATTACTTCGTAATCCATCTTGTAAATATGGTCTCCCGAAAGGATAAGAACATATTCAGGATTAAAACTGTCAATATAATCCACATTCTGGAAAATAGCATTAGCTGTTCCTGTGTACCAGTCTGAATTATTCATCTTTTCATATGGTGGAAGAACTGAAACACCTCCTATATTACGGTCCAGATCCCACGGAATACCGATTCCGATATGTGCATTAAGTCTCAATGGCTGATACTGTGTAAGTACACCAACTGTATCTACACCTGAATTAATGCAGTTACTCAACGGAAAATCGATAATTCTATATTTTCCACCAAAAGAAACGGCAGGTTTTGCAACCTTGGTTGTCAATACACCAAGTCGGCTACCCTGGCCCCCTGCCAAAAGCATAGCAATCATCTCTTTTTTAACCATACCAATCACCTCAACGAAATACTCTCCCCAAAATAAAACAAGGAGGTTAATATACACAAAATTATAACATAATAATCTAAAAATGTGAACAAATTGACTAAATAGTTTATTGCTATTTATATCCTGCATTTAAACATTGTATTTTTTCGTAATTATTTTATAATCAAGATGTCAAACAGAATCGCTTTAAATATAAGAAGTTAGTTGTTATTCTGCTTTTATAAAAAGTGTGTTTTGCAATAAAAATATATACTTTGAGGAGCGTCTTCATATGTATCAGATAGATTTTAACAATCACGTAAATATATATTTTTGCGGAATCGGCGGAATCAGTATGAGCGGACTTGCCGAGATATTGCTGGATGCCGGTTTTAATGTTTCGGGTTCAGATCGACAGCAGTCGGAACTGACTGATTATCTTTCCAAAAACGGGGCCGGAATATTTATAGGACAATGTGAAGAAAACATAACGAAAGATGTTGATGTCTTTGTCTATACGGCAGCAATTCATTCTGATCATCCGGAATATAAAAAAGCTTCTTCTCTTGGTATTCCGATGCTTACAAGAGCAGAACTTCTCGGACAGATGATGCGTAATTACAAGCTTCCGATAGCAATTTCCGGTACTCATGGCAAAACAACGGTTACATCAATGATTTCCGACATTTTGCTCAAATCCGAAAAAGATCCGACACTGCTTGTCGGCGGGATGCTTGAAACCATTGGCGGCAATTACCGTATAGGTCATTCTGATTATTTTGTAACCGAAGCCTGTGAGTATACTAACAGTTTTCTGAGCTTTTTCCCAAAGGCTTCCGTAATACTGAACATCGAAGAAGATCATCTTGATTTCTTTAAGGATCTGGATGATATTCGTTCTTCTTTCCATCGCTTTGCAAAGCTCTCACCTGATAACGGTGTTGTAATCATAAACGGAGAAATAGAGAATGTTGATGAAATAACAAAGGACATTGATTCCAAAGTCATCACCTTCGGTTCTGACAGCCGTTCGGATTATTATCCTTCCGGAATTCACTTTGACGGTAACGGAATAAGTCACTTCACTTTGAATTCTCCAAACCACGAACCTGAAGACTTTTCTCTCAGAGTCCCCGGTTCACACAACATAATGAACGCAGTTGCCGCAGTTGCACTTGCAGATTTTCTCTGTGTAGACCGCCGGTCGACCAAGAAGGCACTTTCAGAATTTAAGGGTTCAAAACGAAGATTCGAATTCCGCGGTCAGGTCAATGGATTTACTGTTGTCGATGATTATGCCCACCATCCTTCCGAAATAAAGGCAACACTTACGGCAACAAAAGATTATCCTCATAAGAAAGTGTGGTGCATTTTCCAGCCACATACATATACACGGACAAAAGCCTTTCTGGATGAGTTCGTTGAAGCGCTTACTCTGGCAGATGCCACAATACTTACAGATATTTATGCTGCAAGAGAAACAGATACACTTGGCGTAAGTGCCAAAGATATAAGTGACAAACTCACGGCTCTCGGAAAAGAAAGTTACTATATTTCAGATTTTAGTGAAATTGAAAAATTTGTTTTAAAAAATTGTAGTCAAAATGACTTGTTGATAACTATGGGTGCCGGAAACGTTGTAAATATCGCAGATAACCTTGTTAAATAAAACTTATACACATTATCCACATTTTTGAGTTAAAAAATATATGTCAAAAATGTGGATATTTTTTTCAGTAAAATGAACATTTCGGGCAAGATATCCACCTTATACACATTATCCACAAAAGCCCGTCAGCCCTTGAAAACACTGAGTTTTTGGACTTTTTTACTATTCACAATCAGACCAAGTTATGCTACTATAACCTTGCTTAAAAAATATGAATAAAAATGTGGGTTGGTAGTTACAATGAGTCAGTTCAGGATTTATCAGGAATATTCTCAGGATGCAACCTTGGTATCCAATATCTTCATCGATCAGTATATGAAGGATGCCAATGATGCACAGATAAAAATATATCTTTATCTCTTACGAGTTTTTAGTTCCAACAAAAATTGCAGCATTTCAGATTTGGCAGATCAGTTTAATTATACAGAGAAGGATGTTTTAAGAGCGTTACGTTACTGGGAGAAGTCCGGTCTTCTTTCTTTGGATTTTGATAATTCAAAGGCCCTTGTCGGAGTACGTTTACTTGATATTGTTGCAAAGGAAACTCCTTTTGTTTCCCTTGCTCCCGTAGTTCCTCTTCCTGTAAGAGGTGAAGAAGCTGCAAAGACAGCTCCTGTCGAGAGCCCTAAACACGTCAAGCCTCAGTATTCAGCTGACGACCTTCTTCGTTTCAAGTCTGATGCAACAATTAAAGAACTGCTTTTTGTTGTGGAGCAGTATCTTGGCAAAACTCTTTCTGCTTCAGAAATGCAGACAGTTATGTTTTTCTACGACGAGCTCAAGTTCAGTGCCGATCTTATAGACTATCTGTTTGACTATTGTGTAGGTCGCGGAAAGAAAGAATTCCGTTATATCGAAAAGGTTGCTATTTCCTGGGCAGACGAAGGAATTACTACTCCAAAAGAAGCTTCAAACCATACCGGAAAGTATGATAAAATTGTTTATGAAGTTATGAAGGCGCTTGGCAAAAACACCTTCCCTACCGATAAGGAAGCTGCATATATTAAGAAGTGGTCGACAGAATATTGTTTTGAATCGGATGTTATTATGGCTGCCTGTGAAAAGACCGTTCTGGCTACGGATTCACACCGTTTTGAATATGCTGACAAGATCCTTTCAAGCTGGCAAAAGTCCAATGTCCATCATGTATCTGACATAGTAGCTCTTGATACTGCCTTCGAAAAGAGAAAAAAAGCTTCATCCGCTTCGGTTTCTCAGCCGGCCTTTAAGCAGTTTTCTCAAAGACAGTATGATTTCGAACAATTAGAAAAGGATATTATCACCAATTAGTATGTTTAGTCGTGAAGAATATGACGCAATAATGCGTAAATATCAAAATAAACAGTTTAAGGCTCTTCAGGAACAGGAGGAGAGAACTTCTTATGTCTTCTCTGTCATTCCTGAATATAAAGATATTGATGATTCAATTGCTTCCTGCTCTGTTGCATTAACCAAGAGAATTCTTCTTGGTGACAAAAATGCCAAAGCCGAAATCAGCACAACTATCGATGAACTTACAAAAAAGAAAAAACAGCTTCTTGTAAACTCCGGTTTACCGGAAGATTATCTTGATATTCATTATGAGTGTCCCATGTGTAAAGACACCGGTTTTATCTCTTCAGGGCAGTGCAGCTGTCTTCGTAAAATATTATCCGATAAACTGAGCGAAGAGTCAGGATTGAGTACTATAATAAAGGATAATAACTTCGAAATACTCTCCTATGAGTATTACAAAGATTCAGATTTGTTACATTTTAAGAATGCGGTAGCTTCCTGCCATAAATTTGTAGACAATTTTGCTATTGACTACGATAATCTTTTATTTTATGGTAACGTTGGTACTGGAAAATCGTTTCTTTCCTGTTGTATTGCAAAGGAGTTACTTGATAAAGGTTACTCCGTCATATATTTTAGTTCCCCTGAATTATTCAGAGTAATGAGTGATATGCTTTTTGGCCGGGGCGACTATAATTTATCAAATGCAATTCACAGTCAGCTTTTTGATTCGGATCTTCTTATTATTGATGACCTGGGTACAGAGTTGACTAACAATGCTGTTGCAACTGAGTTGTTCTCATTGCTTAATGAGCGATTCCGTCGTCGTAAGTCCACTATCATATCAACAAATCTGGATTTACAACAGTTACAGGAACGTTATGCGGATCGTATTTTTTCAAGGTTGCTTGAAAGATACTCCTTCCATAAAATAACCGGTCCGGACATCAGAAAAGAAAAAAGAATAAATAACCATTAGAGAAAGGACTATCCAATGTCATCGCGTGAAGAAACTCGTAATTTGGAAACAATTCCTGTTGGTTCTTTGGGAATCATTCCTCTTGAAGGCTGTAAGAACCTCGGAGAAAAGGTCAATGAGTACCTTGTAAAATGGCGTACCCAAAGAGAAAGTGAGCACAAAGAAAGTCTTGCTTTTGCCGGATATCAGAGGGACTCATATCTGCTTAATGCAAAGGTTCCCCGTTTTGGTTCCGGAGAAGCAAAGGGTATGATTCTTGAATCCGTACGTGGAACTGATTTATACCTTCTTGTTGATGTAGCAAATTACAGTTTAACATATTCTCTTTGTGGACATGAAAATCACATGTCTCCTGATGATCATTATCAGGATCTTAAGAGAATCATTGCTGCCGTAGGTGGTAAAGCAAGAAGAATTACCGTAATAATGCCTTTCCTTTATGAATCAAGACAGCATAAGCGTACCGCAAGAGAATCTCTTGACTGTGCACTTGCTCTCCAGGAAATGGTAAGAATGGGCGTTGATAATATTATTACTTTTGATGCTCATGATCCACGCGTACAGAATGCGATTCCTCTTCATGGTTTTGAAACTGTTCAGCCTACCTACCAGTTCATCAAAGGTCTCCTTAAGAACGTTAAGGGACTTGAACTCGATCCGACACATATGATGGTAGTCAGTCCTGATGAAGGTGGTATGAGCAGAGCTATATATGTAGCAAACGTACTTGGTCTTGATATGGGTATGTTCTATAAGAGAAGAGACTTTACCAAGATTGTTGACGGAAGAAATCCTATTGTTGCTCATGAATTCTTAGGAACAGACGTATCCGGAAAAGATGTCATCCTTATCGATGATATGATTTCATCAGGAGATTCGGTTCTTGAGGTTGCAACAGAACTTAAGAAACGTAACGCCAACAGAATTTTTATTTTCTCAACTTTTGGTCTTTTCACAAATGGTCTTCAAAAGTTTGACGATGCATATGAAAATGGACTTATCTCAAGAGTCTTAACCACAAACCTTATTTATCAGACTCCTGAGCTCCTTAGTAAAGAATGGTATATAAATTGTGATTTAAGTAAATACATCGCTTACCTCATCGATACCTTAAATCATGATGTTTCAATCTCCGATCTTCTTAATCCTTCGGAGCGTATACAGAACATAGTTCAGCGATACAAAAATAACGAAGACTTGAATCAGTAAAATCCGTTATGATATAAGTCTTCAGGATAAATAGAAACATCTTAAAAGAGAAAAGGTCACTTCAGTTAGAAGTGACCTTTTTCTTATCTTACCCTTTTGCTTATCCTATTCGTTTTAACAATCCGGTTCTCCGGTTTATTTCTTATCTGACATAATAATCTTTTTCATGGCTTCAACTGCAACCTTAACTGACATTGAAGTATCTTCTGACATCTTTTGATCAAGACCTGCCTTCTCTCTTTCCTGATTCCAGATTACATGGAAGCAGGCACCGGCTCTGCATTTTAATGCTGATGCGATTACAAATAATGCAGCTGATTCCATTTCTGAAGCCTTAACTCCAAGTCTTTTCCATGACTCCCATTTTGCAAGAAGTTCATATGAAACCGGACTCTTCTCCGGACTATGCTGGCCATAAAATGAATCTTTACACTGAACAACACCGACATGAGTCGTATTTTTCAATTCATTTGAAGCTTCCTTAAGTGCTACAGCAATCTCCAAATCAGATACTGCAGGAAATTCGATAGGTGCATATTCCATTGAAGTATGCTCATATCTGATTGCACCGGAAGCAACGACTATATCCCCGGACTGAACATCAATATCAATGCCTCCGCAGGTACCTGTTCTTATGAAGGTATCTGCTCCGAGATTATGCAGTTCTTCAACAGCTATTGCTGTTGAGGGTCCTCCGATTCCTGTTGAGCAGGCAGTAACCTTCTCTCCGCAGAGATATCCTGTAAAAATATTAAACTCTCTGTTATACGCAATCTGCTTAGGGTCATCAAACAGTGAAGCTATCGCAGGTATTCTCCCGGGATCTCCGGCAAGAATAACATATTTACCAATATCTCCTTCTGTACAATGAATATGAAACTGTTTTTCCATTTCCTGCATAATTAGTTCCCCCCTGTTTTCTCCACCTCAACCGGTTAGCATTTCAACAACCGGTCTCATAATACCATCAGTGATTGCCAAACAACTAAGCTACTTAGTTAACGCCTTTTTCGTAATCTTATTATATATATAATTGATGGCAGTAATTACTGTATTATCAAATACAAATGCCACTACATAACTGAATATGAAACATGCAAGTATCATTCCGATAACGCACAGTGTCAGATGGCCGTGATCTGCTTCAAAGCTCCATCCGTAAGGCAGTACAAACTTAAGCAGCAGCAACACATGTATAAGCATAATTGAAAAATTATATTTGGAAATCGATGCAATTATAACTGATGGCCTTGAGAATATTTTTTTACACTTAAGCACAACCGCAAACAGACCGGCACCCACAAGCCACATATTGGGTGTCCAGTTGGAGGTATGATATAACAGCTCCGGCCTGTAGTAAACCATCAGGAACGCGGTCACAATTCCCACAAGACCGCCTGCTATAAAGATCCAGTAGTATTTTTTTGCATGTTCTGTAGTCATATAATAACCAAGCAAAAATACTCCCAGCCATCCGGCAATCGGGGTATCAATTCCGAAATTAATATCTGCAATCGGAAGATAAGTGGTCAGGCAGTTAAAAATAAAACCGGCAACAATAATACCAAGCAGAGTTCCCTCACTTATTTTTGCAATGACAATTCTAAATAACGGTGCAAGAATATAAAGGCCAAGAATTACATATACAAGCCACATATGCGGCATATAGTCTGATCTTCCTGTTAACAGTCCTTTAAAAATTTCTTTCATTCCCGGACCTATTCCATCTGCAAATACTTCGTTATGATATCCCTGAATTATATACAAAAGGAAATAGCTGACCAGCGGAATAAGTACCTTCCCGAGACGCTTAATGTAAAAGGTTTTGAACGACTCCTCCCTCGGAACAAGTATTAAGGCACCACTCAGCATTACATACAAAACATTACAGCAGATAGACAAGGCAAGTATAAATCTCAAGGTTCCATATCCCGGATCACCGAGTGAAACATTTGGAGTATATGCCTCACATACTGAGTGTTCTGCTATAACACATAATGCAGCAAGAGTTCTTAAATAATCATACTCATATTTATGATCTGCGGAATTTTCATTCAGAAACAGTCCTTTAACAGGATGTCCGAACTTTTTGCTTCTTTCAGCATGCGACTTATATGCAAATATAAGAAGAATTAAAATAATGGCAAATCGAATCAATACCGATATTACAAATTCACTTCCGAAACCATAAGTAATCTCGGGGGATTCGTGGCATAAATATATACCCTTAATGACACATTCTCTGTCAATATCAAGTCTTACATAGTTAACTGCATAAGAAGGCAGCTTCAAATAACAGGTCTTCTGTCCCTCGTCAAACTGGCTGTTTTTTGTATGACTTTCAGACAAAATATCACTGTTGGCCGCAGTCCAGTACAAGGTAACAGGCGACGCGTTTATAACAGGTTCTTCTATCTCCACAAGCACACCGTCGAATTCATCATTATATCCCTGAAAGAGAATCCACGGATCATTGTTGACCGGAATATATTCACCCGTAGAAGAATTAAACTCAACGTTATCGCTTATGAATTCATCCTGCATAATGTTCTTCTCTTCGGTGCTGACCGAAAAGGAATAGCTGACCTTATACCAGCTTAATGCAACAGAAAGAATTACACTTAAAAGAACAATAATTGAAAAAGCCCCTATCTTTATGCTGTTGTTACCTGTAGTATTAGCATTTTTCATTATCCGAATCTCTTTCCTGCTTACTTATCTGCTTAAATCTGTACTCAAAATCTCTTCGGTTATTGGTTACTTCATGCGATAGTGTCATTCCGGCAAACAGCGCCTGAATCGCAGCTATCATAACAAAGCAGCACACGATAAGCGTTGGAAATTTATCCACCTTTCCTGTTTCAAAGAATTCCAGCAGTACCGGAATAAAGAAACCTGCCGAAATACATGCTAATATCAAAGCCCATATACCAAAAAATCCAAAGGGCTTATAGTCTCTGTATAATCTTATGATTGTTCTGATAACCTTAAATCCATCTGAATATGTATTAAGTTTTGAAACCGAACCCTCCGGGCGGTCTCTGTATTCTACGATTACATTATCAATCTGCATGTGATTAAATACCGCAAAGATAGTCATCTCCGTTTCGATTTCAAATCCCTTGGACATAACCGGAAAACTCTTTACAAATCCATAGCTGAAGGCTCTGAATCCTGTCATTATATCTTTAATATCACAATCAAATAAATGATTGATGGCGGAACGCACCATGGAATTTCCAAAATTATGGAAAGGTCTTTTATTCTCTGTAAAGTATGTAGAGGACAATCTGTCTCCGACAACCATATCCGAATTATGGTTTAATACTTTATCAGCCATCTCAGCTGCATATTCCATCGGATATGTGTCATCTCCATCGACCATGATATAGCAGTGGGCATCGATTTCCCTGAACATACGCCTTATAACATTACCTTTACCCTGCATATATTCATGTCTTACCACAGCACCGGCCTTTTCGGCTATTGCGGCTGTGTCATCTGTGGAATTATTGTCATAAACATATATCACAGCCTCAGGAAGAGCTTCTCTGGAATCCTTAATAACCTTTTCAATTGTCTTCGCTTCGTTATAACATGGTATTAATACAGCTATTTTATCCATCTGTTTTCCTTTCAAAATTAGTCGAGTGCCAGGGCAATAATTTTTTCACATAATTCTATGAAAGATATACCTTCGGCAGCTGCTTCCTGTGGAACCAGAGAAGTAGGTGTCATACCGGGAAGAGTATTTCCTTCAAGACAGAAGAACTCATTTGTTTCTCCATCCATCATAAAATCAAATCTTGCATAATTTTTAAGACGCAATGCCTTGAATGCATCCTCTGCACTCTTTTTCATGGCATCGGTAATATCTTCAGGCAATTCTGCCGGACAGGTATCGACCGTTGCTCCTGCCTGATATTTATTTTTGTAATCATAGAAGCCTGAAATAGGTGCAATCTCAATGATAGGCATCGCGTGACCACCTATAACACCTATAGAAAATTCACGGCCTTTTATATATTTTTCAATAATTGTTTCTGTATCATAGGAGAAAGCATCCTTTAAGGCTGCCACATATTCCTCCGGAGTCCTTGCAATTGCAACACCAATGCTGGAACCTCCTCTGCTTGTTTTAACTACAAGCGGAAGCGGCATTCCCGGATCCGTTTTACCGCTCTTATATTCTTCAATAGTCATCTTTATTCCGGGTGGTGTAGGAATTCCATTGGCTCTGAATATGTCCTTGGTAATATCCTTATCCATTGCCATGGCAGAAGAAATATAATCAGTTCCGGTATACTTAATACCCATCAGATCGAAGCAGGCTTGTATTTTGCCATTTTCACCGTTTTGGCCATGAAGAGCCATAAAGACCACGTCAGCATTCTGACATAAAGTAATAACATTGGGACCAAAGAAGTTCTTATCTCCATCCGGTCTCAGTGCTTTAATAGCTTCAATATCCGGATCATCCTCAGAGATTTTTCCAATATTTTCTGCCCAGTCCTTATCAATTGAAAATATATTGTCAAGTTCTGCCTTGTCAGCCTCATATCCCAAATATACATCAAGGAGAATTGCTTCGTGTCCCTTCTCCTTAAGAGCCTTATATATCATTTTTCCGGTAATAAGAGAAACGTCTCTTTCTGTACTTATTCCGCCTGCAAGTACTACTATTTTCATCACATGCCTCCTGTATTATATATACATGTATATTTATTGTTTGCATCAGCTCACTTGTCTGTCAGCAAATCATTGATTACTCAGTTTATTTACTATGACATTAAATTTCATTCCGTTCGAAGCCTTAATAAGAACAGAATCTTTTTCCTTCAAAATATCAGAAAGCTCTTCAAGTGCCTGTTCCTTATTTTCGAAATAATACTTCAGAATAGAACTGTTTATATCTTTTTCAGTTGCTCCGTCATAAATATTCTTGGCCAGTTCTCCGATTGCAACCAGTACATCAACATCCGACTGTCCGCAATACTCACCAACCGAATAATGAAGCTGCCCGGTATTTTCCCCAAGTTCGAACATATCTCCAAGAATGGCAACCTTTCTTGAATTGGCCGACATTAACAAATCTACTGCTGCTTTCATCGAAACCGGATTTGCATTATAGCAGTCATCTATAACTATGTATTTGCCTGTATCAATAATATTGCTTCTTCCGGCAGTAGCTTTAACCTCGGAGATACCCTTTATAATCTCATCGGGTGTAAGTCCGAATTCTTCTGCAACAGCCCACGCAGCAAGCGCGTTGGACACCATATGTCTTCCGGGAAGCGGCACCTTAACTTCGTATCTTAGTTCTGTATCGTTTTTTTTGATAACAAATACAGCCTCTGAACCAAGAAGGCCCTTTTCTTCTATGTCGGTTGCATAATAATCGTTGTTTTCACCGATTCCAAAAAATTTAGGTTCTCGGTTATTATTCTTTTTTACCGTAATCAGTTTATCATCATCACCATTTAACAGAGTGAGTCCATCCGGATTCATATAATCAAGCATTTTAGTTTTTGCACTTAATACTCCGTCCCTGTCGATGAGTTTTTCAAGATGGCACTGCCCTATGTTAGTTATGACACAAGCGTCAGGTTTAGAAATGGATGCAAGCCGCTCCATCTCTCCAAAATCCGATATTCCCATCTCGACTACCGCTATTTCATGCTCTTCCTTAATGGAAAGCAGTGTCAGCGGCATTCCTACTTCATTATTATGATTTCCAAAGGTCTTTAATACTTTATATTTTGCAGACAAAGTTCCTGCTATGAATTCCTTGGTGCTTGTCTTTCCTACAGAACCGGTAACTCCTATAATCGGAATGTTCAACCTGCTTCTGTAAAAAGCAGCGAGTTTTTTCAGCGCATCAAAACTGTTATCAACAACTATATAAGGCAATTCATAATCGCCATCTGTCTCGACTATTGCGCCGAGCGCTCCTTTTTTTGCAACATCATTGACAAAGCTGTGCCCGTCAACTTTCTCACCCTTGGTAGCTATAAAAATATAATCTTTTTCTATCTTTCGCGAATCAATATCTACGCCTTGTGCTTCCTTATTGCAATCTGCATTCTGAGCATTTTTTAATTGTCCGCCTATTGCCGCAGCAATGTTCTTAAGTGATAAATCTTTCATATTTACTTCAGCCTATTAACTGTATGTTTTTCCTTTTACAAGGTGTATTGTCTTATGCTCTCATCAATGTTATATGCCTAAACAGAAAATCTATTTTTTAGCAATAATCGCATCATGTTCCTTTCTTAATTCATCATATCTTACGAGCATCTTTTCTCTTGTATATGCACCGATGTGCTTCTTATCTTCAGGATCCAAATCATTGGCCGTGAATGGCTTTGCAAAATCAATAAATACATGCACATTTCTTATCTGTGGGAAGTGATCCTCAAGAGCTGCCGACATATTATACATAGTCATCATTACAATAGGGCAGCCTGATTTTGTTGCAATTTTGAAGCTTCCTTCATGGAACTCAGTAATATCATGTTCATAAGTTTTATTTCTTGTTCCCTCAGGAAATATTACGGCACTGATTCCGTTATTAACCTGCTCAATAGCCTTTAATATAGTTTTGGTTCCCTGCTTGATATCATGTCTGTCAAGAAACAGATTATGAAGTAATCTCATCCACCACGAAAGAATAGGTACTTTTGAAAATTCCTTCTTTGCTATGAAAGCAGTAATTTCCGGAAACAGTTTATATGACACAAGAACATCGATAAAGCTTCTGTGGTTACCAATATACACAACCGCCTTATCCTTCGGAATGTTCTCAAGACCTGAAACATGCACTTTAATTCCTGTGAGGAATACGGCAATCGAGAATGTTACCCTTACAACTCCCATTGTAAATTTATCTCTTGCCTTCATGCTGAATACTCCGATAAGAAGATCTATCAGCAAAACAGGTATACTGAGTATAAACAATATAAAAACAATAATTGCAGTATAACCAAATCTAATATAACCCATTAATATTCTCCTTTTCCGGCTAATTAAAATAACATTAAAAGTAATAATAAAATAATAATTGCATAACCGCTAAGTCCAACCTGTATCATGCTATCTCCTTTCATTATCGGAAATCACCACCGGGTGTCATCAGTATGAATATCCCTTCCCCAGGATTTTACTCAGCATAAAGACTATTTTTGCGTCACTGACATCATCCAGGTATACAACTCCTTCAGGATTTCTTCCGAGCAGGTAATGAAGATAGTTTTCAAGTATCATATCATACTCGTGATTACTGATTACATAATCCACAAAGCTCATAATCATACCATCATTAAGTATCTTTTCCAGATCTGTCTGCTTCTCAAATGCTGTCATATAAATTGAACTTCTGACTTCATTTGAAATCTTCTCAGCAGCCTGCATCAGCTTCTTCATCAGGAGCTCACATATATTTTTATCAACTTCCACACGTGAATTAAGATATGTGGTTTCAATCAGAAACTCAACATCATCATATTCATCAAGATATGAACCGGTATTAAAATACTCTGATAAATATGTTCTGTATTCTTTTTTTGCAGTTACCCGGTAGAGTTTTGCTGCGTCAAGAGCTGTGAACTTTATTGAATCAGCAATATCATTCCTTACATTTTTCCAAAGAGTTTCGGCAGTTTTCAGACATTTTTCAGCATAGGACTTGTCATATTTTTTATAAATATATGCTAAGTCTGCTGCTACAAGAATAAAATTTTCAGCCTCCTCTGTTCCCTGAATTTCATCCTTTTCCATATGCTGAAGATAAGAATCCAGAATATTCCTTGTCTCATCAATAATATAAGGAACCCGATTTTCGTTGTCTGAGTTCTCTGCGCTTTCAGTCCCGCTCTCCATTACCTCAGGAAAAATCTCATATGACATCAGCAGAACAGACAACTGAATTGCGTCTTCTCTTGTCGGCGCATCCCTGTTTATGTTATCGAGACATTTATTCTTAACTGTTTCAAACAATTCAGAATAACTGATATCCTCTATTTTGAAACAGGTTGAATTCAGTGGCTCCTCAACGCCATCCTGATCTGTAACTTTGTCCGTATCTTTATCTGTATTATCGGTATTAGTATTCAATCCCTCTTGAGGTTTTCCTGTTGCTTCTGTTATATCAGATGTATTGAAAGACTTATCAGCCTCTTTACTTATATCTTTATCCGTCTCTGCAGCGTTTATCTGTATATTTTCTGCCTTTTCTCCGCACCCTGACAGTACAAAGGTAAGTGCTGTAATAATTGTTATAAAATAACTAATAATTCTTTTTTGCATACAGAGTTATTATACCTTTTTATAAGCATAAGGTAAATATTTAGATAGAATATCAAGTGTATAACATAGATGCAACACGCTTTGCGAGTAGCATCTATGATTAGCGGTCGTCAAATTTCCTTGCATGCAAGCATGCAGTCAATTTTCCTCATCGCCATAACAAAAAAGAGGTTCACCACAGGGATGAACCTCAAAAAATACTTATGCGTATGCTGCAAGTGCTCTTTGCATACTGTTTTCATGTCTGGCCATATCAATTTGCTGTATAGTACCGGCATTTCCATTCTCAAAAAGGAATACTCCGGTTCTTCTTACCATTCCGTTTAGAGAATTATCTGCAATATCAGTCAGTGAAAAATCTGTCGACTGACTTCCAAGATATATTGCCCCGATTCCCTTATCCTTCAAAGAATATAATTCAAATGAACCATCTTCATTAGGACACCATATCTTAAGCTTGTCAAAAACTTCATCGTCTTCGTCAATAAACCCGTCCTTATCCTGATCATACTTCATAAGATCGGCAAATCCATTCTGACTTTGGGTTCCAAATAACTCGCTTCCGTCATTGATAATACCATCTTCATTAAGATCAAGCGCAAGGAAGCCCGATCCTCTGACAAGATTATTAATCTCTTCTTCAACTCCATCCGCATCAAGGTCAAACTTAAACGTCTGATTACCTAATGAGACAGCGTCTGTATCGAAGTTTATTACCAGCGGATCTGTCAGTGAAACTTCAAGAGAACTTATTTCCTCCGAATAGTACTCAGCAAAAGATCTGGACATTTCAAGACTGATTCCAAAATCAATCTCTCTTCCATCAGAACATACAACCTTTCCCATTGCGTTAAAATCGGTAGTTTCTTCCTCCTCGAAATAATACTGATTTCCATAAGATAACCGAATAAATCTTCCGCCAATGGCATTGGTCAGTTCCATTCCGCTAAGAGAATTCGAATTTGCATTCTCTGTTCCTACATGATAGCTTTTAGGAAGAGCCCTGTCCGGAAACAGGAGCCTTAAAAGCAGATTAATACATTCCTCACGTATCTTTGAAAGCTGATCACGTAAATAGATTCTGTCACTTTCTATTTCTGCAACTTTCACATCTCCAATCCTGTTATTAAGCCCTGCAAACATATCTGAGATGTTTGTGTTAGCAGTACCCTTTCCGCTTTTTTCTGATTCCTCGGATTCTACCTCATCTTCATCATTTTCATTCATAAGAAGATTTTCAAAATTCTGCAGATTATCATTTGTACTAAAGATATCTGCTCTGTAGCTTCTGCTACGGGCTTCAATTGCGGAATACTTTCTGGATGATTCCATCTGTATAGTTCCGGAATTAACATGCATATATTCAATTTTCCTCCGTTTTCTGCCTATTACACCGTCAATTCCGTTTTCGGGATAAATAAAAAAGATGGTACATTATAAGTCTCCTTACTTAAAATGCACCATCCCTGGCTACTAATCTGGCATTAGGCCTAAAACGCCTTCAAATTGTATATCGGTAATTATTCAGTTTTCTTTAGTCTTATTGGTATCGTGTATATTTTTGATTCAGATCCCGTAACCAAAGAAAGCTGATATTATTTATTTTTTACCCTTTTCCAGCATCTTCTTTATATATTTTCCGGTATAGGAACGCTTGTCCTTCGAAACCTTCTCCGGAGTACCACAGGCAATCATTTCCCCTCCGCGGTCTCCACCATCCGGACCCATATCTATAATATAATCTGCTGTTTTAATAACATCCAGATTATGTTCTATCACAAGAGCCGTATTGCCTTCTGCAACCAGCTTCTGGATTATTTCAATAAGTTTGTGAACATCGGCAAAATGAAGACCTGTTGTCGGTTCATCAAGAATATAGATTGTCTTTCCCGTGCTCTTCTTACTAAGTTCGGTTGCAAGCTTAATTCTCTGAGCTTCACCGCCTGACAGTGTTGTTGATGGCTGTCCAAGTCTTATATATCCAAGTCCTACATCATTCAGAGTTTCTATCTTACGTCTGATTGACGGAATATTTTCAAAGAAATGAACTGCTTCCTCTACTGTCATATCAAGCACATCAAATATGCTCTTTCCCTTATATTTAACATCAAGGTTTTCACGGTTATATCTTTTTCCTTTACATACCTCACAAGGTACATAAACATCCGGCAGGAAGTGCATTTCAATCTTCAATATTCCGTCACCGGAGCAGGCTTCACAACGGCCTCCCTTAACGTTAAAACTGAATCTTCCCTTCTGATAGCCCTTTGCCTTCGCATCCGGAGTATTGGCGAAGAGATCTCTTATCATATCAAACACACCTGTATAGGTTGCAGGATTTGACCTGGGTGTACGTCCTATCGGAGACTGGTCTATATCTATAACCTTGTCCAACTGTTCAAGGCCTTCTATGTTCTTATGTGCGCCCGGGATAACTCTTGCTCTGTTGAGTTCCTTAGCAAGCTTTTTATATACTATTTCATTAACGAGTGAGCTCTTTCCCGAACCTGATACTCCTGTAACACAGGTAAACACTCCAAGTGGAATATCTACATTGATATTCTTAAGATTGTTCTCCTTTGCACCCTTAACCTTAATGAAGCCCCTTGGTTCTCTTCTTGTCTTTGGAATGGGGATACTCAGTTCACCACTCAGATACTTACCGGTAACTGAGTTGGGATTTTTCATAATCTCTTCCGCATTACCTGTTGCTACAACTTCTCCACCATGTTCACCGGCTGCAGGACCTATATCAATAATATAATCTGCAGCAAGCATCGTATCTTCATCGTGCTCGACAACAAGCAGAGTATTTCCCAAATCTCTCAGTTTTTTCAGTGTTTCAAGAAGCTTGTCGTTATCCTTTTGATGTAATCCGATACTTGGCTCATCCAATATATATACGACACCGACAAGTCCGGATCCTATCTGTGTTGCAAGTCGAATTCTCTGCGCTTCTCCACCGGACAATGAAGCGGTAGCTCTGCCAAGTGAAAGATAATCCAGTCCAACATCAATAAGGAATCCGACCCTTGACTTTATTTCTTTAAGAATCTGGAAACCAATGAGCGCCTGCTGTTCCGTAAGTTTCATGTCATCCAGATACTCTCTCAACTTAAGAATTGACATCTGTGTCACTTCGTGTATATTTTTATCTCCGACAGTTACTGCAACAAATTCTTTCTTAAGTCTTGTTCCTTTACATTCCGAACATGGAGTAAATCTCATGAACTCTTCGTATTCAGCCTTCATGGACTCTGAAAAAGTTTCCTTATAACGTCTTTCAGTGTTGCTCAGTATTCCTTCAAAGGTAATTGGATACACTCCCTTACCTCTCTGGCTCTGATAATATACATTAACTTCTCCGAATCCACCATAAATCAGTTTGTTCTGAACGTCCTGAGGAAGTTCACCAAAAGGCGTATCCAAACTGAACTTATACTCTTTTGATAATGCTTCCAAAACACTGTGAGCAAAGCTTCCTTCTTTTTTCGAAGACTGCCATCCCATTACGGTAACTGCACCTTCGTTCAGACTCAATGACTTATCCGGAATAATCAAATCAGGATCAAATTCCATCTTATATCCCAATCCAAAACATTCCGGGCAGGCACCAAACGGATTATTGAACGAAAAACATCTTGGTTCTATCTCCGGAATTCCTATCTCGCAGTCAGGACAACTAAAGCTCATACTAAAGTTAAGCTGTTCCTTATCTGGAATATCTACAGTCATTATTCCGTCTGTCAGATCCATAACTGATTCTATAGAATCAGTAAGTCTGCTTTCAATTCCCGGCTTAATCACAAGTCTGTCGATAACTATTTCAATGGAATGCTTGATATTTTTGTCAAGCTCAATCTCTTCCGACAGTTCGTACATATTTCCATCAATAAGCGCTCTGACGTAACCACTCTTCTTTGCTCTGTCAAGAACCTTCTCATGACGGCCTTTCTTTCCTCTGACAACAGGGGCAAGGAGTTGTATTCTTGTGCCCTCTTCAAGAGCCATAATTTGGTCCACTATCTGGTCTACCGTCTGCTTTGATATCTCTCGTCCGCAGTTAGGGCAGTGCGGAATACCGATTCTGGCATACAGCAGTCGCAAATGGTCATATATTTCCGTAACAGTTCCGACTGTAGATCTTGGATTCTTATTGGTACCTTTCTGATCGATAGAAATAGCAGGAGACAAGCCTTCTATCTTTTCGACATTCGGCTTCTCCATCTGTCCGAGGAACTGCCTTGCATAAGAAGATAAAGATTCCATGTATCTTCTTTGTCCTTCAGCATAAATCGTATCAAAAGCAAGGGATGACTTACCTGAGCCCGAAAGACCTGTAACTACCACCATTTCATTTCTTGGAATATCTACATCTATATTTTTAAGATTGTGTTCTGTCGCTCCCCGAACCTTAATATACTCACGGGGTTTCATATGCTGAATCATATTTTCTCCATTCTGACAAATATATATTTATGCTTCTTCAAGGAATTTACGAAGATCTACAAGTTTATCTCTAAGTTCAGCTGCTGCTTCGAAATTAAGTTCAGCTGCTTTAATCCTCATTTCCTTCTCTACCTTGGCGATAAGTTTCTTGAGTTCTGTCTTATTCATAGACTCAGGATCTTTTGCAAAACGCTTTTCTTCCTTTGCAATTTCCTTTGAAATGCTGATAAGATCACGAACCGACTTCTCAATACTTCTGGGTGTAATACCATGTTCTTCATTATACTGCTGCTGAATAACACGTCTTCTTTCGGTTTCACCAATAGCCCGTTTCATCGAATCTGTCATGTTGTCCGCATACATAATTACATGGCCATCAACATTTCTCGCCGCACGACCTATGGTCTGTATCAGTGAAGTTTCTGATCTGAGGAATCCCTCCTTATCGGCATCAAGAATCGCAACAAGCGCAATCTCAGGAATATCAAGGCCCTCTCTCAGAAGATTTATTCCGACCAGGACATCGAACTCATCCAAACGCATATCTCTGATTATCTGGCTTCTCTCAAGAGTATCTATATCAGAATGCAGATACCTTACTCTGATTCCGACATCCTTAAGATAATCTGTAAGATCTTCCGCCATATGTTTGGTAAGTGTTGTAACAAGAACCTTATTATGTCTTTTAATTTCGGCACGTATTTCTTTAATCAGATCATCAATCTGACCTTCTACGGGACGTACTGATATTTCCGGATCAAGAAGTCCTGTCGGTCTGATAATCTGCTCAGTTCTCAGAAGTTCATGTTCTTCCTCGTAATTCGATGGTGTAGCCGAAACGAACAGAAGCTGGTCAATTCTTTCCTCAAATTCATTAAAAGTAAGTGGCCTGTTATCTATCGCAGACGGCAGTCTGAAACCATAATTAACAAGAGTATTTTTTCGACTTCTGTCACCTACAGCCATCGCTCCAATCTGAGGGATTGTTATATGAGACTCATCGATGATAATCAAAAAGTCATTCTTAAAGAAATCGAGCAGAGTGTATGGTGGTTCTCCTTCAACTCTTCCGCTAAAATGTCTTGAGTAATTCTCGATACCTGAACAGAATCCTGTTTCATCAAGCATCTCTATATCAAAATTAGTTCTTTCAGATATTCTCTGGGCTTCAATAAGCTTATCTTCACCCTTAAAGTATTTAATCTGTTCCTCCAGTTCCGCTTTAATAGCCTCGACTGCTCTGTTAACAGTCTCTTTGGCAACAACATAGTGTGATGCAGGGAATATCATTGCATGATTAAGCATCGCATGTGCGGAGCCGGTAAGTGCATCAACTTCAGTTATTCTGTCAATTTCGTCTCCAAAGAATTCTATTCTGATAAGATAATCTCCACCTACTGCGGGATTTATTTCAAGAACATCTCCCCTGACTCTGAAGCAGCTTCTGTCAAGGTCCAAATCATTTCGCTCATAACGCATATCTATGAGCTTTCGAATAACATCATCTCTGTCTATGTTCTGTCCCGGTCTTAATGACAACATCATTCCCTGATATTCTTCAGGAGATCCAAGTCCATATATGCATGATACAGATGCAACAACAATTACATCTTTTCTCTCACTCAATGACGCCGTTGCCGAAAGTCTCAACTTATCAATCTCATCATTCACCGAAGAATCCTTGGCTATATAAGTATCAGATGAGGGCACATAAGCTTCAGGCTGATAATAATCATAATAGGATACAAAATACTCAACTGCATTCTCAGGGAAGAATTCCTTCATCTCACCATAAAGCTGTCCTGCAAGCGTCTTATTATGTGAAATAATAAGCGTTGGTTTATTAAGTTGTGCGATTACATTAGCCATTGTGAAGGTCTTACCGGAACCGGTAACACCAAGGAGTGTCTGGAACTGGTTTCCTTCCTTAAATCCCTTGACCAGCTGTTCAATTGCCTGTGGCTGGTCTCCGGTCGGCTGGTATTCCGAATGTAACTTAAATTCCATTTTTATGTCTTTCTTTAATAACTTAGCACTACTACAAGTGGTTACAAAACCACTTTCACATCATACTATAAATAAAATTTTCTGTCCACATTTTCAGAACAAATGTTCGTCAATTTTCCTCATCGCCATATTCCAATCAGGCTGACACCTATTTGATATTCACTTTTTTATCGTTCGCCCAAATGAATAACATAGATGCAACACGCTTTGCGAGTAGCATCTATGATTAGCGGTCGTCAAATCTCCTTGCATGCAAGCATACAGTCGATTTTCCTCGTCGCCATAACAAAAATAGGACTACCATACTGGTAGCCCTATGCATATAAAAATTATAATATACTACTTACATTTCCATTCTTTAAGTTCGGTTCCGACACCTTCAAATACAAAGAAAAGATTCTCTACTCCTTTAACCGGTGCACTAAATTCAACTTCGTAAGTAACAAAGTCTTCACTTGCCTTAAAGACAAGACTTGCCGTTTCTTCTCCATTCGGATATTTGATTCGAACAGATACTGCTCCATCTGTCTTTGCCTTCAGAGTGATATCAATTGAAGTCGCTCCATCTCCAAATTCAACATTTGTAAGCTGGATAAATGCACCATCCTCTTCAACAAGAAGATTGGTATTTCCTACACCATTCTGAGCTGTAATATCATCTGCAGGTACTGTTTTAATTCCTGCTTCATTGGACATTGTTGAAAATGAAACAGTCTTAAAAGGATCCAGGTTCTGAAGCTGTTCAACACCCTCTTTTGTTCCTCTTGCTACTGCAAAGACACCATCTTCATTAATGTCAATCGAATCTATATTTACACTTCTGTAGCCATCATTCACGCCGGCCTTCTCTTCTATAAGACTTGCATGATAGGTAACATACCATTTGTCCTTGAATTCAAACATACAATGATGATTATTTCCACCATTTTTGAAAAAGAATTCCGGATTCTTAAGAATGCTTCCAACAGTTTTAAATGGGCCCATAGGAGAATCACCAGCCATCTGTATTATTTCTCCGGAACCAAAACCATACCCTTCACAACCGGAAGGCGGTACATTAAAGTTAGAGCAGTAGGAATATATATATTTGTCACCTACCTTATTGATTCCAGAGTCTTCAAAAAGATATAAAACGTTCTCCATAGGCTTTGGGTCTCCATCCAAATGAATCATATCATCCGTAAGCTTGGCAACCCTTGCTGTTCCTGGATTTGATATTTTATCGTCCGAAGGGATTCCTCCGCCAAAATAAAGATATCCTGTTCCATCTTCATCAACCAAAACTGCAGGATCAAATAACCAGGTTACCTCAGCACATGTAGGTGTCTTTCTTGAAACAATTGCCTCTCCCAAAGGATCGACAAATGGACCTGTTGGTGAATCAGATGTGAGAACTGCTATTCCATTCCCACTATTTGCAAAGTAAAGGAAAAACTTAGGTTTCCCATCGATCATCTTCCAACATGCAGCAGGCGCCCATGAATTATTTCCCCATGTAGCCTGACCATTCTTACCTGCGGCAAAAATATCACCATGGTCTGTCCAGTTAACAAGATCTTCTGAAGAAATAACCCTGATAGTATCTATATTGGAATAATTATTTTTCTTAATAGTCCCATCAGCTTCGTACATGGTTTCATCACCTGTCATATAAAGATATACTCTTCCATCATATACCATTGCATACGGGTCAGCTGAATATTTGTGCGTAATAAGCGGATTATGCTCCATTGGATTTTTAACACTATTCAAAGCTTTCATTTCACTAGTCTCCTTAATCATCTGCTCCGTTGTCTCTGCTTCCGAAAAATCAGAATTCGTTCCAGTTTCCACCTCTTTAGCATCGGTTTCACGAACCGTCTTTTCAGAATTTGCGCATCCGGCAAGTAACAACCCTGTCAGCAGTATAACAAATATTCCTTTTCTTTTATGCATAATATATTCCTACAAACCATTCAATGGTAAATGAATCACATAAAATATAAAACCTTACTCTGTATATTCATCAAATAAACTTCCATCGGCATTATAATAAATAAATGAAACTGCCTCCGGTCTTACACCTATCAGTGATTCTATCTGATCTTTCAAATCCTTGCAGGCACCTTTCAAGGCCTGTTTATCAATAGTAATCATACTTGTATCAACTGATTCATCGTACACATAAAGATAGCATATGCTTTTTCCTACAATCTGAACATCTATGTCAGAATACATGTCTGTAAACTGCTCCTTTACAGTGGCTACGTCCTGCTGAAGCATATCCCAAAGACCGGATTGTATGACAATCGATTCAAAGTCAGTGTCTTCTACAGGCTGTTCTTCGATTACAGGTGTATCTTCAATCAAATCATCCGCAATATTTTCCGCTACTTCGTTTGTTTCTTCAACAACGGCAGTAACATTTTCTTCTGCTTCCTTTCTCTGTACAGAAGCCTCATTATCATCACCACCACATGCAATGAGTGATAATGACATAACTGCAACTAACAATAAACTTATCAACTTTTTCATAACTTTTCCTCCCAATTATTGTCACTAATCGTGCAAATATTATCATTTACAAATAACATTGTCAATTTTACTAATAATACTACTTTATTAACAGTTTCATTATAAATGAAAAAACCGGATACCTTGCGGTATCCGGCAACATTGTTTTTACAGTCTGTAAAAGATATTATTTTTCTGCCTCGAAAAATACTGATCCGTCAGCATTGTAATATACAAACTTAACTGTTTTAGGTGCAACTCCGATTGAAGCTTCAATTTCTTTCTTAACATCATCAACTGTTGATAATAAATCATTTTCGTCAATAACTACATCGCTATTGTCAAAAGCTGCATCATAATAATACTTGTAAACAAGGCTGTCTCCTTCTGCACCAACAGAAATATCAGTATACAATCCCTCAAACATATCCTTCATGCTTGAGAACTGCTCATTAAGAGAACTTTCGTAAGCAGAACCCTTATAAGAATCTGCAAAATTCTTGTCACCACATGCCATCAATGAAAGTGACATTACTGCAACTAACAATAAACTTACTAACTTTTTCATAACTTTTCTCCTCTTCATAATTGAATATATTTTAACATCTTATGGAGAATAACATTCACCATAGCATACTGTCAATCAAAAAACCTACCTATTAATATTTGATAAAAGGTAGGCTTTAGTATATTTTGTACAAAATCAGTTGTTGGAATACACCATGTTCCCCTGGTAATCGTAATGCTTATATGTAATACTTTCAGGTCTTACTCTCCATCCCTGTTCAAAAGAATCAGAAGTTTCCTTAACTATTTCATCCCAATCTGCTTCTTTAAGCTGCTCAACATCGATTTCGTACCCTTGGACATAATAATATCTGTATTCAACATTGTTTCCACTAAACTCTGTCTCAATCGCAGTATAAATATCAGGATACATTTCAAGGATAGTTTCTGTATCTTTTTTAATCAGTTGTTTTATTTTATCATGAGCCGATATTGTTTCCAACGTAACCGTAGAACTCTCAAGTCCATTCTGTTCAGCCTCATTGAATGCTGCATCAACAGCTTCTTTCAGCATTTTCTGTGCTTCTTCATTCTGTTTTGAAGTATTACTACCACATCCGACAAGAGTAAACACCAACAATAAGGATGCCAAAATACATACAATTTTACTAATGTTTTTTTTCATATAAGTATCCTTTAACCTTCATCTCCTGAACTGGTTACAACTGCTGCCTTATTAATTACTTCAGCAATTCTGTCAGCAAGCACTTCCCTTCCTTTATCATTATAATGCATATGGTCTGTCATATACTCTTTATAATTATCCTCATTGATAGTTCCGTAATAATTATCAATGACTGAACAGCCCTTACCGACTACGGCACCAACTTCGTTCTCAACGTAAAATGGTAATGGTCCATTTCCTATATCTTTTGTTGTTCCACTGTATAATTTGCCGTTAGCATCCATATACTGTGCATAGGTTGGAGTCATAACAAAGGTTCTGATATGTGGCCAGTTCTGATTGACAACATCAAGGAAGAAAGCAATACCTCCTGTAAATGCCATTGGATCCTCGGGTACTGCTTCATTTGTACATGGGGTTCCATTATTATAGTCTGTGCTGTCATACATAATGACAATTACATCAATTGCATTCATATCAACAGTTTCAAGTGCCTGAACACCAACAATATAAGCATCCGGATTATCCATATAATTGGCTGCGCCATACAAATTTCCGTAATCACTGATTAATAAAGCATTAGCTATCGACGGAAGACTAAAATGATCCATTGGATAATTAGGATCCATTGGATAATATTTAAATGCAGATGATGAATTAGGGAACGATGCATTAATCATACGTCCTTTTGTCTTCTGTCCGATTAATTGTGAAAGACCTTTTTCACTTCTGTCATCGGAAAACGGATTGTTTCCAAGGCATAATATCGTAATTTCTTCACCCTGCTCATGACCATCAAGCCTTGACGAATCCATCGGGATAATCATATCCATAACTTCCACATCAAACTCTGACGGATCCACCTGCTCTATATTGGCTTCCGGATCAGATCCCATATTCCAGGAAATAAGTCTGTAAGCTGCAAGCCCCACCAGCAAAACTATTGCAGATAAAAGAACAATATGTACTATAGTTGTTTTTTTCATTTTATTTTCCCATCTTTTCTTTCAGTATTTTTATTGCTGCATCCACCTGGGTATCAGTTCCGTCTTGTTCAGCAAGTTCCTTATCGTATTCAACTTCTACGTCAGGTTCTATTCCTGTCCCATGTATATTTCTACCATTTGGTGTAAAATAACTACTGATTGTAAGCTTAACTGCGGTACCGTCATCAAGTCTGAAGACGTTCTGCACTATACCTTTACCAAAGGTTTTCTGTCCGACAACTACTCCCTTTTCATAGTCCTGAATCGCACCGGAAAGGATTTCTGATGCACTTGCCGAATATTTGTTAACAAGAACAACCAGAGGGATATCCAGTTCATTCTTTCCATCGCACGTATAATCTTTTCGATTACCATTCTTGTCTTCCGTGTAGACAACCACGCCCTTTGGAAGAATTTTTCTTGCTATGTCAACACAGGTACTCAGATTACCACCCGGATTATTTCGAAGATCAATAATTAAAGCCTTCATTCCATCGTTCTTCAGAGTATCATATGCCTCCTCATACTGCTTCAGAGTAACATCATCGAATTCCTTAATCTGAATATATCCTATATCTTTTTCATCAATAATACTGCCATAAACAACAGTATTGGTCTCAATCGCACTCATTCTTGTGAGTGTCTTGGTGATCAATTCACCGTTTCTTGAAAAAGTGATTTCTACTGTCGTTCCTTCAGGTCCTTTAATCAGTTTTACGAGTTTATCAAGCGAATAACCTATAACATCCTCACCATTAACATTAACAATAAGGTCACCATTTTGAAGATCATTCTGCTCAGCCGAAGATCCTTCAACAGTTCCGCTGATTTCAGCTACTCCGTTTTCATTAATGGAAACATAGCAGCCTATTCCGTAAGAAACACCTTCAATGCCATTGAGCATTTCCTTCATTTCACTTTGAGAATAATAGTTTGAATACGGATCTCCCAATGACGCTATCATGCCACGGAATATACCCTCTTTAACATTATCATCGCTGACCGTATCATTGTAAATGTAAAACTTATCATTAATAAGCTGCTGAATCTTCTTTGCCTTATCCAATGCCTTTTCATCAATAATGTTGTCCTGTGCGGTATTTAACTTACCTTTTGAAAAGAAAAGAAGGTAACTTAAAAAACCTATTCCAAACATCAATATCGATATCAGCACACCAAAAAGTAAACCTTTTAGGAATGTGCTATTCTGTTTTTTAATTTCGTTTGACTCGTACTGATTTACATCCATTGTCTAAATATCCAATATATTTATTTTTCACCATAACCGCAGATATTATATCATTCTATCGGCTGATATAATTCCATGGACTGGTATACTCACCATTAACTCGCACCGAAAAGTGAAGATGTGGACCTGTAGATCTTCCCGTACTTCCGACTGCAGCAATCTTCTGACCTCTTGAAACTTCAGCTCCTTTACTTACATACAATGCTGACGCATGCATGTAAATAGTATATATTCCATCTCCATGATTAATCATTATATAATTCCCCATGGTATCACTGTAGCCTGCTGCCGTCACCGTACCGGTATAAGCAGCAAGTATCGGGGTTCCGGTATCGGCTGCCATATCTATTCCATTATGAAACTGCTCCCTTTTAAGAATAGGATGTATTCTGTAACCATATTCACTGGAAATTCTTTTTACAGCAGGACAGGGATTGCAGAACTTACCGCCATCGTATCTTCTCTGTTGCTCTTCTGCCAGCCTCTTTCGTTCTTCTGCAATAGCTGCTTCCAAAACCTTAATTACATCATTCTGCTCACGAATTTCGGCTTCATACTCTGCCATGGCAGCTTCTTTCGAATTAATATCTGAATTAAGGCTGGCTATCTGTGCCTCTCCTTCTTCTACGAGTTCCTCAAGATTTTTCTTTTCCTTTTCCTGAGCCTCTTTGGTATCATCGAGCACTACTTTTTCTTCTTCCAAAGTCTTTTTACATAATGATACATATTCGGAATAAGCAACATATTCATCCAGCATTCTTCTGTCATAAGCTGACATCTTTTCAATATATTCTGCCTTGTTAAGAGATTCTGCAAAGTTTCCATCGCCAAAGATAAAGCTAACCTTTAAGGCATCACCCTTTTCATAAAGAAACTTAATTCTCTTTTTCATTGCCTCATACTGAGCTCTCTGAGTAGCCAGTGCTTCTTCAAGTTCCAGTTCCGTCTCGGCAATTTCATTCTCTTTATTTCTTATTTTTTCTGACAGGTCATTTATTTTATTACGTACCTCATCAAGTGTTGCATCAAGCTGTGCAACATATGCTGCTTCATCTGCCTTAGCCTTTTCAAGCTCGGATTTTGCATTTTTAACATTTGTAAGATTATTCTGAAGGGACTTCTTTTCTTTTTCGGCTTCAGCCAGTTCCGCTTCTTTTGCTTTAATTTTATCGTTGGTTAATTCACCATAAGCAGACTTTGCCACTAATGATGAATTATAAGAAAAGGATAAAGCCAATATGAAAATAAGCGATAAACAGCAAAGCCGTTTAAGAAATGTCATAGTCATTAAACCTTTATGTGCCTTCTTACCGTAATTGTACTTCCAAGGAAACCTATTCCAACACCAATTATCAATGATACCGGAAGGTAATATCTGAATATATCATGTACCGAAAGGAAAACCAGTAAATCATCGAGTGTCTGATATTCCATTTCAAAGTATTTAATTACCTTGTTATAAAGGAAGTAAATAATGATATCCGGAATTGCAGCACCAACAGCACCGATTATCATACCTTCGATTACGAAAGGTGCACGTACAAAATAGTCAGTGGCACCAATATACTTCATAATCGCAATTTCTTCCTTTCTGACAGAAATACCGGTTGCAACAGTATTGCTTATAAGGAAAATAGATACCGAAAGCAGGATTATAATGATTGCTGCGGAAATATATGCAACAAAACCATTAACACCTGTCAGTGTAGTTGCTGTTACTTCGGATCTGTTGACTGTCCTGATGCCTGATACAGCTTCAAGATAAGTAACAAGCTCCGGCTGTTTTGAGACATCCTTCATGAAAATATTTATGCTTGAAGAATCAGCAAGCGGATTCTCTGTAAATCCATCGGCATATTCACCCAAATATTCATCCTTAAAATCTTCCCAGGCAGCATCTGCAGATATGTAATCGGAATGATCAACCTCAGGTCTCTTATCAATCAGAGCCTGAATCTCATTGATTCTGTCCTCGGTAATTCCCTGGTCAAAGAATACAGTGACAGAAACACCCTTCTGCACATTCTTGACCATATTCTCAACATTTGCTACTACACAGTAAAATACACCAAGCAGGAACAGGCAGGCTCCGATAGTGGCTATTGAAGCCATTGAGAAACCTTTATTTCTAAAAATATTAACAAAACCCTGTTTAATCGAGTAAAAAAACGACCTAATATTCATAGCTGTAGCCACCCCTTTCTTCATCACTGATGATTACACCTTTTTTCATGGTTACAACTCGTTTTTTCATGGTATCAACAATTTCTCTGTTATGAGTAACCATAAGTATTGTTGTTCCATTTTCATTGATTTTCTCAAGAAGCTTCATTATTTCCCAGGTTGTATCAGGGTCAAGGTTACCTGTGGGCTCATCTGCAAGAAGAATTGCAGGTCTGTTAATAAGTGCTCTTGCAATCGCAACTCTCTGCTGTTCTCCACCTGATAACTCTCTTGGAAGCGCCTTATATTTACCGGCAAGTCCTACAACTGAAAGAACCGCCGGAACATTTCTCTTTATTTCTTTAATCGGTGTCTGAATAATTCTCTGGGCAAATGCAACATTTTCGTATACATTTCTGTCCTTGAGAAGTCTGAAATCCTGGAACACTATTCCAAGGCTTCTTCTATACTTGGGCACCTTTCTTCTACGAAGTTTTGAAAGGTTTTCACCCATAACGGTAACCTTTCCTTTGGTAGCCGTAAGCTCTCTCAGAAGAAGTTTTATCATTGTCGATTTACCTGATCCACTATCACCAATGATAAAAACAAACTCACCTTTTTTAATATGAAGGTCAACCCCGTTTAATGCAGGAGCACCTGTACTGTATGACTTGCTGACATTCTCAAGAGTAATAATGTCACCATTTGGATTCAAACGTAATTTTGCTTTCTTATTTCCTCTTGCACGACCTCTTCTTGTCTCTTCACTCATAAAAGTTCGTCTCCTATTTACTAAAACTCAAATGTTTCCATGTACTTCATATACTTAACAACCATTAATGCAATATGGAAAGTAATTGCATCATCAAAAATTCTAAGGTCAAGACCTGTTGATTTCTGAAGCTTATCCAGACGATAAACCAGGGTATTTCTATGTATAAACAGCTGCCTTGATGTTTCGGATACATTTAAGCTGTTTTCAAAGAACTTATTAATAGTAGTCAGTGTTTCTTCATCAAAATTTTCAGGTGTCTTATCCTGGAATATTTCTTTGATGAACATTTTACACAATGGAAGAGGCAGCTGATAAATCAGACGGCCTATTCCAAGCTGGTCATAAGCAATTATATTCCTGTCTTCATAGAATATCTTTCCGACATCCATAGCCATTTTTGCTTCCTTATAGGAACGGCTTACCTCTTTAATTTCATGAACCATAGTTCCGTAAGCAACTCTGACTCCGGTTACGCCTTCCTTCTCAAGACTTTTGACAATAGCAGTTGATGCCTTAACTATATCCTTTGCTGTGGATCCTTCAGAAAGATCCTTAACAATAATAACATCCTTCTCATCAACAGCTGTAACAAAGTCTTTATTGTTGAAGCCAACACAGGCTCTTACTATTTCAAGAACATTAACATCTTTTTTTGTATCAGACTCCATAACCATAACGACTCTTGGAAGGTCTGTTTCGATATGAAGTTTCTTCGATCTGCTGTAGATATCAATCAAAAGAAGATTATCCAGCAGGAGATTCTTAATGAAGTTATCTTTATCAAATCTCTCTTTATATGCCACCATCAGATTCTGAATCTGAAAAGCAGCCATTTTTCCTACAAGATAAGCATCTTCTCCCGAACCTGAAACGACAAGAATATATTCTGCCAGATTATCATCAAATATTTTGAAATACTGGCACCCTTTTATTTCCTGTGAGTCCGCCGGTGATTTTGCAAATTCTGCCGCAATATTACGATAGGACTCATGATTTGCAGAAGTAGTCGCAACTTCCTTTCCTTCAGAGTCGAGTACCGAAAAGTCAACCCTTGCGATATTCTTCATACCATCAATAGTATTCTGTAAAATCTGGTTAGAAATCATTATTTACCCCTCTCATACCAATAATGAAATGTTGCATACCATATTCAAAATTCTTTTTAGTATCTGTCTTGTTCAGTTTTACCAAAAAGAACTATTGTATTTCATCATTTTAACAAAATCATATTACATTTTAATATAAATGTGCAAAAAAATCCATAAAACTTTGTGAACTTTTTGTGGTTTTTTAACATATATCACTTGCCGATATAAATATTGTGCAGATATTTAACACAATATATTTTTGTGTTAAAATATCAAAACAAAGCATTGAAAGGAGTGATTGTATGGACATAGCCGGATTATCTACATCATTGGCACAGGTTAATACTGTGAATCAGGTTAGTGTTGCCATGCTCAGCAAATCGCTGGACACTTCCGAGCAACAGGGTGCAAGTCTCATCTCTATGATGGATCGCTCTATGGAATTATCTGTTAACCCAAATGTTGGCAGTAATTTTGATATGAGTGTTTAATAGAATCTGCATCTGAATTAACCAAAGAAAAAGTGTGCATTTTGCACACTTTTTCATTTTATTTGAGAAGACTGATTCCGTCCTCTTCAATCTTTATGATTCTCTTCTTAAACAGATTTCCGACTGATTTCTTAAAATCGTTTTTTGACATACCTGTCATCTTCTTAATGTCTTCCGGTGAGGATTTGTCATTCAGTGAAAGATACCCCATATGATTCTTAAGGATGGTAAGAAGCACATCTGCATTCTTCTCATATCTGCCGGCTTTCTTTTCGTCCTCTGTTATCCACATCGAAGCGCTGAGACGATTTGATCTGTCCACATAACAGCGAACACAAACCTCATCCCCGGCATTTACCACACCTTTCTGTTCACGATACGGAAGCAGCAGATCTTTTTCAAGCCCCCAGTCAAGAAATGCACCTATTTTACCATTTTCTTTAACTTTAAGGACTGCACACTCTCCGACATGAATAAGCGGATCTCTTACCGTTGCGATAAGTCTGTCTGAAGAATCCCTGTATATAAACACATCTATCGGATCCATTACCATAAGATCTTTAGGAACCTCTTTTCTTGGGAGGAGAACCTCATCCTCTTTACTTCTGTCAAGATCCGAAGTATCGGCAAGATATACTCCAAAATCCATTTTTCTTACCATAGTAAGCGTTTGTCTTTTTCCTATCTCAATCATTTATAAACTCCATTACTGCTACAGTCTCTTTCTCAGAGTCTTCTATAACAACTATTTTTTTATTATCAACATCACAGGAATTAATTTTTAATATATCTCCTGCGTGTGCCTGCTTTCTGTACTCAACTCTAACGGTTCCAAAATCTTCTGTTCCGATTGCATCGAGCGCCATCTCAACATATTTAGCATTGTTAACATGCATATTTGAATCAAGATATCTGTTTGTAACCTTTAGCTCACATTGTGTGGTAAGTCCCTCCGGTATAAGAATCTTGGTTTTGGGCATATCTATCGGAAGTTTTTCACCAAAAGGATAAACATTTACTATTTCATCTGTTACTCTGGCAGGTGTATTTTCTTTATAATTCAGCAGTATCCACAAGCTGTCAGCCATGGCTATCATCTCACCGCTTTCATCCTTCATATAATAGTTTCTGTTACAGAAAAATCCGTTTCTTTTATATGGATAGGTTCCGACCGTAAGCTTCTCATTATACTTTGGATACCTTTTTACTACTACATGCCATTTTGACATAACCCAGACAAGATTCTTTTCGTGAAGCGCAAGAACTCCATTTCCAACAGTTGCAGACTGCAGTGTGGAACTGTCCTGAAACATATTGATTACACCATAAATATTCAATTTTTCGCGGAAATCTACTTCACTGTATCTTACCGGCATTTCAACTTCAAACATCTTATTTCTCCGATTGTCTGTCAAACTATATAGATATCAAAAAAGACATATTCCACTACAAATAATTATGCCCAAGGGTCGGAAGCAACCGGCACTCTTATATCCGAAAGGCACTGTATCTCAACCAGGAACCATTGTCCGGTTGATGGTTTCTTCCTTAGCTTAACCGATCTTTCAGAATCTGCTCCGCTGCTTTTTACATACATCGTAGCCCAGTTCTCTTCTGTGTATGAATATGGATTGTCCTTCACCTCAATTGTGTAAGGTACAGACATTGCATAACCGTTTTCGGGAGTTGCCCCTGCAAAGAAGGAATGAACCTTATACTGCTTTCCATTCAGTCTTTCCCTGATAAACTGCTTCTCATAATTGCTTACACTATCCGGTCCTTTAAGAAAATCAAGCATTTCAACCATTCCATCGAAATTGCTTTCAAAACTGCAAAGAGCTGCCATTGTCAAAGCCACTGTCTTAAATGGTGAATCAAGGTTAGCCTCAGGAAGTGCCTTTAACTCATCAAGATTTCCGGGTAATGTATTAAATGTAATTACAGCCATGTCCATCTCCTTTTCAAAACAAATACCACAACTCGTTAATTATACAATACTCTTTATATTGTCGCTACTTAATATATTTATTCATAACATAATCAAATTGCATCATCCTATTGATTTTCGAATATGACTGCCCTTCTCTGATTTATCTACGATAAGCTTGGTCGGAATTCGGTCCTGTAAAATCTGAACATGAGATATAATTCCAACCAGTCCGTTTGCGGCCTGAATGCTGTTAAGTATATTCATTGCATCAACGATTGAATTCTCATCCAAAGATCCAAAGCCCTCATCAATAAACAAAGCCTCTATCTTTATACCACTCTTCTGGGCAATGGTTGACATACCTATGGATAATGCCAGTGATGCAAGGAATTTTTCCCCTCCTGACAAAGTATTTACAAGTCGACCGTTACTGTCGTCGCTGTATCTGTCATAAACCTTGAGGGCAAGGCCTCTCTTGTTGCTTCCCTGCACCTTATCATCCGATCTGAATAATCTGTATCTGCCATCATGTACAAGCTCAAGCATTTTGTTTGCAGCATGAATAACGGAAGAAAACATGATTCCAAGTACATATCTTTGGATTCCGGTTCCCGAATCTCCTCTAAGCTTTTTTGCAAAAATATAGTCTTCATCGGCTTCAATAACTGCTGACTCAATTCCTGCACCTTCTTTTCTCAGATTGTCGGCTTTATTTTTGAGTCTTGCTATTTCTCCGCTAATTTTAGCTCGCTGTCCTAAAATAACTTCCTTCTTCTCGGTCGCTGCCTTAAGAGTTTCTTTTATTTCGTTTTCATTAACAAAACTTTTATCTTTAAGTTCTTCCTTAATATTTGCAATACTTTCACCGCAATTCTTCAAATCTGCTGCATACTGTGATATTTCATTCTGAAGGGCATCGGTTTGTCCCTCCTCAAGAATTGATGCCATCACTTCCTCAAGCGTTGCGAAGCCATTCTCTGTTATTGCCTTATCAAGAGCTTCTTTTGCACAAAGATATTCTTTCTTGGAAGCATCCTTTTCTTTTACTGCTGCATCTATTGCTGCCTTGGAATTGGTATGTTTATCCCTAAGCTGCTTTTCCTTTTCGGTAAGTTCTGTGAGAAGCTCATCATATGACTTAACCTTATTTGTAAGTTCAGCTATCCTTGCCTCAAGCTGCGACAGTGTTGATATGCCTTCTATAAGTCCGCTTAACCTGACATCGAAAGCAGCCTTAAAGGCTTTATATTCACCGGATGCTTTATTTGTCTCTTCAAGACATTTATCATGACTCTTCTTGGCTTCCTGCTGTTCAAGCATAAGCTTTTGCACATAATCATATGCTTTTTCTGCCTCTGCTTTCTTTTCGTCAGCCTCCTCTTTAGTAACCGCATCGTCTGCAATCTGCGCCTTCTTCGGGTGGGTTTTGCTTCCACAAACAGGGCACTCCATGCCATCCTCAAGATCTTTTGCAAGAGTACCGCTTATCTGTGCAATATAAGTATTCAGAAGCTCTCGCTGCTCATCATCAAGACGCGAATACTTTTTATTTGCATCCGCAAGCCTTTGTGCATAACCTTCATAAAGATTTAGTGCTTCCTTTTCTTTGGCTTCCGCAGCTTTTAATATCTTTTCCAAAGCAGCTACTTCTTTATTATCTTTATCTATATCCTCATAGTCTTTTTTCTTACCATCATATATAACAAGAGTAGCCTTTATCTCATCGATTTCACCCTTTTTTGCAATATGCTGATTATACTCATCTGCAGCCGTATCAGCTTTTACTTTTATATCCTGTTCCGCTTTAACGGCTTCTTCATATGCCTTTTCCCTGTCGCTGAGATCTTTTGCTTTTTTATCACAGTCTGTTATGAAGGACTTCACCGAATCTGATTTCTTAGCAAGAGCAAGCTGTTCTTTTTTGACATCAATGTCATTTTTCATGTCATTAAGGACTTCAAGTTTTTCTTCCTGTTTTCTCAAGTCTGAAAATCTGCCTGCAATTGTAAGTTCTCCCTGAAACATCTCAATTTTTTGCGACAGTTCATCTATTTCTTTAGACTCTGTTAATCCAAGAAGCTCCTCTTCCTTACTTTCAATAATCTTTTCGAGTTCCGCTATTGTATCGCATCCCTCTTCCAAAAGGCTGTTCGCTATTTTTTCTTTTACAGACCTCAGCTGTTCTTTTCTTTCGGCGCAGTTTTCATAGAACTTCTCTGCTATCTTTTGCCACTTTTCCTCCCCAAAAATGGAAGAAAGAATTTTTTCCTTTTGTTCCGAATCTGCTACCAGCAATTTTTCAAACTGCCCCTGAGGAAGTACAATAACCTGTCTGAACTGATCGTATTCCACCCCAACAAGTTCTACGGCTTTTGCATTAAGATCCTTCTCCTTCGGATTTTCCAGCAGATATATCCATTCGTCATCAACCTTCTCCATAAGGTTATAGGACGCTGAAAGATTCTTTCTTTTTCTTTCAAGACGTCTTTCAAAAATATATATTCTTCCGCCCGCTTCAAAAGTGAACTTAACAAAGGTTGTTGTATCAAAATCGGCATTAGTACATCTCATAGACTGAAAATCATTTCTAAGATTACCACTGCTTTTGCCATAAAGTGCAAAAGTCATGGCATCAAGAAGCATCGTCTTTCCGCTTCCTGTCTCACCGCAGATAAGAAACAGTCCTTTTGAAGACAAATCCTCAAAATCCACAAATTCATGTCCGGCATATGGCCCAAAGGCTTGAAATTCCAACTGTAATGGTTTCATTAATCCAAAGCCTCCTTTTCATATAAACTTACTGCCTTATCAAACAATGACATCAGGTGTTCGCTAGGCTTCTCTTCCAGAATATCCTCACAGAACCTTCCAAATACAGATTGAGGATCCATTTGAACCTGTTCATATTCCTCTATTGTCATTGTTATCTCAGCATCTTCCTTTTCAAGACTCTTTCCTGCAATTTCAAGAAGATTCTTATATCTTTCCCGAAGAGCTGACATAGCTTCAATTCCGACATATGTGTCAGTTACCTCGAGTCTCAAATATCCGTCAACAATCTTATTGTCATAATCGGCTTTAAGAAGTTCCTCATAGCTTCCTCTAATCGTGTTTCGTGCATTAAGAGTCGGAAGCGGCACTATCTCCTGTCGAAAACTATCCGTGTCGATAATAGTTACACTCTTTTGCTGCTTTTCTTCCTTTCCAAAAGAATATGGCATCGGTGTTCCTGAATATCTTATCTTTTCACTAATCTGCTGAGGACCATGTATATGGCCAAGTGCAACATAATCAAATCCATCGAACACCTTTGCACTCACCATTGTCGCGCGGCCTACTTCTGCTGCTCTATCACTTACCGAGGTCTCAGCATTAACAATAAATGCATGCGACATAAGTATATTTTTATGACCTGGTATAAAACGCTCTCTATATTTATCAAGCACTATCTGATATGCGTCCTCTATGGAGTTGATATTATCTGCTTCGTCTTCATATATGGTCTTAACCTTATCAGTTGTAATCCATGGCAGCATAAATATATCCGTGTCACCAAAATTAACTATTGCAGGTTCTTTTGTTAGTGCTCCCTGCACATATAATCCGGCCTTTTTCAGAAGTTCACTCAACATGGATAATCTTTCAGCCCCATCATGATTTCCTGCAATAATAAGTACAGGAATCCCAAGTTCCAGGCACATCTTTTCAATTGCCCGGTTATACAGATCTATCGCTTCTCTTGAAACAATACTTTTATCGTAAATATCTCCCGAAATCATAATTGCCTGAACCTTGTGTTCAACAGCTATATCACATATTTTTTCGATGAAAAATTTTTGATCGGCCGCATATGAAATTCCATTTCTAAAGGTCATTCCAAGATGCCAGTCAGATGTGTGTAATAGTTTCATTTCCCGTCTCCAAATAAGTTCTCAATAAAGAAAACATCTTTTTACTCATCATGTGATGCAAACAACACTAGTCTTAAGATACAGTATTTTTTGTAAACAGCATCCTATATCATCATATCAAAGCAGACAAAAAAAAGGAACTCTTTCGAGTTCCTATAAAAGACGTTGCATTATTTTGTTTTTATATTGGATTTCATTTTTAGGTATAAGGGAAAAACTATATATCAAGGATTAGTTTTTAAATAATGCAATGTTTTTTTACAATAAAAATAGGCGCTTTGCACCGAAATGCAAAACGCCTTTGTTTACATTTATAAATACTCGATTTTAAGGGATTTGTCAAGAGAAATTGGGAATTTTTGATACTTATTCTCTACTTAATATGCATTGGACAAAATATGGCTATACAAGAGTAGAGAAAATTTTTCTCTGATGATATCATTATAAAAATGCTTCATCCATTTTTTACAACCACATTTAACGATAATAGGAATACTGATATAGCAATAATAATAAAAATATATGATAAAAATAGACACACTTGAACTTGAAGAATTGAATATTTATAAGAACTGCAACGAAGCACAACTGCTTCATTACAACGAGCCGGCTCCGGGCCTCTTTATAGCCGAAAGCCCTAAGGTGATTGAACGCGCTCTTAATGCCGGATTTGAGCCTGTGTCAATGCTGCTTGAAGAAGGTCATGTTCAGTCAGAAGCTTCCGAGATTACATCCAGAATTGAAAAGGAATATAACATTCCCATTTACCTTGCTGCACCTAATATTCTTTCAGGTCTCACAGGCTATGAACTTACGCGTGGTGCAGTATGTGCAATGAAACGTAAACCACTGGTATCAGCCTTTGATTTATGCAGGTCAGCTGACAGAATTGCAGTTCTTGAAAATGTTGTTAATCCGACAAATATAGGAACCATCGTAAGAAACGCTGCTGCCCTTGGGCTTGATGGAATCTTATTTACGAAAGGGTGTGCAGATCCTTTATATCGTCGTGCTTTGAGAGTCAGCATGGGAACTGCTGTCCAGATTCCATGGACATTTATAGATGCTCATGTAAACATAAACAGCGCAACGATCAAAAAAGATGGTTCTATGTCAATTGGTCAATCAGATGACATCGATACCGTCTCATATGTATCTTGCTTAAAAAGCTGGGGGTTCACAACGATTGCCATGGCACTTAAAGATAACTCTTATAATATCAACGACCCCTATCTTTATAAAAATAAAAAAACTGCAATTATTCTTGGTACAGAGGGCGATGGGCTCTCTGCAGAAACAATTGCAGAATCTGATTTCACTGTATGTATTCCCATGAAGCATGGGGTTGATTCACTTAATGTTGCAAGTGCCAGTGCCATAGCCTTCTGGTCACTTATGAATTGCTAATCCCTTTTAACCTGTGACAATATAATCGCAGCAAAGATAAGTACACATCCTATTCCTTCTTTAAGACTCATTCTTTCTCCAAGAACAATCCATCCGGCAAGTACTGAAAAGACAGACTCAAGACTCATAACAAGCGATGCTACTGCAGGATTCAGGTCCTTCTGACCGATTATCTGTAGCGTATAAGCCACTCCGCTTGAAAGGAAAGCTGCGTACAAAATAGGTATCCATGCCTCAAATGATGAAAAGCCCTGTAGCCATCCTGATATTCCTCCTGCACCTTGTCCCATATCAATGATAAACATAGGCACTGCAGCAATAATGGCGCAGACCAAAAACTCAAGCTGCGCAAGTCTGACAAGACTTGTAACTCTGTCAACATAGTAATCTATGGCTATAATCTGTAAAGCACATGAAAGCGAACATATCAACACACTAAAATCGTTTGGCTCAATAGAAAAATCATCCTTTATACACAAAAGATATAATCCTACGAGTGCAATCACAACAGAAATCCAGACATTAAGCTTACACTTCCTCTTAAGAAAGATTCCGATAATCGGAACAAATACTATATAACAAGCCGTAAGGAACCCTGCCTTTCCTGCACTCGTTCCCATATTGATACCAAGCTGCTGGAATATTGCCGTTCCTGCAAGAAATATACCTGTCACAATACCACCCATCAAAAGACTCTTCTTCTCTTCTTTAGTTTTAGGTGCTCTCTGTGTCGTATCCTTCTTCTCAATAATCTTAATAACCGGTATAAGAATAAAGACCGCTATAACATTTCTTATACAGCAGAATGTATAGGCTCCCTGATAGTCTCCAGCCATAGCCTGGGCAACAAACGTAGTTCCCCAGAAGAAGGCCGCGAGCGCAAGCATTATTGAATGTGAAATTGTAGTGTTTATTTTCTTGGTTTTCATATGAGTGATTTTTCACCTCTATAACTATCCATGTCAGCGTGAAAGAGTACATTATAATATAAAAGGGAATCACATTTGTGATTCCCCATTTAGCAGCGGTACAAGGATTCGAACCTTGAAATGACGGAGTCAGAGTCCGTTGCCTTACCGTTTGGCGATACCGCTATATATCAAACGCAGCGACTTTTATCTGTCGCGTACGTTTGATATTATATACAATACTTTATAGTAATGCAAGTGTTTTTTGATTTTTCTTTTATTTCAATTTTTCTTTTATTTCAATTCCTCTTTAAGCTTCTCCATTCCTGCAATAAGCTTATCGCACCATGCATCAAACTCAGGATCTTCAACCTGGCACTCTGGATGTGAAAGAACATAATCAAGTGTTCTTCCAATACCTTCCTCAAATCTGATATTCATTGCAAGTCCGGGAACGGCTCTCTTAAGCTTGGTATTCTTAAATACAACAGAATTAGCCTTATCACCAAGAAGTCCACCTTCAAAGTCATAATCGCTTACATCTGCAAGGAATCTTGATGCAACATAGTAAGGCTTAAACTCAACTCCGAGCTTACGTGCAATCGTTTCATATATCTGATTCCATGTTAATGTCTCATCATTGGTAATCTGAAAAGCTTCTCCTATTGCATGTGGATTATTAATTAAACCGGTAAATCCTTTAGCAAAATCCTCGTTAAATGTCATGTGCCAGAGTGAAGTTCCGTCACCATGCATGATAACAGGTTTGCCTTCAAGCATTCTCTTAATAACCTGATAAGAACCCTTATTTCCATGCACACCCATTGGCACCGAACGCTCATCATATGTATGGCTTGGTCTTATTATTGTTACAGGGAATCCTTCTTCACGGAATTTCTTCATAAGATATTCTTCACATACAATCTTATTTCTTGAATACTCCCAATACTTGTTTGCAAGCATTGTTCCCTCAGTAATCTCATAATCCATAACAGGCTTTGCATATGCAGATGCTGAACTTATATACATGAACTGATTAGTACGTCCGTTAAATACTCTGTAATCTCTTTCAATCTGTGGAAGAACAAATCCAATGAAATCACATACAGAATCAAACTTCAAATCCCCAAGAGCCTTAACAAGTGCTTCCTCATCATTAACATCACAAACAATACTGTGAAGATTAGGATAATCACCCAATACATCATTTCTGTTTCCTCTGTTAATTAAGTACAAATCATGTCCTTCTTTAAGAAGCTTCTTTGAAATTGCTGTACTGATTGTACCTGTTCCACCAATAAAACATACCTTCATAAATAACCCCTTTCTTTTCACATTCCCCAACAATACTTAAAATCTAAAGCTTTCAACCGGTCCCAGATAAGATTCCTTCTTAGCAGCCTTAGGATTCCACAATACAATTCTTTCAAGAATAAGATTAGGATTAATCTGATAATATTTGATATGATTAATTCCCTTCTTAACCTTAACCTTGCAAGGCGTAATCTTAGCATTCTTTCGGTTATCCCATGCCCACTGTCCACTCCAGAAAATAGGAGTAGAGTTGTTAAGAATCGTATCAATGGAAATGACACCGTTGTCATTAATATCATATCCAAAGCATTGAGAATTACTATCATTTACAGGAAGAGATGGTGCAAATACGAACTCTGCATCATACTCTGCATCTTCTTTTGCGACAAAAATATACTCTACATATGGAATTCCATCCTTTGCAACAAGATAGTCCTTGGTATTTGGATACATTTTAATACCTGTACCTGTTCTTCCATATGGTGCAAGAAGTTCATAATATGCGTCTTCAGTCTTGGTAATATTGCTATAATGCCCTGCTTCCATAGCAACATAACCATCAGTTTCAAGGAATACTCCCTGAAGGTTATCAGCATTTATTCCCTTACAATTGCCTTCTGCAGAAGCAATTTCATTAATACAGCAGGCCTTTGTGCATCCAAATATAGTAAGTGTAACAAAGCAATCGTCTTTATCGGAAATAACAAGCTTACCCGTCTTAACATCTTCATCATCCATCTTGCTTCTGTCTATTACAAGATGAAGAATCTGAGTGGCTTTAGTCTTTGAAGATACCTTGTCAGAACCTGTCTTTGTTACAGACTTATCTGACATATATTCGCAAGCATTCTCTGCTTCATCTTCGATAAATACAGAAAGCCAGTCAACATCAACAGTTGCTTCATAATCAAGCTCTATCTTTGAACCACATGATATTTCAAAAATAATCTCGTTTTTATCTGGGCGAAGGAAATCATAAATATTTTCATCACGCTTAGTATATTCGCGTCCATCGAAATGCCATGCTTCATCACTCTTTGAAACAAGCATTCTCTTCTTATTTGCAGGATAAACATATACTCTTGTTGGAAGCTGATTGTTTGAATCATTCCAGAATCTGAATCCGAAATGTTCTGATAATGCCTGTCCATAGAACTTACCGTCTGCAAGTGCATGAAAATCTTCAATCAGTTTTTCGTCAGCCTTAATACCTTCGTCTATTTCGATATTGAAATCGTTGGCTGTGTTTCTGTTCTGATTAACATAGAACTTATTCCACATAGAAACCATCCATGTACGAGATAAGTTTGCTGTCCCATATGCAGGATAATATATAAGCTCGTAGAATGCTGTCTTTATCTTTTCAGGACATTTTGAGAGAAGCTCATCACATAATGAAAGAGTTGCCTTACAATTATTATAAAGATCTCTTGCCTCATTAAAGTGAACCGGATGGTAAACAGATTCATTCATTACTTCATGTTTGCAACGCTCATTTATAATCTGATATCTGTGGATAATCTCGTCGATCTTATTCAAGTCATCTTCATTAAAATATCCACCAAACTGAGCTTTAACCCAATTCTTAATAAATTCATCCGAATTGTTTGGATTACCGGTTCCAAATGTATCAAAGTCATTGGCAATCTTCATTATGTAAGAGATTTCAAGTTCCTGTGATACAATATCTCCCACATTTACAACCCATATATCTCTTACCCCATAGTCATAGGTTGTCGAAAGCTGATCCCAGATTCTTGGAAGATAAGTAGAACCAATCCATTCATAAGAATATGCTCCTCCATGCATATCAACATGGTAATACATTCCGTATCCACCCTTATGATTACGCATTTTCTCAGGAGGAAGTGTTCTGGTATATCCATAGTTATTGTCACTAAATACTACGGTAATTCCATCCATTTCAGGATCGTCAATAAGTCCGGGAGTATTCTCGTCACCATAATAGAACTTCTCAACTTCTGTAAAGAGCACTATCTGTCTTGGCACCTTAGTCAGATCTTCATTGACATATTTTCTTATTAAATCATTCTGAGTTCTGATAATATCCTTCAAAAGATTAATGTTCTCTTCAAGAGTCGCCTCAGCCATAATAGCTGTATCTCTTTCACCACGCATTCCCATCGTGATAACATTCTCAAAGCTGTGATTTCTCTTAAGTCCATCCTCCCAGAATCTGATAATTCCTTCTCTGTTTGAAATAAAATCCCATGCATCTCCATATGGTGATTCAGGTCCGCGTAACAGACTGTATTCTTCTCCTGTTCTCATACACGGTTCATGGTGTGAGGTACTCATTACAATTCCAAGTTCATCTGCAAGAATTGCACTTTCTATTCCGGGGCCATCCATAGAGAAGTTACTTGCCCACATCGCAGGCCACATATAGTTACCATGAAGTCTTAATATCATTTCAAATACTTCTGCATAGCATTTAGCGTTCACTCCGCCGAAGCGCTTGGTTGCCCAATTTCCAAAGGCCGGCCACTCATCATTAATAAAGATACCCCTGTATTTTACAGAAGGTTCCTTTGAGGTAATAAAGAAATCATCTCCAAGACACACTTCTTCTTTCTGAGAAGGATATACATCAGACCAGTTAACAAGTGGCGATACACCTGCTGCCTCCGATACTCCAAGTATGCCATACATAGTTCCGCGCTTATCACTTCCGGAAATAACAACGGCTTCTTTGATTCCGGGAATCGGATTATCGACAAGTTCTCTGTTATATACTTCCCATCTTGCGTTGCCTTTTTCATCATTAAGCACGCCGGTGTCTGTTTTTCCTTCTGTTGACAGTTTTTCTATTATGCAGCTCTTATCGGCTGAACCAACTATAATGGCTCTTTCTACAGCCTCACCTTTATACTCATCTATAGCAACTTTTTTAATTTCACTACAGTCAAAAACCTTCTTTAAGTCTTCCGTAACCCAGTCAAGAACCGTAATGATTCCCTTATAATCTTCCTTGTCATAAATAAATACGACATCCTTGTTTAACAGAAACTGCTTCATATAATTTTCCTTCCTAAACGTATTTCTATTTATTTGGACCCACAATTCCGAAAAAAGATATTTTATAAAGATAACCCTTATAAAAAATAAAGAGTGTGTCCCTCACAGAACACACTCTATTATACATTAAAAATTATTTCTGTTCTTCCCGTAATTTGTCAATAAACTTACCAATTTTTGTCATTGCAATCTTAAGTTTCTCGATTGAATATGCATAAGAAATGCGAAGGAATCCCTCTCCGCAATCACCAAATGCGGTGCCCGGGACAACTGCTAATTTTTCCTCCATCAAAAGTCTCATAGCAAATTCTTCGGAAGTCATATTAAATTCCTTAATACATGGGAAAACATAAAATGCTCCATATGGTTCAAAGCAGCTTAATCCCATCTCCTTAAAAGCTTTCATAAGGAATCGTCTTCTCTGATTATATGAATCTCTCATTTTGGCAACGTCATCATCACCATTTCTGATAGCTTCAACTGCCGCATACTGACTTGTTGTAGGTGCACACATTATGGCAAACTGATGAATTTTAACCATCTGCTGCATAATTACTTCCGGAGCACAGGCATATCCAAGTCTCCATCCGGTCATTGCGTATGCCTTGGAGAATCCATTAATAAGCACTGTTCTTTCTCTCATCCCCGGCAGTGTAACAATAGACACATGCTTTTCTTTATAAGAGAGCTCTGCATATATTTCATCTGACAATACAAAAAGGTCATTCTCCACAATAATATCTCTTATTGCTTCAAGGTCACTCTTTTCCATAATTGCACCGGTCGGGTTATTAGGGAATGGAAGGACAAGAATCTTTGTCTTTTCAGTAATGGCATCCCTTAATTCCTGAGGTGTAAGTCTGAATTCATTTTCAGCCTTAAGCTCAATAATAACCGGCTTTGCATCAGCAAGAATTGCACATGGCTCATATGATACATAACTTGGCTGCGGGATTAATACTTCGTCTCCCGGATCTACCATAGCTCTTAATGCGATGTCAATTGCTTCTGAACCACCAACTGTGATAATAACCTCCTTCTTTGGATCGTATACCACGTTCTGCGTTCTCTTAATATAATTACATATTTCCTGTCTCAGTTCCAAAAGACCTGAGTTGGAAGTATAAAAGGTCTTTCCTTTCTCGAGAGAATAAATTCCCTCATCTCTGATATGCCAGGGTGTATCGAAATCCGGTTCACCAACACCCAATGAAATAACATCATCCATTTCTGCCGCAATATCAAAGAACTTTCTAATACCTGATGGCTTAATAGAAACTATTTTTTCTGATAATGGATTTCTCATGGTGTAATAATCTCCCTGCTGTCTTCTGATCCTTTACTTAATACTGTTCCGTGATCCTTATACTTCTTGAGAATGAAATGTGTTGCAGTGCTTAATACACCATCCATGGTTGAAAGCTTGTGTGAAACAAAGCTTGAAACTTCTTTTAATGATTTTCCCTCAAGAGTAATAAGTAAATCATATCCACCTGAAATCAGGTAAACACTGTTTACTTCAGGATATTTGTATATTCTCTCAGCGATGTTATCAAATCCCTGGCCTCTCTGAGGTGTAATTCTTACTTCTATCAGTGCTGTAACCTTTTCTATAGAAGTCTTTTCCCAATCTATGATTGTATGATAACCACAAATAATGCCTTCTTCTTCCATCGCCTTGAGCTCATTCGCGACTAACAACTCATCCGCGGCTAAACGTGTCGCGAGTTCCTTTACTGCTATACGGCTGTTTTCTTCAAGAATTGACAAAATTTGTTCTCTCATAATAATCCTTCCTTCCTAAAATATTTTTAAGTTCATCCTTCCTTATATGCTGAAGGAATCCACTTTCATCACCGTTGACTACTATTTTATCATTATTCCGGGTTGTATATCCAACAATATTTGAGGAAATACCTGCCCCATCAAGAATTCTCTTTATTTTAAGGCCATCTTCTGCAACTATAACTACTGAATGACCCGAAAACATGGAATAAGGATTTGCATCCAGCGCCTCACAAACCTCTACGGTCTCCTGTCTGATCGGAATGTCTCTTATATTTGTCACAAGACCGCACCTTAATTCCTTCGACATTTGAAAAAGAGCCTCAAAAATACCGAATTCAAAATACTCTTTTGCATAAACTGCGCCATTTTCCATGACCAGTGCTATTTCATCCGGCTGCATATCTCTGATTCCGTCATCAAAATCTGCAGCTTCATCAACAAGCCATTCCGGAAGTCTTTGAAGCAACTCGTTACGGCGCTCTCTTGCAAGAATAGCAGTTCCATGAGTTGCAATAAATCTTGTAACCAGTATATCCATATTTATCAGAGTGGATGTATTATCCTTCTCCCTCCATCCGCTTTAATGCTTCTTCGTACATTGCAAGCAATTCCTCCTGAGAAGGTCCTGTAGAATAATTTCCATTTTTTATGTTTGCAATGGCATTCTTAACATTGGCAATACTTCCGGAAGCAATAGCAGCCTCTATTGTAGACCTGGCTGCTGCATTATCAGTAGCCGTTCCGACAATTGCATATTTTTTAGCAGGTTTATAAACACTGTAATTCACAAGTTCTCTGGTGGTTTCACCATTCTCTGTTACAACCTTCCAAAGATTCGCGGTATATCCGATATGAGCAGACTGAACTTCTATTGATCCTACAGGTTTTGAAGAATCAGGGAAAATATCCTCTCCCTCGGGAACTGTTTTACTGAGCACTTCACTTTCATACTCAACAACTCTGTCCTTGGATCTTGTTTCATGTCCATATATTGTTATATATAACTGCTTGTCTTCTGTAGTATGAGCCTCAATATATATAGGGGCATCGGTGTTATTTACAAACTTAAAATCTATTCCCGATGCTTCAGCAATGGTCGCGTCACGTCCGGGTGACACATAACCTACTATCATTGCATGGTTCTTTCTCTCAGTTACCTCAAGTTCTGCATAAAGAACAGAATTATATAAAGTAGAAGAAACCTGACAGATACCTCCACCGATACTGTCAACAACCTTTCCGCCTGAATATGCAGCGCCTATTTCATAACCATTAGCTTTAGTAAATGGTTTAATGTGGTCATAGAAAGAATACTCTTCTCCCGGATAAATAATACTTCCGTTAATAAGTCTTGCACCATTTCTTACATTCGCACTTCTGTTTGCGCCTGATGACTTAAAATCTGTATGGAAAGTTCCGAGAACATCCTTAACCAGTGACAATTCCTCATAAGTTCCTTCCGGATCATCCACATTCACAACCAGCTGAAAAGACGTATTTTCACCTGTCCATTCTTTTGTCATGTAATCAGCAAGTTTTTCAACCGAAGCTTCAACATCAAGTACTGCGCCGTTAACTCCCTGATTGATAATAAACTGACCATCCTCAAAAACTAATTCACCATTTTGAGCTTCATTATCAAAGGTAGCACACTTTTCCTCTAAAATTGCTTTGATTTTATCATTATTAACTCCGTATTCAATCGGATAAATCTGATTCATATACTGGAGTCTTTTCTTTTCCTTATATCTGGAAACAACATTACCGGAATTGCCAAGAGCAACAGCTTCTTTAATAATTTCGGGATTTGACCAGCAAAATCCCATTTCTGACGGAGAAACAGTAACCTCCTCATCATTAACCGTAATTAATGTAATAGTCCTGCCGGACAGTTCACTAATCACTTTATTGACAGTTGCTTCAGCTTCATCTGATGTCATTCCTCCAAGCGGAATATTTCCTGCATATACCCCGTCAATTATTCGGCTGTTATCTGCAGAACCGCTCACCGGAAGAGTCATCAGAAACAATACTGATGCAAATAATGAAATTATAAAATATAAAAAATGTCTCTTCATATGCCATCTCCAAAATTATTGCATACGTATCGTCATAAATGTTATAGTTGTGTTGCAAGTAACGGAATAACCATAGCCAGTATCAAAATAACTACTATAACAATAGAAAGAATTCTTTTTGTTTTTTTATTGTGCAAATTGAACATATTTGTCCTCACTTTTTGGTTGTTCTGATGAAAGGATTATATATGATATATTATTGGTTTGCAAGCTTTATAATACTATGTTTGCTATTATCTTACGAGCTTAAAAAAAGAAAGAAAAAAGAGACAAAAGTATATGAAGAATTTCTTGATGAAGAGGCCCGTGCAAACAGCACAAGACGTAAGCCAATGGACGATCTTCAATTTATCACTATTCCTTTTGATACTCTCCCGTTAGCATCCCTTCCTGACAACGAAAAGGTTCGTGAAAACATAGAAATACTAAAAACTATATCGGATTCAGGAATTGTAAATTTAACAGGATATTCAAATACTGATTTAAAACTTAAATACGGAGTTCCAAATCTTCCTATTTTATCCGAATATGACGCTGCTTACACTTCAATGGTTCGTGCACTGTATACCTGGGGTGATGAATTGCATAAGAATCACCTTGATGAAGATGCCGTAACCGTACTGGAATTTGCCGTAAGTACAGGTTCCGATGTCAGCAGGACCTATGATATTCTCGCAGAAATATATAGAGAGTCTGATTCCTATAAAAAAATAGAAGAACTGATAGATAAGGTCTCTACTATCAATTCTTCCAATAAAAATAACATTATCAGACATCTTAAAAGTTATCTTCCCGAATAATGTTTGCAAACCTCTTTTAGAAAGCACCCTTCACACATTGGAACCGGTGCCTTACAGACAGTTCTTCCTAGAGTAATCAGATCTTTATTCCAAAGTGTCCAATGGTCTTTGGGAAGTTTTTTCATAAGATCAAACTCAATTTTCACCGGATCGTCTTCTTTTGTTACTCCAAGTTTCCCTGAGATTCTCTTCACATGTGTATCTACCACAATACACGGTTCTTTGTAAATATGGCATCTGATTACATTCGCAGTCTTTCTGCCAACTCCCGGCAACGATGTAAGATCTTCTATCTTTCTTGGAACCTCACCATCAAATCTGCTTAATATTGCATTGCTCAGTCCGATAATATTCTTTGCTTTATTATGAAAAAAGCCTGTGGATTTTATATCTTTTTCAAGCTCTTTTAAGTCGGCCTTCGCAAATGCATCAAGATCCGGATATTTCTTAAATAAATCCTTTGTAACCAGATTCACCCTGGCATCTGTGCACTGTGCACTAAGCACAGTGGCTATCAGTAGCTGCCAGGGCGTATCATACTCAAGGAAACAGTACTCATCAGTACCGTATTCCTTGTCCAATAATTCAATTATTGCTTTAATTCTGCTTTTTATTTCCAAAATTTCTTTTTCTTGTCTCTTTCGGCATCTACATTTTCTGCAGCATGAAGACTGTTGCCAGTAAGCTCATCAAAACGCTTCAGAAGATCTTTTGCTTCCTGTGAAAGTTTATCCGGAGTTTCAACAATAAGAGTTATGTAGTGGTCACCACGTACCTCTTTATTCCTTAATGTAGGAACACCCTTACCTTTAAGTCTTACCTTCGTATCTGTCTGAGTTCCGGGTTTAACAGTATAAATAACCTTACCGTCAACAGTATCAACAACAATATCTCCACCTAATGCAGCTATTGCATATGAAATAGGAACTGAAGAATAAATATTGTAATCCTGTCTCTGGAATATCGGATGCCTTGCAACAATAACTTCTACAAGAAGATCTCCTCTCGGGCCTCCATTTACTCCCGGTTCACCCTTTTCACGTATTCTTACACTCTGTCCATTATCAATTCCCGCAGGGATTGATACCGAAATCTTCTTTCGGCTTGCTATATAACCATTTCCATGGCAGTCCGGGCATTTCTCTTTAACAACTTTTCCGGAACCATTACAATCGGGACATGTCTGAACATTTCTTACTGTTCCAAAGAAGGTCTGTGAAGTATATACTACCTGACCTTTTCCACCACACTTCGAGCAGGTCTCCGATGTAGTTCCTTCCTTAGCTCCTGTGCCATGACACTTAGGACAGTCATCCTTCAATGTGAGTTCTATTTCTTTTTCAACACCAAAAACAGCCTCTTCAAAGGTAATTCTTACGCTTGTTCTGATGTTGGCACCTTTCATAGGGCCATTATTCGTTCTTGATCTTCTTCCGCCACCGAAGAAATCACCAAATATATCACCAAATATATCTGAAAAATCTCCGCCGTTGAAATCAAAGCCGCCAAAGCCACCTCCGCCGGCACCACCATCAAAGGCTGCATGTCCAAACTGATCATATTGTTTACGTTTCTCAGGGTCACTTAAAACTGCATATGCTTCTGAAGCTTCCTTAAACTTTGCTTCCGCAGTAGCATCACCCGGATTCATATCCGGGTGATACTTCTTAGCTAATTCTCTATATGCTCTTTTAATAGCTGCGTCATCTGCAGACTTTTCGACACCGAGGACTTCATAATAGTCTCGTTTAGTCTCTGCCATTATTTATACCTCTCTGTAGTCTCCATCAACTACATCATCAGATGATGTATCAGCAGCTCCGGCATCTGCCTGTCCGCCCATATCTCCTGTAAATCCTGACATATCAGGACCTGCACCAGCCTGTCCCTGGTTCATTGCTTCATACATCTTTGTGAATACACCCTGAGCTGATGTTGTAAGCTTTTCTTTTGCTGCCTTGAGTTCATCCAAATCAGCATCTGACATTTCCTGATCCTTTGTTCTGTCAAGAATATCCTTAACAGCCTTAACATCTTCCTCAACCTTAGCCTTTTCATCAGCTGAAATCTTGTCACCTACATCGTTCAGAGCCTTTTCTGTCTGGAATACGAATGAATCTGCTTCATTTCTTGCGTCGATAGCTTCTTTACGCTTCTTATCCTGAGCTTCAAATTCCTGAGCTTCCTTAACAGCCTTTTCAATGTCTTCATCTGACATGTTTGATCCTGCTGTAATTGTAATATGCTGTTCCTTACCTGTTCCAAGATCCTTTGCAGATACATTTACAATACCGTTTGCATCGATATCGAATGTAACTTCAATCTGAGGTATTCCACGAGGAGCAGGAGCAATTCCGTCAAGTCTGAACTGACCAAGTGACTTATTATCTCTTGCAAACTGTCTTTCACCCTGAAGAACGTTGATATCAACTGCTGACTGGTTGTCTGCTGCTGTTGAGAATACCTGGCTCTTCTTTGTAGGGATTGTTGTATTTCTTTCAATAAGTCTTGTAGCAACACCACCCATTGTTTCGATTGACAAAGATAAAGGTGTTACATCAAGAAGAAGGATTTCACCGGCACCTGCATCTCCTGCAAGTTTACCACCCTGGATTGAAGCACCAAGAGCAACACACTCATCAGGATTAAGAGTCTTTGAAGGTTCTTTACCTGTAAGCTGCTTAACCTTATCCTGAACTGCAGGGATACGTGTTGAACCACCTACTAACAATACCTGACCCAAATCAGCATTTGTAAGTCCTGCATCCTTCATAGCGTTCTGTACAGGAATAGCAGTTCTTTCAACAAGGTCGTGTGTGAGTTCATCAAATTTAGCTCTTGTGAGGTTCATTTCAAAGTGCTTTGGACCTTCTGCAGTAGCTGTGATGAATGGAAGGCTGATGCTGCTTGTTGTTGTTGAAGACAATTCCTTCTTAGCCTTTTCAGCAGCTTCCTTTAATCTCTGAAGAGCCATCTTATCTGTTGAAAGATCAACACCTTCCTGTTTCTTAAACTCACTGATCATGTACTCTGTAAGCTTGTTATCAAAGTCATCACCACCAAGGTGTGTATCACCGTTTGTTGCCAATACTTCAATAACTCCGTCACCGATTTCGATAATAGATACATCAAATGTACCACCACCTAAATCGTATACCATAATCTTCTGTTCCTTTTCATTATCAAGACCATATGCCAAAGCAGCGGCTGTAGGCTCGTTGATAATTCTCTTAACATCAAGACCTGCAATCTTTCCTGCATCCTTTGTTGCCTGACGCTGTGCATCATTGAAGTAAGCAGGAACTGTAATAACTGCTTCTGTTACCTTCTCACCAAGGTAGCTTTCAGCATCTGCCTTTAACTTCTGAAGAATCATAGCTGAAATCTGCTGAGGAGAATATTTCTTATCATCAATTGTGCGACCACGGTCTGTACCCATGTCTCTCTTGATAGATGCAATTGTCTTTTCTGCATTTGTAACTGCCTGTCTCTTTGCAGGTTCACCAATAAGTCTTTCTCCGGTCTTTGTGAATGCTACAACAGAAGGAGTTGTTCTTGCGCCTTCTGCATTAGCGATAACTGTTGGTTTACCACCTTCCATAACAGCTACACAGCTGTTTGTTGTACCCAAATCAATACCTATAATCTTGCTCATCTTTATTTCCTCCTTGAGTCAAATATGTTAATTCATCTTATATATTTATTACTGCACTACTGCGACCATGCTGTGTCTTACGACCTGACCGCGGTAGGTATAGCCTTTAAGTAATTCCTGTGCCACAAAACCTGATTCATATTCTTCAGATTCAACCTGCATTACCGCATTATGAAGCTCAGGATTAAATTCCTTTCCGACTGTTTCAATCGGAACAACTTCCATCTTTTCAAATTCTGAAATCAGCTGCTTATAAATCATTTCCATTCCGTCTGCAAAAGCGCTTCCCTTTTCATTCTCCGAAATGGATGCAAGTCCTCTTTCAAAATTATCAACTATCGGAAGCATCTTCTCTATTACTGATTTTGCTCCTGTCTCAAACATCTGAGCTTTTTCTTTTTCAGTACGATTTCTGAAGTTTTCAAACTCTGCAAGCTGTCTCTTAACTCTGTCCTCGAGTTCTTCAACCTTTTCTTTCATTGCGTCCTGTTTCTTGTCAGCTTTATTTTTCTTCTTAAAGAACTTCTTTTCGTCTTTTTCTTCTTCAGAATCTTCATTCTCCGGATTCTCATCAACTTCTTCATCTAAATTCGCAGAAGCTGCTTTTTCAATTTCTTCAGGATCCAGAATATCTTTTTCCTTCATTTCTTCTTCAGGTGTTTTCTTGGTTTCTTCCATCTCAACCTCCGTATTACTTCTTATATAAATCATCTAACTGATGAGTTATATTTTTCAATGTATTTACAACCTTGTCATAATCCATTCTCTTTGGTCCGACAATTCCTATCGTTCCTCTGAGTCCGTCTCCAAGATCATATGTTGCTGTTACAATACTGCAGTCCTTCATACTCTGGATAGGTGCCTCGTCTCCGATATACACCTGAATTCCGGTTCCTTCTTCACCCGAAAGCGAATCGGATATAAGACTTGTAAGCTGTTGCTTCTCCTCAAGCGTATGAATAATGTCTGATGCTTTTCTGTTATCCGAAAGTTCAGGATACTTGAATATGTTGGTTGCTCCTGATGTATAAATCTGAAGCTCTTCTTCAACATTAATCTGCTCGGCAATTGCATCTATAACTTCCGATACAACATCCTGATGTGTTCCGGCCTGAAGCTTCATCGCTGTAATCATTGGAAGATTAATTTCTTCTATTGCCTTACCACAAAGATTTGTGTTAAGCAGAAGATTCAGCTTAAGCAGCGTTTCATCATTCATTTCTTCAGAAACAGAAATAACATTATTCTTAATAACATTTCCTTCTGCTACCACAACTGCAAGGAGCTGTTTTGTATCAATTCTGCTAAGCTGCAGGAATTTGATTTTATTTGTCGAAATGGCCGGAGCAGAAATCATGGTAGCATAATTGGTATTTGAAGCAAGTACCTTGGCAACATTCATTAATACCTTATCAACCTTGGCCTCTTTCTCAATTATTACCTCTTTAAGTTCCTCTATTTCCCGTTCTTTCTCCTCCATAATGGTATCTACATATAATCTGTATCCTTTATCTGAAGGAATTCTTCCGGCTGAAGTATGCGGCTGCAAAATGTAACCCATCTCTTCAAGATCTGCCATCTCATTTCTGATTGTTGCCGAACTTAAATTCAAATCCGTATATTTTGAGATGGTTCTGCTGCCTACCGGCTCTCCGGTTTCAAGGTAATTCTTTATTATTGCATGCAATATTTTTATTTTTCTTTCGTCTAATATCATATGCGGCTTACCCTGTTCTGTCTTGTTAGCACTCATTTAATTGGAGTGCTAATACTCTGTACATATAGTAAGATATCACCGGCACATAAAAGTGTCAACACCTCAATTATTAAGAAATTATAAAAAAGAAGACCCCGCATTTACTGCGAGGTCTCAAATGTAATCTTATTCTTAATTACTTCTTATTAGATGAAGAAAGAACCTGTAACATCACCATTGATTACATAGTATGTTGTGCTCTCTTCAGGCTTAACATAAAGCTCAACTGACTTAAAATCAGCAGCCTTTCCGTTAAGATCGTACTTCCAAACATCCTTAGCGATGTTCAAAAGATCATCTGGTGTATATGATTTTCCGGCAAATTCAAAGTTAACTGTAACTTTAGCATCAGCCTTCTTTGCAGGTGCTTTAGCTTCTGTCTTCTTTGCAGGTGCCTTAGCTGCAGCCTTCTTTGCAGGTGCTTCAGCCTTCTTAGCTTCTGCTTTAACAGCTTCTGCCTTAACTGTAGCAGCCTTAGCTGTTGTTGTTGTCTTAGTAGCAGCCTTCTTTGCAGGTGCCTTCTTAGCGGGTGCCTTTTTAGCAGGTGCTTCAACCTTCTTAGCTTCTTCTTTTACTTCAACTTTCTTAGGTACGATAACCTTAGCTGTTGCTTTCTTTTCTTCTGCCATGATTAAATCTCCTCTCTTTCAAACTAATCAATCACACATAGAATTACTATTTTTCATAAATTTTTCCAAACATAAAATAGCGCACTTTTATATTTTTGTCAACCAACATGCATAAATTGTGGATAAATAACAATAAAATTGCATTATTATACTTTATCGAACGGATAATATGGTCAAAATCAACAAAATACTATTTGCCGTAACATTCCTTAACAAACTTACGAAGCATAGGAATTGATCTTTCAACCTTTTCAGTATCAATACAATAAGCCATTCTGAAATATCCCGGAACTCCAAAACTGTCGGAAGGAACAAGAATTAAGTCGTACTCCTTAGCTTTATTACAGAAGGCAACTGCATCATCTTCCAAAGCCTTGGGGAAAATATAGAATGTTCCACCCGGTCTTACTACTTCAAAGCCAAGAGCAGTCAGCTCATCATAAAGAATATTCATATTTTTTTCATATACAGCCATATCTGAGGTCATATCAAGGACATTTGCCACACCATACTGCATCATTGAAGATGGACAGTTATGACCTGTGCCTCTTGAAATCTGTGCACAGATTGCTGATATAAGTTCAGCATCCGTACATTTTGGATTGGCGGCAACATATCCTATTCTTTCTCCGGGAAGGGATAAAGATTTAGAATATGAATAGCATGACAGCGTATTATCATAAAATTTAGAAACATACGGAGCATCGATTCCGTCAAAAACTATCTCACGATATGGTTCATCTGAAATCAGGAAAATATCATGTCCATACTCTTCCTGCTTCTTATTTAAATAGTCAGCAAGGCGTGTAAGTGTCTCGGCACTATACACAACTCCTGAAGGATTGTTAGGTGTATTAACAAGTACTGCTGCCACCTTTTCATTAAACATTTCATCAAGTTTTTCAAAATTAATCTGAAAATCCTTTGTATTTGCAGGAACCACCTTTAAGCAGGCTCCCGTTCCGTTAATATAAGGAAAATATTCAGGGAAAAATGGTGCAAATGTAATTACTTCGTCTCCCGGTTCGGTAACACATCTTACAGCGTGAGCAATTGCTCCGGCAGCACCGGTTGTTGGAAAGATATGATTTCCTGTGTAATTCATTCCAAAACGCTTATTCAGGCTTTCGGCAATGGCATCCTTAACAGAAGGAATACCTACGGAAGGTGAATATCCATGAAGTTCCATTGACGATTTACTGCCTATCATTTCGATAAGTCCGTCATTAAACTCCTTTGGAACCGGAACAGAAGGATTTCCCAAACTGTAATCAAAAACATTTTCGTAACCGATTTCTTTTCCTCTTGCAGTAGCAAATTCAGAAAGCTGTCTGATAACTGATTTGCCCTGTAACATTTGTTTATAAGCCTGATTAATCATTTTTATTCTCCTAATCTGATTTCAAGATATCCTAAAAGTTTTGATGTATCATACTCCTCAAAAATACCATCATTAGGGTCATAGTACTTACCCTTAAAGTACAGCAGGTAATGACAGAAACGTCCCATCTTTTCCATAAGGATTGCACATCTTGGAAGTGTTGTTTCCTTACCCTCGGTGAATACAATAACGTGGCTGTGATCTATTCCGTAATAATTCAAAGCAGATATCACATGTCCCATGGTTGCCTGCCATTCTCTGCATCCCATTTCTGAACAAACTTCTGCAATAGTGTTTCCGGCAAGCATCGCAACAACAGTCTGGCCACAGGTTCCGTCTATTGGCTGGATAATGATATCAATGTCGTCAATCTTTCTTATTGGATTTTCCAGTGAATAAGGACTGTTCTGATTCATTCTTATCAAAGAACCTGAAACTTCAATAAGGAAGTTATGCTCTTCTTTCACGTCTATATTTTTAACATCGTCCGATGTCAGCCGAATCACATAACTGCCATCCTGATTGGCAGGAGTGAGTTCACAGTTAATGATATTATTATCCACCATAAGTGTTGCACTTATGTGTTCTCTTTTTTTATTAACTTCCCACACATTGAAAGGAAGAGCTATGCAGTACGAACCTGCATCCTCCTTCATTTTACCCTTAAAAAAATACTTCATTTTGTTACCCTCTCTATACTCGTTTATATTTATACTTCAAATAACATATCACCATAAGTAGGAACCGGCCACAATGCCTTATCTACTATAAGTTCAAGCTCATCAGTAGGTTTTCTGAGGTTATCCATTGCCTCAACAACATTATCCTTAATATAAACAGCCTTTTCCTTTACATCTGTAATCTCTAATGCCTTATCATGCTTTGAGATAAGATTTTCAAGTGCCTTATTCATTTCAGAAAGCTTTTTGCTGACTTTTTCAAGAATACCTAACTGAACTGAATTGTCTACACCTGCATCATCAAGTGCATTAACGGTAAGTGCAAGTTCTTTCGAATACTTTATTCCTGCAGGGAGGAACTTTCTTGAAACCATATCAATCATGGTATTTGCTTCAATATTGATTGACTTAACATATGATTCGTAAAGAATCTCCTGTCTTGATTCAAGTTCTGACTTGGTGAAAATCTTAAACTTCTCAAAAAGCTTAACAGCCTTATCTGTTGTAAGTGTTTCAACAGCATCAACCATAGTCTTGATATTCGGAAGACCTCTTCTTGCAGCTTCCTTAACCCAGGCTTCAGAATAACCATCTCCATTAAAGATAATTCTCTGGTGCTTAGCCATATTATCCTTAATAAGATTGTGAAGCTCAGTTTCGAAATCATCTGCATTCTCAAGAATATCTGCTGCCTCACAGAAGGCTTCTGCAACAATAGCATTAAGAATGGTGTTCGGACTTCCAATTGAATCCGATGATCCAACGGATCTGAATTCAAATTTATTACCGGTGAAGGCAAATGGTGATGTTCTGTTTCTGTCAGTTCCGTCCTTTTCAAAATCTATAAGTGTAGAAACACCTGTCTGAAGCATTCCGCCATCAATTGAACGTGAAGCTTCACCCTTTTCAACAAGCTGTCTTACAACATCATCAAGCTGATCTCCGAGGAATATTGACATGATAGCCGGGGGTGCCTCTGCCGCACCGAGTCTTAAGTCGTTTCCAACGTCAGATGCGCTCTGTCTGAGAAGATCCGCATGAGTATCAACAGCTTTAATAATGCATGAAAGAACAAGCAGGAACTGGAAGTTGTCATTTGGATTGTCACCGGGATCAAGAAGATTTACTCCATTATCAGTAACCAGTGACCAGTTATTATGCTTTCCGGAACCATTAACCTTTGCAAACGGTTTTTCATGAAGCAGACAGGTAAGTCCATGCTGGAAGGCTACCCTTTTCATTGTCTCCATGACTATCTGGTTATGATCCGTTGCAATATTTGCTTCTTCATATATAGGTGCGAGCTCATGCTGAGCAGGGGCAACCTCATTATGCTGTGTTTTTGCGGTAACCCCAAGTTTCCAGAGTTCTTCATTCAAATCTGCCATGAAGGCTCCGACTCTTTCACGGATTACTCCGAAATAGTGGTCATCCATTTCCTGACCTTTAGGTGGCTGGGCACCAAAAAGAGTTCTTCCCGTAAAAATAAGATCATCTCTTTTAAGATAATTTTTACGGTCAATAAGGAAATATTCCTGTTCTGCACCAACAGAAACAGAAACCTTCTTAGCCTCTGTATTTCCAAAAAGTTTTACTATTCTCAAAGACTGTTCATTTATGGCTTCCAATGATCTCAACAATGGTGTCTTCTTATCAAGTGCTTCACCTGTATATGAGCAGAATGCTGTAGGGATGCAAAGAATTGAACCACATCCGCCTTCCTTAATAAAAGCGGGAGAAGTTGTATCCCATACTGTATAACCTCTTGCCTCAAAAGTTGATCTTAAACCACCTGATGGGAAAGACGATGCATCAGGTTCACCTTTGATAAGCTCTTTTGCCGAAAACTTAAGCAACATCTTTCCATCTGACTTGGGATGAGTCACAAATGAGTCATGCTTTTCTGCTGTAATTCCTGTCAATGGCTGGAACCAGTGAGTATAATGAGTTGCCCCATTCTCCACAGCCCATTCCTTCATAGCTGTTGCGATCTTTTCAGCAGACTCAAACGAAAGTTCTCCACCTTCCTGATTTACCTTCAAAACTTCTTCAAAAACTTCTTTCGGAAGTCTTTCCTTCATCTTATCCAAGGTAAAAACCTTACTTCCGAATATCTTTTCAATATTTATATTTTCTCCCATTTCTCCTCCTTGCAGGCCGAATGATTAATCGTTTCGAACTCTCAATAAGTCATATTTTTCGGTTACATTGTCAAGTTCAACAAACAATTCCTGTTTTGGGTGCGGAGCTGAATCAACAGCCTCGCCATCCTTTGTTGTAAGTGACAAAACTTTTGAAATAACATTTCGGCCATCCGGTTTCATTATTTCTATTTCATCTCCTACACTGAACTTATTTCTTTGGGTTATAAGACTAAAATGTCCCTGCTTAGTCTCCCCATCCTGAAGCTCTATGCTTTGAGCAGTTTCTTCAACAAGCCCAAGATAAATATATTCATTTACATAGGTGTTGGTATCATATATCTGAGTATTTGAGTCCGGCTTTCCAAAATAGAATCCGGTGGTAAACTGCCTGTAAGTGCACTTACTTATCTCTTCACGATACCAGTCCATATTTTGCTTATACAGAGCAGGATCCTCAAAAAAGTCATCAATTGCCTTTCTATAGGTTCTTGCAACCGTAGCAACATAAAGAGCAGTCTTCATTCTTCCCTCTATTTTGAAGCTGTTAATTCCGGCTTCTACCATTTCGGGAATATGTTCTATCATACACAAATCTTTTGAATTAAAGATATATGTTCCTCTTTCATTTTCAAATACCGGAAAATACTCTCCCGGTCTTTCTTCTTCCATAATCGAATATTTCCATCGACAGGGATGTGTACATTCTCCTTTGTTGGCATCACGACCTGCGAGAAAACTGCTTAGAAGACATCTTCCCGAATATGAAATGCACATAGCTCCATGAATAAAGCTTTCAATTTCCATATCCTCCGGGATATTATCTCTTATTGTTCTAATTTCTTTAAGACTCAGTTCTCTTGCAGAAACGACTCTCTTCGCACCAAGCTTGTGCCAGAAATTATAAGTCATATAGTTAGTGTTGTTAGCCTGGGTAGAGACATGTATATCAACATTCGGGCACTTTTCCCTTGCAAGGGTAAACATACCCGGATCAGAAATAATAAGTGCATCCGGTTGAAGTTCGCTTAATTCTTCAAAGTATTCTGCTGCTCCTTCAAGGTCATCATTGTGAGCCAGAATATTGGCTGTTACATGCACCTTTTTTCCGTGTTTATGTGCAAAAGCAATTCCTTCAGCCATATCCTCATGTGTGAAATTTTTAGCCTTTGCCCTAAGCCCAAAGGCCTCTCCGCCGATATATACCGCATCGGCACCAAATATAACCGCCTCCTTAAGAACCTCAAGGGAACTTGCAGGAACCAGCAGTTCAGGTTTCTTCATCAGTATTTCTCCATATATTTATCAATAATGCTTAATAACAGCTTCTACCGTTAAATATTAAGCATCCTGTTTAACACTTATCGTGATTCCATCTCCAACAGGAAGAATATCGGTAACAAAAACAGGATTATGTTTGAGTTCAAAAAGATATTCTCTCATTCTTGAATGAATTGTCCTGTCTCTTCTTCTCACCGCAAATCTGGATTCAATGACATCTCCATCCTGAAGAACATTATCACTTAACAGAATTCCCCCGGTTCGAAGGAGCCTTATAATGTCCGGCAAAAAATTTATATACTGTCCTTTTGCAGCGTCCATAAAAATAAGGTCAAATTCATCATCCAGTTCCTTTAGTATCTCGGCTGCATCCCCTTCAAGAAGAGTAATGGAATCTTCCCTCTTGAATTTACGAAAATTCTCCTTTGCAAGCGGAATTCTTTTTTCATATTTTTCTATTGTTGTAATCTGACATCCCTCAGGTGCATATTCTGCCATCAATAATGCAGAAAAACCAATGGCAGTCCCAACCTCCAGGATTTTCATTGGCTTTTGCATAGCTAAAAGCACCTTCATAAAGCTCTGCATCTGCGGCCTTATAATAGGTACATCAGTTTCATGCGCATATATTTCCAGCTCTCTTAATTCTTTAGACAGACCAGTGTCAAAGGAACTGATAAAAGTGTTGATTCTTTCATCTACAATCATTCGTCCCCTTCTCCATCACCTTCTGTATCAATCAAATCAAGTTCCTCTGAATCAGGAAGAGCACCCTCATCATAAAACTCATCTGTAGGAGCACTGTTGTCTGTATTTGAATTAATATCAACAACACTGTCCTCATCATCTTCAGGAGCTCCCTCGGACATAATAGCAATCATTTCACTTGCTGTCATATCCGTACTGAGGTCATATATTCCGGGCTGAATTTTTCCATGATGTTCCGAAAGAAGTTCCTGGACCTTAAACAAATTAGCATCCTTAATGAGTCCCTTTTCCTCAAGCATTCTGGCAACGTTGTCAACATCACTGTCTGCAGGAATTCCGACTGTAATAGTCCTTCCGCTGTTTGCACTTACGGGTTCGTCTGCGAAAACCTTATACCCAAAATCATAGGCAAGCAATATTCCTTTGTAGATAAACATAATAGCTACTGCCAAAATAACAATTTTAACAATTGCATCCAACAGTGCAAAGATTATCGATTTGATTTTCATATCTACTCGAATTCCAATCCTTCCAAAATATGCATATTAATATCCTGCATTAATCTGCAAAAACCTGCTTCAGCATGCAAAAAATCATAAACATGGGGGTCTTCAAGAAGTTTCTCGTTCTTTTCGTTGAACTCCTCCATCTTGTCGTAGAGCTGTTCCCCTTCATACTGACGCTGTATCATAAAACTTTCGTCTCTGTACGCATTTATTCTTTCCATAAGATCCGGAAAGTTTTTAATAAGTGCTGCCTGATTCTTATATTCAATATAATCCTCAGATAACTTTATTTTTTCAATATACTCCCTGGTATAATCTAAAAGTTTGTTATCCATTATTCCGATACCTCTGTAATAATAGGTAAGATCATAGGACGACGGTTAGTCATCTTCCATACATAGCCGCCAAGAGAGTCCCTGATCTGACTCCTTATTTTATTCCAGTCTTTAACTCCTCTTTGAAGGCAGTCTTCAACAGCCTCCAAAACCACATTTGAGGCCTCTTCCATCAGGTCATCCGCTTCCTTTACGTACACAAATCCCCTTGAAACAATATCAGGTCCTCCCATGAGGTATGAAGAAGACTTATCCAGACTGAGTGCAACAATGATGATACCATCATCTGCCAGTCTTTGTCTATCACGAAGAACAACGCTTCCGACATCGCCGACTCCAAGTCCGTCAACCATAATAGCACCGACATGGACTTTGCCTACCGTTTCCGCCGTATTTTCCGTAAGCTCCAGAATTTCTCCGGATCTAAGTATAAATATATTCTCTTTCGAAATACCAAGCTCTTCTGCAAGCTTTGCCTGTGCTTTAAGATGTTTATACTCTCCGTGCACAGGAATTGCATACTTGGGTTTAACAAGTGAATATATCAGTTTTATTTCTTCCTGACAAGCATGTCCGGATACATGAACATCCTGGAATATTACATCTGCACCTTTTTTAAGAAGCTCGTTGATAACATTGGTAACTGCCTTCTCATTTCCGGGAATCGGATGAGACGAGAAAATAACCGTATCATCAGGACCAATATGAATCTTCCTATGAGATCCTTCAGCCATCCTCGAAAGTGCAGCCATACTCTCTCCCTGGGAACCGGTAGTAATAACTACAGTTCTCTCACTGGGATAATTTTTAAGCTCATCTATATCTATAAGTGTATTATCCGGTACATTGAGTCTCTCAAGTTTCCTTGCAGTATCGATAATACTTACCATGCTGCGGCCTTCCACAACTACTTTTCTGTTAAATCTGTAAGCCGTATTAATAATCTGCTGAACTCTGTCAACATTGGATGCAAAGGTAGCTATTATGATTCTTGTGTCCGCATGTTCTTCAAACAGATCAATAAGGTTCTTACCAACTGTTTTTTCGGATGGAGTAAATCCTTCACGTTCGGCATTGGTAGAATCACACATCAGGGCAAGAACACCCTTCTTACCAATCTCTGCAAATCTCTGTAGGTCAATTGAATCTCCAAAAACAGGGGTATAATCCACCTTAAAGTCACCTGTATGAACAACAATTCCCGCAGGAGAGTAAATTGCGAGAGCCGCCGCATCAACAATACTGTGATTTGTTCTTATAAATTCTATTCTGAACTGACCAAGATTAATTGACTGACCAAATGTCACTTCTTTTCTTCTTGTAACATTCATCATCTCATGCTCAGTAAGTTTATTTTCGATAATTCCCATTGTAAGCCTGGTAGCATACACCGGAACATTTATATCTTTTAATATGTAGGGAAGGGCTCCTATATGATCCTCATGACCATGAGTAATAATAAATCCCTTAACCTTCTTAATATTATCCTTGAGATAAGTAACATCCGGAATAACAAGATCTATTCCCAGCATATCATTTTCGGGGAATGCAAGACCGCAGTCTACAACAATAATGCTGTCATCATATTCAAACGCGGTTATGTTCATTCCTATTTGTTCAAGTCCTCCCAAAGGAATAATCCTTAATGTAGAGGATCTTTTCTGATCACTGTTTTCCAATTCGTAACCTCCACTGAAAAACTACTCTAAATCCACGTCCTCAAGCAAGCTTTCAAATAAGGTTGAGAGAGCTTCAAGTTCATCGTCGTCATCTACTATTTCATAGGTTGTATCACCCTTTTTTGCATTGGAAACTTCTCTTAATATCAATGCTTCAGAGTCACCTTCTTCTTCCTCTGTTACAAGAATATAGTTGTTTCCTGACAGTTTTGCCTGCTCAAGCACGAAAAATTCCACTGTCTCATCATTATCAAAGGTGAATTTAATCTTCTCCATTATCCCGCCTGCTCCTATCGAGATAGTCCTGCAAAATAATTGTTGCAGCTATCATATCTACATAATCTTTTCGATTTTCACGTCTGACTCCGACATCCATCATAGCTTTATCAGCCATTACCGTAGTCAGTCTTTCATCATAAACCTCAACCGGCAAACCGGTTCTTTTTTCGAGTTTTTCCTTAAATTCAGATGTAAATTCAATTCGGAATCCTTCAGAGTTATCCATATTCTTAGGCCATCCAAGAACAATCTTTTCGACTCCGTATTCAACAATCAGCTCTTCGATTCTGGCAAGTGTCTGCCTCAGCTTGTTCTCCTGCTGACGTCTGATTATTTCCACACCCTGCGCAATTGTATTTGTCGGATCAGAAATAGCAACTCCTACCGTTTTTGATCCGTAGTCAAGTCCCATTACTCTCATTCGGGTTTACTCCCAGTGATTACTCTGAATATAAGCATTCAGCAATTCTTCAACAATTTCATCTCTTTCAAGTTTCATGATTTTAGAACGGGCTCCCATATGTGAAGTAACATATGTAGGATCCCCGGACATAATATAACCAACAATCTGATTAACAGGATTATATCCCTTGTCATTCATGGCAGCACAAACATCCTGCAAAACATCCTTTACGGTAGATAAATCTTTATCCACACAAAAAAACTGTGTATTTCCAAATTCTTCCATAACTTTACCCCCTAAAGTTAATCTTTAACTAATAAATTATACCCAAAAATCAAAGAAAATACAATGATTCGCCATTTATCTTCATAGCAGCAATCTGCCCTTTCTTTACATCATCGGACAAGGTGCCAACCATTATATATTCTCTTGTATGTCCAACCATGGACGTACCCTTCTTTTCTTCAAAAAGTACTTCAACCTGTCGACCCTCGTACCTCTTCCGGAACTCATCACTTAACTTATTTCCTATTGCGATAAGCTTTTCCGAACGCTCATCTTTTACATTTTCGGGTATTTGGCCCGCCATTTTGTCAGCAACGGTTCCTTTTCTTCTTGAATACTTAAAAACATGTAATTCAAAAAATCCCATTTCTTTTACAAACTTGCAGGACTCTTCAAACTCCTCCTGTGTTTCCTGAGGGAACCCTACTATCACATCAGTAGTGATTGCAGGATCATCAAAGTACTTACGTAAAAGCTTCACGCTATTGGCATATTCAGCTGTCGTATAGTGTCTGTTCATACGCTTTAATGTCTCATTCGATCCGCTTTGAAGCGAAAGATGAAAATGCGGACATATTTTATCCACTTTAGTGAGAATCTTCAGAAATTCCTCTGTTATAAGTCTCGGCTCCAAAGACCCAAGCCTTATTCTTTTAATTCCGTCTATCTTTGAAACCTCTGTAATAACTTCAAGCAGCGCTTTGTTTGTAAATGCTCCATCCTTTGCTGCTTCATTATATGAAATACCGGTTCCATCAAGTCCATAGGAACTAAGATGTATGCCTGTTAGCACAACCTCGCTGTACCCGTTATCTGCAAGATTCCTGCACTCTGTCAGAATACTTTCAAGGCTTCTGCTTCGTATTCGTCCTCTTACAATCGGTATCTCACAATATGAACAAAACTGATTACATCCATCCTGAATTTTAATGAATGCTCTTGTATGCTCTTCAGTATGATCAATCTGCATCTCTTCGTATTCAACAGGTTTTGTAAGATCACTGACGGTTTCAATGCTCACTGCATGATTTTCAAAATATTCATCTATAATGTCCGCTATCTTGCTTTTCTGATTATTACCAATAATAATATCAACAGCCTGGTCTTTGGCTGCTTTTTCCGGATCAGACTGAACGTAACATCCGACTGCAACTACAATAGCTTCCGGGTTTTCTTTTTTTGCCCTGTGAAGCATTTGTCTGCTTTTTCTGTCGGCAATATTAGTTACTGTACAGGTATTTATGACATATATGTCTGCTTTTGCATCAAATGGCACAATAAAATAACCTTTTTCGGCCATTCTTTGTTGCATATGTTCTATTTCATACTCATTAACCTTACATCCAAGATTTCTAAATGCTACTTTTTTCATGATTTTTATCCATTTTTTCGGCTTTTTGTATTATTGACTTTTATTTTTACACCATATAGTATATAGGCAGAAGGTATTAAAACGAAGGAGGAAGATAAAATGAAGACAGTACAGATTTCATTAAACTCAATTGACAAAGTTAAATCTTTTGTAAATGATATCACAAAGTTCGACTACGACTTTGATTTAGTATCAGGAAGATACGTAATCGATGCAAAATCTATTATGGGTATTTTCAGCTTAGACCTTTCAAAGCCTATCGATTTGAATATCCACGCAGAAGAAAACGTTGAAGAAGTACTTTCAGTATTAAAGCCTTATCAGATTTAATTACTAAATAGTACTACTCACTATATCAGAGAGTTATGGCACATCCTAAGATGTGCCTTTTTTCTTCTCTATATTTCCCAAACGTCTATTTTTGTCTGTTCTCAAAAGAAACAAAAATGACCTCGTCTTCTTTTATTGCTCTTTCCATCATTTCATCAATCTTTTCACTTAATGCAGTTTCATGCTTCTTAATAACATTAAGATTTGGTTTTGTAACAGGATGCTTTGCAACAAATATTGTGCAGCAGTCTTCAAAAGGAAGAATTGAAGTCTCGTAGGTTCCTATCTTTTCAGATATATTAACAATTTCCTGCTTATCAAAACCAATCAAAGGTCTGAATACCGGAAGTGTACATACTTCATTTGTAACACCAAGTGACTGTATTGTCTGCGATGCAACCTGACCAAGACTCTCTCCTGTAATAAGTGCAAGTGAGTCATTCTCTTTAGCTATCATCTCAGCTATCTTCATCATATATCTTCTCATTATGATAGTTAATTCATCATGAGGACACTGTTCATAAATATATAACTGAATCTCCGTGAAATTGATTACATGAAGATTAATTGGCCCTGTATATTTTGAAATCTCTTTTGCAAGATCCACAACCTTCTGTTTTGCACGCTCCGAAGTATACGGGGGAGCATGAAAATACACTGCATCAAGTCTTACTCCTCGTTTTGAAACCATATATCCCGCAACCGGAGAATCAATTCCTCCTGACAAAAGCAAAGTTGCTTTTCCGTTGGTTCCAAGAGGCATTCCCCCAAGTCCCGGTATCTTTATCGAATAAATATACAGTTTATCTCTGATTTCAACATTAATTGCAACTTCAGGGTCGTGTACATCTACCTTAAGTCCTTCAAACTCGTCAAGCAGATATGATCCCAATTCTGCGCTTATCTCCATAGACGAAAGCGGATATGTCTTTTTTGCACGTCTTGTGTTGATCTTAAACGTGAAATTGGGATTGGGATACTGTTCCCGGACATAGCTTATAACTTTCTTACCTATTTCCTTAATATCACCAACCTCATGCTCTTCCATAGGACAGATTTCGCTTATTCCAAAAACGGTGCCAAGTGCTTCTACCACTTCATCATAATCGAATTCCGTATCTGCATATACAAGGATTCTTCCATCAGTCTTTGGAACTCTGAATTCTCCCTCACATCTTTTAAGAACAGTCCTGATCTGTTTTGCAAGTGCATCCTCAAAAACATATCTGTTCTTTCCTTTAACACCGATTTCGGCATACTTAATTAAAAACGATGTAAACATTTTCTCTCTATTCCTTCTGTAAATATTTAATATAATTTCCTTTTATATCCGAACCGCCATATCTTTTTGCAGTCTATCTTTTTCGTGTGTACATCTTAAGCATGGGAATTATTTCACTCATAGCTTTGACTGCATCATCAATATCCTGTTCCTCGTTATATATACCAAGACTAAACCTTACTGTTGATTCAAGCAATGGCTTATCAAGTCCTATCGCAACAAGTGTAGCCGACGGTGTTCTCTTATGTGTTGAACATGCAGATCCGGCAGATACATAAATTCCCTTATCTTCAAGTGAGTGTAAGAGTACCTCAGACCTTACTTCTTTAACAGAAACACTGATTACATGTGGTGATGCCAAATACTGTGCCAGTGCCTCAATCGAATTTTCGGTATTCTCGGGAACAACCTTTACACCATTAACCGAAACTCCATCAATCTTCGTCACTTCTTCAATGAATTTTTTCTTTAACAGATATAATTTTAATACATCTTCTTCATAATTTGTATAAAGATATTCTGCAGCCAGAGCCATTCCTGCTATCGACGGAACATTCTCTGTTCCGGATCTTAGACCTCCCTGCTGCCCTCCGCCGAACATAACCGGCTTAATTTTTACTTTATCACTGATGTATAAAAATCCAATTCCTTTGGGACCATGTATTTTATGTCCGCTTACTGAAAGCATATCAATATTCATCTTCTTTGGATAAATCTTCTGCTTGCCAAAGCTTTGAACTGCATCAACATGGAAATATGTATTGGGATTCTTCTTTTTAATGAGAGCACCGGCCTCGGCAATCGGTTGCACGGAGCCTATCTCATTATTTATATGCATTATCGAAACAAGAATTGTGTCTTCTCGAATTGCTTCTTCAAGTTCCGTAAGTGAAATCACACCATAAGAATCAACTCCAAGATAGGTCACCTCAAAGCCTTCTTCTTCAAGCTGTTTCATTGTATTCAGAATGGCCGGATGTTCTATCTTTGTCGTGATAAGATGTTTTCCGCGCCTCATGTTTGCTCTTGCTGTTCCAAGTAATGCAATGTTATCGGATTCTGTTCCACAGGATGTAAAAAGTATTTCCTTTTCCTGAACTTTCAGAATTGATGCCAGCTTCTCACGCGAATTTTTAAGATATCTTTCAGCTTCCACACCTTTAAGATGCATACTTGAAGGGTTGCCATAATCTCCTGTCATTATATTACACATAAGTTCTGCAACTTCCGGCATTACCCTCGTCGTCGCAGAATTATCAAGATATATTTCTCTCATAAAAACTCCATTCACAGTCAGTACATCTGTCATAACATTAAATGTAATGACAAAGATCCCGAAAATTAAATTTTGTCAGTCTTCTTCAAGATTGAAAGCAAGAACCGACATCACTGTCATACCTGCAGTTTCTGTTCTTAATATTCTTTTTCCAAGAGTGATGGCCTCAAAGCCCTGTTCTGTTGCTGCCAAAACCTCCGAGTCATCGAATCCGCCCTCTGGACCTATGAACACTCCGATACTTTCACCCTTATTAATACTATTAATCAGTTCTCTTGTATGTCCCATTCCGTCAGCCATCTCATAGGGAAGCAGCTTTATAGTGCAATTATCTTTAGCATATTTTAATGCTTCCTTATAACTCATTGGCATAAGAACCTTTGGAATAACTCCGCGCTTTGACTGTTTTGCCGCAGCCTCAGCTATTCCCTGCCATCGCTTGACTTTGCTTTCGGCTTTTTTGTCATCCAGTTTTACAACACAGCGCTTCATCTCAACAGGTATTATCTCAAAAACACCAAGCTCTATATTTTTCTGGATGATACTCTCCATCTTATCGCCTTTAGGCAAACCCTGAAAAAGATATATCCTGGATGGCAGCTCATGTGACTCTTCTTTAATGAAACGCACCTCAAGAACAACTGAATCCTCAGTGAATTCAACTATCCCACATCTGTAGTCACAATCATCAATGCCATTTGAAATATTTACTTCTTCTCCTTCTTTCATTCGAAGGACATTTTTAATATGATTAAAGTCCGTCCCCTGTATAATGACACGTTTGTCATTAATCTGTTCCGGATTTACAAAAAAACGGTACATATATTTTGCCTTTACCAGCCTTTTATGCTTCCTTGCGTGCCACTACAGTTCTCCACTCACCTAGTTCTTCAACACTTAATACTTTAAGACCTGCCTTCTCAACTGCCTCACAGACAATTGTCTCTTTACCTTCAATTATTCCTGAAGTAATATACACGGCACCCGGTTTCATCTGGTTTACTATTACAGGAGTAAGCGGAACAAGAACATCGGCAAGAATATTTGCAACCACTATGTCATAACAGCCATATCCGACCTTATCCTGTACCTCTTTTTCTGTAATGATATTTCCAATCATCATCTCAAAATCTTCAGGCTTAATATTGTTTCGCTCCATGTTATCGGCAACTGCCTCAACCGAACAGGGATCCAAATCTGTTCCTACCGCATGTCCTGCTCCAAACATCAACGCAAGAATTGCAAGAATACCGCTTCCGGTACCGACATCAAGTATATTTGCGCCCTGAGTCATATATTTTCTGATTGCACGGATACAAAGCTTGGTTGTTTCATGTGCACCGGTTCCGAATGCTGTACCCGGATCAATATGCAAAACATACTCACCGTCATACCCTTCCGGAACTTCTTCCCATGAAGGAGTAATCAGGACATCGTCTATCATAAACTGATGAAAATACTGCTTCCAGTTATTAATCCAGTCAATATCCTCAGTCTCATCTACTGTGACAGTTCCCTCGCCTATCTCAATGTTAAAGTCCCTGAGGGAATCAAGTTCATCCTTAATGTTCTGAAGAATCTCATCCTTGGCATCAAGATTTTCTACAAAAAAGTTAAGATAAGCTATACCATCGTCTTCCTGTGTTTCCGGCAAAATGTCTACAAACATCTGCTCTTTCTCAAGAGCTGTAAGCGGTACCTTATCTTCAATCTGTGCACCTTCAAGCCCTATATCATAAAGGGTACTGATAATAATATCCTCTGCCTCAGTAATTGTTTTAATTCTAAATCTTAACCACTTCATATTTATACATCTCCTAACCTTTAGATATTACCACATAAATAGATTTATATCAAAAAAGGTCCTGCACGGGACCTCACATACTTCATAATTTGCAAATTCTGTTTTTCTACTTATATTTTCTCCCACTTTTTATGGTTTCTATGCTTTTCTCAGTTTGCTCCTAAGTTCTTTCTCCTTTTCCTTCGTCCGGATCAACAGGTCCAGATAATCTCTAATAATCTTTGCATGCTTCAATTCAAGCTTTGCAATATCAATGAGTTCCAGAAATACTTCTATATCAATCAGCGACTTCGCTGCCATTCGGATTCCAAATTCTGTTCCCATAAACCAAAGATCTTTTCCCATGCACACACTCATGGCGGATATTGAATAATAGCTCGGAACAAATTCTCCTTTCCGAATTCTTTTAATCGTACTTTCACTCAATCCTGATTTTTCTGCAAATTCTCTTATAGATATATTATTCTTTTTCAAATATTTATTCACTTCTTTCGCAAGGTATTTTGCATATTTGTGACAGTTTGCTACTATAGCCGCATCATTTTCCATCCTGATGTTTTCCCCATAAACATAATTCAAGGGTGAAATGAGGGCGAAAGATTATGTTTATTTCGTCTTTCGCCCCTGTAAATATATACGCATATATTTAGAAGATCCCTCTCATAACTATAGATTATCATCTGTCACCATATCCATCTATGGTCATTTGTGAACTATTTCGGTTCATTTTTGAACTGATTTTTAACTAATGATCACTATAACATCTCAATTTTGCGCCTGATAACATCTCAATTTCGCATTGCTCATTTCGATGATTAGCAGTCGCCAAATGTCATCACGATGCACCTCATGCAAGCATGATGCATCGTGATGACACTTGGCTCGTTGCTATAACAAAAGCCCGTCATATCGACGGGCTTATCAAAATTTCTTTTACATATTAATCTTCTTTGCTTTTTGTGTTTCAAAGAAACTGTCAATTGCTGCAACAATCTTTGTAGACGGCATACTCTTTAACAGATATCCGTCAGGCTTAAGTGAAAGCACCTGCTGAACTGATTCTCTGTCTCCCCTTGCAGTCAGGAAAATAACCGGAAGAGTTGAAGTCTTGGCCTCTGATCGAATCATCTGCAGCATAACAGGTCCTGAACATACCGGCATTTCATAATCCAGTAAAACCAGATCAGGATGATTAGTTGCCAGGAAAGAAATCGCTGCTGCTGCCGAATTAACAATCGAAACTTTATATTTATCAGATAACCATTCCTTAATAGTTCTTAACATTGTTCCGGAGTCATCAACAACAAGAATATGCTTCTTACTTGCAGATGAATCCATCTTCTCAAGAACATCATTAAGACTCTCACCGATAGCCTTGGCATCGATAGGTCTTTCAAAGCATCCGGCTATAATTTCATCAGGCATATTCTTCCTTACATCAAGAATATCCGAACCATAACCTACAAGAAACAGCATCCTTTCTTCTTCAAGGCAGAAGTCTCGAATATAAATAACTTCTTCACCATTCTTAGCCATGTTATCATCTATATATAAGAATATAATTTCAGGTTTTTCCTTCATGGCACTCAATGCTTTGATATTGTTCAGAATAGTCTTACAGTCAAAACCTGCAGCATTAATTCCATCTTTTATAGCCTTAACTATAAATGATGTTTCCGAATCGCATATGAGTAAAACCTGTTTTCTCTCGAATAACACTTATTCTATCCTCCGCAAAATTACTCAAGGCTATTATAACACCTTTTACTGAATTAACCATACTTTCTTTAAAAAATTATTCCTACATATTATAATTATTTAATGATGTCACATGTAAAAAAAGGAATAATTGCAATTTCATATATATTAAGTCTGTCCGTATTAATGCTGACAGGATGTTCCGGAAGTCATGATGCATATGTTTCTCAATCCACAACGATTCGTGATAACACTCCAAGATGTCTCGTCCCGGAAGCTCCCGGCACGATTACCAGTGAAAACAGCCTGGTACTCATAGACTCATCAAATTCTTCAGAAGGATATATAATGGTCCGCTATCTTGGAGACTCTCCCCTTGTAAAGCTTCAGATTATCGGTCCTGATTATATGCCTTACACCTATGACATTACGGATAACAACATTGAAGCATTTCCAATATCTGCCGGCAACGGAACCTACCAGATACAGCTACATGAGCTGGTAGCGGGCACTGAGTATTCCACTATTTTTAGCGAAGAACAAACCTTCAATGTAACAAATGAGCATGGTGCCTTCTTATATCCAAACCAGTACATACACTTTACCAGCGATAATGCTACTGTTGTCAAAGCATCAGAAATAGTTGCAAATGCACACGATGATTTGGAGGCCATTAATCAGGTATATAATTATCTTGTTTCCAATTTCACCTATGATATGGACAAAGCAAACAACGCACAAGGTGGATATATACCGGACATAGATGAAATTCTGAATATAAAAACCGGTATATGTGTTGATTATGCAACACTGATGACTGCCATGCTAAGATCCCAGGGTATTCCGACAAGGATGGAAGTTGGCTATGCCGGAACTGCCTATCATGCATGGATAAGCACTTATGCCGAAAATATAGGATGGATTAACGGAATTATAGAGTTTAACGGTGTTAACTGGTCACTTATGGACCCTACCGTCGCTTCCAATTCAGGTGAAGAAGCACTAAAGAATTTTATCGGAGACGGCAAAAATTATTACACCAAATATATATATTAGCATTTGACTAAAGACCACTTAGTTGGAGGATTCATGAAAAAAAGACGTTTACTCAGCAATGCAGAACTCGCTGCATTTCTTAATCAGACGGCAATGGTCATAAAGGCCGGCATCACCCCGTCTGAAGGTATGGAAATCTTAAAAGAAGATACATTAAGTTCGGAAGGCAGAGAACTTCTCGAAATGATTTCCCATTCGTGTTCATGTGGAAAACATTTTAGTGAAGCACTCTCTGACACCGGAGTATTTCCCGAATATATTATTAATCTTGTGATTTTGGGCGAAGAATCCGGTAATCTTGATGAAGTACTTACAGCACTCGCAGACTATTATGACAGAGAAGATGATATTTCAGAAGGAGTTCGCTCAGCTTTTGCCTATCCTCTCATCATGATTGGTATGATGGTTGTCATTATAGTTATACTTATATCAAAAGTTCTTCCGATATTTAAGCAGGTCTTTGCACAGCTGGGAACCAAGATGAGTCCTTTTGCCGAGAAACTTCTCGGAATCGGAGATGCATTAAGCAATTCGGCAGTAATAGTTACCATAGTACTTATTGTACTTGTGGCAGCATTCTTCCTGATGTTTAAGGTGCCCTCTCTTAACAAAAAAATACGTATGTTGCTTGCAAAGTTCCCTTTGACAAAAGATTTCTATTACAATATCGCAGCCGGAAGATTTGCATCCGGAATGTTTCTTTCACTTCAAAGCGGTATGGACACCTTTAAGAGTCTGGATATGATTACTGAACTTGTTGAAAATGAGAATATGATCAACAAAATTAAAATCGTACGTGAAGAGATAATGAACAGATCTACAATGCCGGAGGCCCTGTCTAAAGCAAATGTCTTTTCAAACCTCTACACCAAAATGATTTCAGTAGGTTACAGATCCGGTACCAGTGATACCGTAATGAAGAGTATTTCCGAACGATATGAAAAAGCTACCTATAAACAGCTGCAAAAGCTCCTTTCAATTATTGAACCAACACTGGTTATTGTCCTTTCAGTTATTGTAGGTATTATTTTACTTTCGGTTCTTTTGCCACTTATGGGTATTATGTCCAGCATCGGATAAAAATATAAAGTTATGCACAGATTTTCGACTAAAGAAACTAAACATGGGGATAAGAAAAATCGGTTTGGCGTCAGATACCTGATTCTTCCGGTAATTCTTATTGTCTTCCTCATCATAACCAATTCTCTTGGCAAAAATACGATTGATCGTCAAAAAGACAGTCTCTGGCAGGCATTAAACAGAGATATTATGCACTGCTATGCCATAGAGGGATATTATCCTCCTTCACTTGCATATATAGAGGAACATTATGGTCTGACATATGATCACGAGACCTTTTTTGTAGATTATCATCCTATCGGTACCAATATCCGCCCGGATGTTACAATTATTGTGAAAGAATAACAGATGAAAGAAAAAGAAAGAAAGCACATTGTAGATATTTTATTTGTTATAGCTCTGTTTGGTATTTTTGTAATATCAGCCATAGCTTTAATTTCTATTGGCGCTCAAATCTATTCAAAGAACATGACTAATATGAATGGTAACTTTAATTCTCGCACGGCTGTCGCCTATGTTGTTGAAAAGGTACGTCAGTCAGACTCCGAGAACACTCTGTCTCTCGACCATTTTGAAGACATTCCTGCCATTTCCATCAAAAACACTGTCAATTCAGTTGACTATATCACATATATATATCAGTATGGCGCAGAATTAAAAGAACTGACTGTAAGGGCTGATATTCCTTTATCACCCTCTGCCGGACAGACTATCACTGAAATCTCCGACTTACAATTAATTTCCCTAAATCCAAATCTGATTAAGTGCATTATCAGTATGCCCGATAATGAGACTTATGAGTTTCAGATAAGTATACATACCGGAGGAGGTCAATATGAATTCTAATTCTTCAAAATCCGGACTGTTTCTTATGGAACTTATCATGTCAATACTGTTTTTTACACTGGCAACCACAGTCTGCATTCAGATGTTTGTGAAAAGTCATACTTTAAGCGAAGAAAGTGTTACGCTTAATCATGCAGTTATAATATGTCAAAGTCTGGCAGATTCATTTTACGGATATGATTCGGATATGAATCAGATTGCCGGATCATATGAAAATGCGAAGTATAATGAATCAGAACAAGAAATTTGTTTATATTATGATGAAAACTTCATATCAGAAGAAACTTCTTCTGCAACCGGATTTAAGGTAACCGGATCTCTCACTGAGAAGGAACCGAATTTATATGTTTTTGATATTTCCTTTATTAAAAACATAGACAATAATGTCATATATTCTTTGTCACCTGTTCTTTATAAGCAGCACTCTGGCAAGTAATATAATCATTCTCGTGGTACAAATATAGTTATCAAATATTATTTAGTACAAAAATATATGTTTCTGCTTAAATAACAGCTCTCAAAACATATGATAAACGGAGTTATAAATGAAAAGAAAAGGTCTTTCAGGTATTAATATCGGATTATCATCAATACTAATGATAATCGTAATTATTTCCCTTGTCTGCTTTGCAGGCCTTTCTTTGGCGTCCTCAAATGCCGATAACAAGCTGTGTCTTAAGCTTGCCGACAGAACCTCCGCTTATTATGAAGCCGTATCAAAAGCCTATACTTCAATTTATGAGGAAAACCAAAAAGAGTCCTCAAGAATTGAGAACTCTTTTGAATTTCAAATTGATATTAATGAAAATCAGGCTCTAAAAGTAGTGGGATTACTTAATCCGGATAATGATACCAATTATCATTTATCAGATTTTCGCATTATAACATTAAAAATGCCTGAGCTTGATGATTCATTATCTTTATTACTTGGTGATGGTTAGTATCTATAGTATATTTATCTAATCCGTTACTGATTCGCTGGCAACAAGAATTCCATGCACAACAGTTCTGCTATCAGAATTAATTCCATGACAGGTTGATAATGTACATATACGATCCTCGTCTGTTATTCCTTTACTGAAGAACTCTTCATCCCTATATTCAGACACACTATCCATATATTTCACATATTCTTTCTTTTCATCCAAGGTCCAATTCAATTTAAGATCATAGGTCTCAGATGTTTTCTTTGCATAGTATACAGAAACGATCTTATACATATAGTTTGCCTTTTCTGTAAACACATAGAAATATGGATCTCCTTTTATTATCTCTTCATCCTTCAACAGTTTATCCAATGAACCAAACATTGTCCCGTTACGCATATTATGACCATATAAAATAGTATTAAAACCTGTCATATCTCTTTTGCATACATAATCCATAAAGATTGCACCGGAAGATGTGCTTGTGTTCTCAAATGAATGATGCTCGTAATATGCATTTCCTTTATCTATTACAAAAGGATAACTGATATCAAGAGGCTTATAATAAATCCAACCGGTAAAATCAGAATTAATCTCTTTAAGGGATTCATAATCCATATCGATTGATACTTCTATTTTAATAGAATCTTCAGCTGACACTTCAGATTCATCCGACGCACCCGAATCCACTACATCCTGCACTTCAGCCGGTTCCTTCGTCTCCTCGGTTACCGATAGATAGGTGCCGAGCTCTTCATATTCATCTGCAGCCTTTTTACGATCAAGTAAAATCATTACTACCGCTACGCCACATACCACAACACCCAAAATAAATATTATGCGCACTATTTTCAAAATACGTGTCTTTTTTTCTTCACTCATAACAATCCTCACTATAAATAGCAGTCGTCAAATGTTCTTACACGCACCTCATGCAAGCTCTGGCTCGTTGCAATAACATATCAGTCTAACGACTGATATATACACTCGTATAACATCTCAATTTCGCTTCGCTCATTTCGATGATTATACGTTCGCCAAATGTTTCTTTGCGATGCACCTCATGCAATCTCTGGCTCATCGCCATAACATCTCAATTTCGCTTCGCTCATTTCGATGATTAGCAGTCGTCAAATGTTCTTGCACGCAAGCGTTCAGACCATTTTCCTCGTTGCCATAACAAAAGGCCACTCCTTTCGGAGTGGCCATATCATAGCATGATTTTTATTAATAACCAAACTCGTTAGCCCAGTACCATTTGCCATTAGCAATATGAATAGCAATACCACCTGTCTTGAAAGGTCCGTACAGGATATTATCCTTATGTGTAGGAGAATTCATCCAGGCTGTAACTGCTGAAGGTGCATCGTAATAACCCATTGCAAGGTTCTCACCATATACTAAAGCACTATTAACTGTCCAATATTCTGTTCCATTCGGTCTGTCATGAGACCATTTCTGAGATGCTTCTACCGCTCTTACTGCAGATGCCTGCTCAAGACCATCACTCCAAATAAGTGGAGATAAGCCTGCTGCCTGACGCTGAGCATTAATCTGATCAAATGCATTTCTGGCAGCTATCATTGTATCAGGAGAACCGGATAACTCACCTGCCAAAGCAGCCATGTTAGGTTCGATATATACCTGACCATCTGTCGGAATGCTATTATCACGTCTGCTTGCTGTTCCAATATCACCAACTGTTCCTGAAGCAGCAAATACGGATACAAGTCCTATAACAAGAACTACAACCAATGAAAAAGCGGCAATCCATGTAAGTCTAGATTTCTTCATAAAACCACTTCCTTTCATAAAAATCACACTAAAGTACTATGTTTGTAATACTATATTACTACATTTAAAATCAATTACAAGTACCAATTTCATCTATTATATGCATATATATGAAATGATTAAAACTTGTATATCTTTTACGTTATTTAAGTAAGGCCTGATACACATCTCTCTTGGAAATACCGCGATTTTCCGCCACTTTTTTCATTGCATCCTTCTTATCAAGACCCTGTTCCAAATAAAAATCCATATGCTCTTCTATTGAAAAATCGCTCCAGGATTCCCTTTCATTATTCTCAATTACCGATGGATTTTCTCCGGAAAGTACCAGAACAAACTCCCCTTTAGGCTCATTTTCCGTATAATACTCAACTGCACTGTCCAAATCTGTTCTGTTAACGTTTTCAAATTTTTTCGTCAGTTCCTTGCATAAAGCAATTTCTCTGTTTCCAAGAACGTCTCTTAATTCTTTAAGTGTTCTTAAAAGATGATGTGGTGCCTCATATAATATAATAGTTCTCGTATCCGTCCTGAGTTCATTAAGAATACGATTTCTTTCCTTCTTATCCGACGGCAGAAAAGCCTCAAATGAAAATCTCCTTGTCGGAAGTCCCGATATAATAAGTGCATTTATCAATGCACAACAACCCGGCAAAGATGTAACATTAATTCCATTCTCATAACACTTTTGAACAAGCACTTCTCCCGGATCTGAGATTCCTGGAGTACCGGCATCAGTAATCAGTGCTATATTTTTACCTGCCAACAGCGCAGAAATCAAACTGTCTGCCTTTTCATATTTATTATATTCATGATATGAAGTCATAGGTGTTTTTATATCAAAATGATTCAACAGCTTAATACTGTTCCTTGTATCTTCTGCCGCTATTAAATCAGCTTGATTTAATACCTCAATACCTCTTTCCGTCATATCTTTGAGATTGCCGATTGGTGTTGCTACTAAAAATAATGTTCCTGCCATCTTACGGACCCGTCATGCCATATATTTCATATATTTCTTCAGTATATTTGTTTACATCCTCATATATTATAAGAGGAGCATCCACTCTGAGATTTGCCTTTCCACCTCTGTTCGCTTCAATAAGTACCATCGTAGGCTCTTTGGACACATACGGATGCACAAATCTCAATCTTTTAGGCTCAATCCTGTATTGTCTGAGCAAAGCTATAATCTCAATCAGTCTGTGTGGTCTGTGAACCATAAAAAGATTTCCACCGGGTTTGAGAAGTCTCGCACTTTTTGAAATCACATCTTCCAAAGTACACATAATTTCATGTCTGGCTATTGCCTTTGGTGTGAAATCATTCTTTATTCCATGATTATCATTCATATATGGAGGATTACAGGTCACAACATCAAATGAAGAAGCTCCAAATAACACATCCGCCTCTTTAACATCCCCCTGCACTATACTGATTCTGCTCTCCAGCCTATTCAACTCAACGCTTCTTTTTGCAAGGCCGGCGCTTTCTTCCTGTATTTCAAGCCCGACAATACTTTCAGCCTCAGTTTTTGCAGCCAAAAGAACAGGGATTATTCCATTGCCTGTACAAAGGTCAATAACCTTATCTGTTTTCTGCGCTCTTGCAAAATCTGATAATAATACGGCATCCACACCAAAGCAGAACAAATCCGGATTCTGAATCAGTTTATATCCTTTTATCTGAAGATCATCAATTCTTTCACTCATCAGTTTGCATCATCAAGTTTGGATTTGGAATCTGACTTTTCCATCTTCTCCAACTCTCTCATATCCTCTTCTGATATATCATCCTTTGTATAACGCTTACGACGCTTAAACTTAAGTTGGGAAACTGCGTATTCCTCAATTTCCTTCTCTCCGTCATTGTCTACGATCAATTTAACAAGCTGTCTTAATACATTAACTGAGAATACTTCACCCTTCTTGCCATCCTTTGTTGTTACAAGATCTCCAACAAACGGCAGATTCTTATTCAGTTCCTCATATGTATCTTCTTCGTGTTTGAGACAACACATTAATCTTCCGCATACACCTGATATCTTTGTCGGGTTAAGAGAAAGATTCTGTTCTTTAGCCATTTTAATCGAAACAGGTATGAAATCAGACAGATGTGCATGACAACAAAGAGGTCTTCCACAGATACCAATTCCTCCGCGAATTTTGGTCTCATCACGGACGCCAATCTGACGAAGTTCAATTCTGGTTCTGAATACCGAAGCCAAATCCTTAACAAGCTCTCTGAAGTCAATTCTTCCGTCTGCTGTAAAATAAAATAACAACTTATTATTATCAAAGGTGTATTCAGCATCAATAAGCTTCATCTGAAGATTGTGTTTGTTTATCTTCTCAAGGCAGATACCAAAAGCTTCCTTTTCTTTTTCTTTATTTTTCAGAGCCTTTTCATCATCCTGCTCGGTTGCAATTCTTATAATAGGCTTGAGAGGGGATACAACATCCTCTTCCTTTATTTCGTGAATATCTCCAACTACAGTTCCGTATTCCTGACCCCTTGCGGTTTCAACAATAACATGATCCGTTTTCTTAATTTCAAAGTTGCAGGGATCGAAAAAATATATTTTTCCTGCTGTTCTAAATCTTACTCCAATTACCTTAACCATCTATAAACCACACATTCCTTTCTTTTAGTTCTCTTTAATTGTAAGAAGCAAAAGCTCCATTGATAATTCAAAATTGACATTAGCCTTCAGTCTTGCTTTGCACTTATCAAGAGCATCGATGATTATTTCGATTCCTTCATATGTACTCTTGTCAGCTGCCTTTCTTATTCCCTGAAGCTCATCCCTGAAGATCAATCCGTTTGCATCATGAGTTGCCTTAAATAAAAGCATATCTCTGTACCATATTGAAAAGATATCAAGATAATCATTAACATCAAACTTGTACTCAAGAATCTTCTTGATTGACTGAACGATATCGCTGATTTCCATATCACTTATGTTTTTAAGAAGTGCCAAAGCTTCTTCCTTAACCTTATCAAACTCCTCAGATTTGGCAAGCAGTCTGGCTTTTCCAACATTTCCTCTGGCAAATGCAACACAGATGTCTGCCTTATAATCAGGAATTGACATATGTGTCATTAAAAATTCCTTTATCATGTCATCTGCAACAGGCTTGAAATTAAGAACAACACATCTGCTTAATATAGTCTGAAGAAATACTTCCTGATTAGAAGTGAGAAGTATGATAACTACATACTCCGGTGGCTCTTCCAGTGTCTTAAGCAACGCATTCTGCGCCTGAACCGTCATAAGTTCAGCGTCATTGATTATATATATTTTTTTACGGCCTGAATACGGCATAATATCAACTGTGGCATTAATCTGCTCTCTGATATCATCAACACTTATGGTGTTAGGCTTTTCGTGCGACACGAAAATAATATCAGGATGATTCATACTCTCTGCCTGCACACAGGAATGACATTTTTCACATGGTTCCTCATCTACCGGAGCATCACAAAGTATGGTCTCCGAAAAGACTTTTGCCATAAATTCCTTACCGCAGTTTCTTTCGCCGCTAATTATATATGCATGACCTATTTTGTCCAGTCGGATAGCGCTTTTAAGATGTTCCTTAATCTGTTCCTGTCCGACAATATCACTAAATTTTGCCATATGTCCCCCTTAAGTCATTATATCTAAAAGTAATCCTCTAATTTCACCTATTTTACTCAGAATCGTCATATGATCCTGTTCATCTTTCATCAGTTCCTGTGCAAGAGAATCCAGATTTTCATCCACAAGTCTCACAATTCCATAAACCCTGTGTCTGCCTCTCTTATCAAGAAAGTTCTCTCTCTTAAACTCATGAGATCGGCTTACAATCTCATTCATGAAATCCTTAATCAGCCCACGATATCTTTTCATATCTTTAATATCATGCCTTTTTGCAAGCTTATCACCCTGTCTCGTGATTTCTTCCATCATTGATGCGAGCCTGGCTTGTAGCCCATCATCTCCAATCTTACTCATCAAAGTGAACTTAAATTCACCATTTGCTTCCTGAGTTGACTTTGGAGCTTCAACCTGTGAAATTGGTGTTGTTGAGTTAACCTTAATATCCAATCAAATATACTCCGTTAAATACTCATTTATATTGTTCAGACAATCAACCAGATTTTCATTATTAAATCGTACGTTGATACCCAAGTTGTATATTTTTTCATCTGAAAAGTCTTCTGCGTCTGCAAGAAATCTTCTGCACATTTCCTCATATTTTGGGGTTTCCTGAGCCATTTCACGATTTATGGCTCTTTGAAGTCTTATTCCGTCATCTACCTCAATAACAATTGGAATAACTTTCTCTCTTCCAAAGTATTCCGCTGTTTCCACATAAGAATCAAGTGTTCCGATCATAAGATAATTATGATGTTCAAGGTTAATCTTACCATCATCTACTGTAAAATATCTCCAGTCGCCATGATAGGTATGATAGACTCTGGATTCAATGACCTTTCCATCTTCACTCAGTCTTTCGAATTCCTTCTCATCCACAAAATGATACTGCACACCATCTGTTTCATTATCTCTTATAGGTCTTGTTGTGTATAAAACAACTTTCTTTAACTTAAAGGCCGTGTCCTTTAATAACTCTCTGTATATAGTATCTTTTCCTGATGAACTTTTTCCTATCAGGCAAACCAATTTACCCATTCTTTACAATCCTGACTTTGTTTCCTTCGAGCCCCTGAACATTAAGGCCCATTTCCTTATATCTCTTAATATTAGTTACTATATCTTTATTATAAACCTCTCCGGGGACAATAATTGGACTTCCCGGCGGATACAATATGACATAATCTGCGCTGATGCAATCTGCCACATCATCAATATTTTTATAAAAATACTCACTTTTGTATGCATCCGTCAAAGACAGTGCCTTTTGAGGAATAACCGATTCAGCAATCGAAGATGACTTTGCTTCAGCTTTTTCAATCTTTGCGTCTATCTCTTTAATGGCATTGATAAATCGCTGCATTCCTTCTTCTGTATCACATATGGTAATAATACCTATTATATATTCAAGTGAGGCCATCTCAACTTCGATATGATACTCTCTTCTCAATATATCGGCCAATTCAACTCCCGAAATAATTGTATTTCGCGTCGAAATGACAATTTTACAGGGTTCTGTATAAACACAATACTTTAATGCTTGAAGAACTTGTAATTCATTTTTCAGCTTCGACTTAAAAGTCAGCAGCTTCCGAAATTCTTCTCCTTCACAGCTGCTTAAAAATTCTATACACCTGTCAACACTTGCCATCAGAATATATGATGGTGAACTTGTCTGATATATCTTAAGATATCTTTCCAGAATATCTGACGAAACTATGTTACTGTTATGGTGTATTAATGCAGTCTGCGTAAATGAAGGCAGCGTTTTATGGAGTGAATGTATTACCATATCCGCATATTTAACAGAATTATTCGGATATCCGTCAAACAGTCCCAAATGTGCTCCATGCGCCTCATCTGCAATCAGTGGAATGTTATAGGCATGCACCAGTTTTCCTATTGCTTCTGTATTGCTGACCATTCCCTCATAGGTTACCGTTGTAATAACAACTGCAGCTATTTTCTTTCCTTTAGCCAGTGTTCTTTCAACTGCGTCCTGAACATCCGCTTCGCTGATTGCTTCACAGAAACCATATTCTTCATTAATCTTGGGATAAATATATTCTAAATTAAAACCGTTTAGAAATGCGGCATTATATACACTCTTGTGGCAGTTTCTTCCAATTAAAAGTGTATCTCCCAAACCCGAAACCGCCGAAACTGCACTCAGCAAACCGCCTGTAGATCCATTAATGAGTACATATGTTTTTTCTGAACCGTATATTTTTGCTGCTGCATCCTGCATATCTTTTATAACAGAATCAGCTTCGTGAAGATTATCAAAACCATCAATTTCTGTGATATCTATTGCGGAAATTTTACCTAAAATATCATCATCCGGAAGAAACATTCCCTGTCTTTTATGTCCCGGCATATGTAACGGATATGAATCAGTATTTGAATATTCTGACAGTTTCTTGTATAAATGCTCCATGACTATATCCCAAATCTATTTAAAGCGTGCCTTTTATTATAACATATAATCAACATTTCGTCTAAAATGTACTGTATAACTTCAACTCTATGCTGCACATCTGATAGTAAAAAACAAACTGTGGATTGTATCAGCTTGGCTATTTCTGATACAATTCATATATTAATAAATAATCGAAAGGAGATATCATGGCTGAAGTAATTAAAATAAATGACAACACCTGGAGAATTGAGGATGAATTCGTTCGTTTCTTTTTACTTTGTGGTACTAAGAAAGCAGTAATGATTGACAGTGGTGTCAATTGTCCCGAAGCAAGAAAAATAGCAGAAGAATTAACCAATCTTCCTATTATGCTTCTCAATACCCATGGTGATGGCGATCATGTATCAGGAACCGGAGCCTTTGAAGAAATATATATGGCTGCCGATGATTATAATAATTGTATGTTGAAAGACAGATTTCCAAATACAACTCTGGTACCTGTTAAAGATTCCGATACTTTTGATCTTGGCAATCGTACACTGGAAATTATAGCTATTCCAGGTCATACTTTCGGCAGCATAGCTATTCTTGATGTTGAAAATCGCATTCTTTTTAGTGGTGATTCAGTTCAGGATACACACATATATCTTTTTGGTGACAAACGATCTCCTAAAGGGTTTTCATCTGCCCTTAACAAATTGATTAGTATTTCCGATAGATTTGATTATATTTATCCTTCCCACGGAACTCCCATACTAGATTCTGATTACTGTGATAAAGTGCTAGAGTCCTGGAACAAAGTTCTGGATGGAAAAATAGAAGCAAAGATCATTAATCTGTTTGGAACTGATGTCAAACAATTCGATGGCGAATTTTGTGGATTCTATTGTGACTAAATCTTTTTATATCTGATAATAACAAAGCGTAGCAACGAAATAATAATTTCAATTGCTACGCTTTATTTTAACAATCGACTTAATAAGCCAATTTATTCTTATAACTTAAACTTGGCAATAATGTCATTAAGAGATGCAACTGCATTCTTACATTCTGTAACCATTGTAACACTTCCTGAAGTTTCATTAACCATATCAGAAGTCTTTTCTGCTATATCAGATACTCCTGTAGCAGACTCACTCATCGTGGTATCAATTCCATTAACTGCTTCTACAATAGTATTCATATCTTCATTGAGTTCTTCAATGCTTCCCTTAATTTCAATCATGCTATTTCCAAAGGTGTTGGCATCATTCTTGTACTGCTCACTTACCTTTCCAAATTCACGATAGTCTTCAAGTACATTTTCCTCAAGGAATGTAGTTGTTTCTGTCAGACAGTCTGAAAGCTTACCAACTGCAGCATTAACTTCATTAACAATAGCACTGATATCGCCTACTGCCTCAGATGTCTGAGTTGCAAGGTTGCTGATTTCTGTTGCAACAACTGCAAATCCTCTTCCGGCAGCACCGGCTCTTGCTGCTTCGATAGAAGCATTAAGTGCAAGCAGGCTTGTCTGAGAAGAAATCGACATAATTGTTCCTGTGAGTTCGTTAATCTTCGATACCGCCTGAGAAGCAAGAATTGCTTCCTCTGACTTAACCTTAACTGATTCGTACATGTTAATTGTCTTTTCGCTTGCAAGAGCTGTTGTGCTTGCAAGTTCAATAGCTCGATTCATTACTTCTGTTGAAAGTGATGTACCATCATCTGCCAGCTTACCGATATCACGAACATTATTTCTAACATTATCTACATTAGAAGTAATAGTAGTTGTAGTAGCAGCTGTTTCCTGCATTCCTGCAGCTAACTGCTGAGTTGTAGCTGAGTTATCTTCACAAATAGCACCTACACTGTCAATTGTTACCTTAAGGTCATCAACGTTAGTATCAATACTTGTTCCGGCATCATTGATAGAACCTACTATATCTCTTAATGCATATCTCATCTTGCCAAGAGCCTTCGCAATTACACCGATTTCATCGGATCTCTTCTCAAGCTTAGCATTAGCACTATTTTCAGTGAAATCAAAGTCAGCTGTTGCATTGATTACAGGAACTAACTGGCTTAATCCCTTAAGCATAAATGATGTAAACAGAACAACTATGATAATAGCTATAATCACACCGATAATACCAAGAATGATAAGCTTTGTGCTCATTGAAGAAACTGAAGCCATCATTACATCCTTATCTGCTGTAACGATTACAATGTTTCCTGCACTTGTAAATGCATAACCTGCAACCTTATCTGTTCCATTATACTCATAAGAACATGATCCATCTTCTACTGTTTTTCCTGCCTGTAAATCAGCAACTATTCCCTTAACTGCTGCATTTTCTACAGGATTTCCAATCTTTGAAGGATCCTTATGGTAAAGCATTGTTCCATCAGGTGATACCATATATGCATATGAACCTTCAACTCCTGAAATTTCAATCTCACCGATAAGCTGATTGTAGTCAATCTTAATAAGATTATCATAATCTGCTGTTACGAGAACGATATTTCCTGTATCAGTAAATGAATATCCGGCTAATTTCTTGGCACCTTTATACTCATATATTACGAATCCATCTTCTACTGTCTTTCCTGCCTGTAAATCAGCTACAATACCTTTAACAGCTGCATTTTCTACAGGATTTCCAACCTTTGAAGGATCTGTATGCCAAAGCATTGTTCCATCAGGTGATACCATATATGCATATGAACCATCTACTCCATGAATATTGATATTTCCAAGAAGTGTATCATAATCAATCTTCATGAAATCATCATATCCGGCTGTAACAATAATAATACTTCCAGTACCTGTGAAAGCATATCCTGCCAATTTAATAGCACCCTTATATTCATAAAGTACGGCTCCGTCTTCTACTGTCTTTCCGGCTTTCAAGTCTTCGACAATACCTTTAACTGCTGCATTTTCTACAGGGCTTCCAATTTTTTCCGGAGATGGATGCCAAAGCATCATTCCATCTGGTGATACCATATATGCATATGAGCCTTCAACATCCTTAATGTTTATACTATTAAGGATAGCTCCTAAATCATATTGATTCATATCGGCAACATTCCTCATTGCCTGGTCAACACCCTGTGCAGCCTGTTCCGCAAGATTCTGCGCATAGTTCTTATAAACTGATTCACCAAAAGATCTTGAGAAATTAATAGAAATGGCCGCTTCTTCCGCAAGGTTCATTGCATATCCGCCATATGCCTTTTCACCGAAATCTGTTGCAAAATCTACACCAACAACTGCTTCCTCTGCAAGATTCTGTGCGTAATTAAGATAAGTATCTTCCATAGCGTCAGATGCTTCCACATCTGCTATAAACACAAGAACAACAATTGTAACAAGCACTATCAGACTGATAAGCATCGTGATACGAGTACTTAATCTTGAAAAGATTGACAGTCCTTTAGTTTTAGTTTTCTTTTCGTTCATCTAAAACCTCCCATAATAATAGTTATATATAAATTTATTATAACATCCATATCATATATAAATATATAGAAAAATATATGGTTTCAATAAAAAAATGCTGTTTATATGCATTTTTACACTTATAAACAGCACTTTTTAAAATATTAACAATGTTTTCAGGTAGTATGTAGAACAAAACTAATTCCAAAACACGAAATATATCTACAGATGTTTATTTAATAAAGTAATCATTCATTACCTTATGTATCATTTCTTTCTCTTCCGAATTTTCTGACAAAGTAAATCCTGAGAATTCTTTACAATAATATCTGAGCATTTTTTCAAGAGATGACTTATTCATTGCTTTTCCTTCATCATCATTCAAGTTGGAAATCCCCACATAGAATAACTTCTACAATTACCTATAAAAGAAAAAGTATTGAGAATCATTCCAACCACAATAAGCACTCTGGAAACTGTGCTAAAAAATCTTGCCAGCAAGCAGGCAATCAAAACAATTACTATAAGTACAAGATTATTACCAAAAAAATATCCTACAAGATATCCCATATATTCACCTTCTTCAGTCTTTCAAATATATATTATCTTCCGTCCCAATCAACAGGTCTCAGCCTGTTCTCATAGACAAATTCAGGATTATATTCATTAATATAATATTTATCTCCCACAAAAAACCATAACCCTAAGGCAGCCACTGGCTTATCAACAACGTTCTTATCTGTTGCCACCACGATGATTTTATCCCCCGGAACAACTTTATTCTTATTAGAAGTAGTCACCTTAATTCTGCCATTATAATCATCATCTTTTAAGGTTAGCCATAGTTCATCAGGCATATCCTCTTCACTAACCGGAATAAACTCTGTTGACATACACTGAAATACCCTGTATTTCCAAGGATTATTCATAGATTCCTTCACAGTCTTTTTATACTTAAGATGCATACAAATAAGAATAACACCAAGCGCAAGAAAGCCTATGCCAAAAAAAAGAAACATAAGAATCTGAAACAGATTTCCAACAAATGTGGGTTTCCATTCCCAATTAACAGGAATCATTACAATTGCCAGCATTCCAAAAATCAGGGAAAAACCTGAAAATAAATATAAAAAAACAGATTTTTTTCTGTCTTTTCCCAATATGTATTTTTTAGTTATCTCCTTCAAACTATTAATCCTCTATATCGGTTAAATCCACCACGCAGGTGTCAATTCTCCAAGTGTTACAATCTTTTCATTTTCATAATCAAGCATTATCTCAATATTCTGATACTTACCTGGTGTAAGCTGAGTCATTAATTCTCTGCATGCACCACAGGGAGCACCGGTCTTTCCGTCCGGCATGATAGCTAAAACTCTCTTTATAATATGCTCTCCGTTCGTAATCATATTAAATATTGCATTTCGTTCTGCACATATTCCTAAAGTAGAACAGGTATCTATACACACACCAACATATATCTTTCCACTTTCTGATTCTATTGCAGCAGCAACACCACCGGCCCATACTTTATCAGAAATCTCTCTGTCATTCTGTACAGCCTTAGCAGCTTCATATAAATCTTTCCATATTTTATCCATTATTATTGCCCCCAAATGAAAATACTTGTTATAGAAGTAATATACATTAAAATATGCTGATGAATAAAGGTTTATTCACCATAATGTAACAAAAATTTAAAATAAAAAACTGATAAAACCTAAGTCTTATCAGTTAAAGTGCCCAGAGCCGGAATCGAACCAGCGACACGAGGATTTTCAGTCCTCTGCTCTACCAACTGAGCTATCGGGGCATAGTAGCGGGGACAAGATTTGAACTTGTGACCTTCGGGTTATGAGCCCGACGAGCTTCCAGGCTGCTCCACCCCGCGTCATCGCATATAAAGTGTAGCCTTTCGGCTAATGGGCGGAGAAGGATTCGAACCTTCGAAGGCATTGCCAGCAGATTTACAGTCTGTCCCCTTTGGCCACTCGGGAATCCACCCACTTATATATTGTGATTTAAAAACCACAAAGCCGATAGGGGGACTCGAACCCTCAACCTGCTGATTACAAATCAGCTGCTCTGCCAATTGAGCCATATCGGCTTGTTTGAAGATTACTCTTCAGTGGAACCTACAGGGCTCGAACCTGTGACCCTCTGCTTGTAAGGCAGATGCTCT
>JAKSRY010000010.1 GCA_024403415.1 Lachnospiraceae bacterium
GCATACAGTTAATGCCGAAAATCAGAAAAAATCTAAAACCCGGCAACGGGAGTTAAGAAGATGGCATATGTTTAATGCCACGAATTACTAAAATTTTCAATTCCGGCAATGGGAGAAATGCGCATTATGAACAAAAAGAATAATATTATTCCCTCAACACTATCAATGCAGATTTCTGAGCGTATAGAAATGCTTGAATACATTATTAAAGAAACAGAAGAAATTCTAAAATCTGCTCCTGATGGAAAAATTCATGTATCTCCGGGAACAAATGAAGGTAATTATAGGTATTTTGTACGGACTGACGGTTATGATAAAACAGGAGAATATCTCAGCAAAAAACAGGAGAAGAAGATTAAAAACCTATGTCAGAAAAAATATTATGAGGAACTTCTTAAAAAATCTTCACATGAATTGAAACAACTTGAGAATCTGATGAAGAAGTATGCGGGAGACAGCGTGTTGTCTACATATGCTTCATTGAGTGAAGGAATTAAATGTCAGGTAAATCCTGTTCTCATGGATAATGAATCCTATACAAAGATATGGTTAACACAAGTGTACAAAGGACTTGGGTTTGATGAGACAGATAAATCTCAACATTATACCGATAAGGGTGAAAGAGTACGATCTAAAAGTGAAATCATTATAGCTAATTATTTAAGCCGTCATAATATTCCGTATTTATATGAAAAGCCGATTAACTTAAAAAGTGGGCGAACAGTATATCCTGATTTTACGATTCTGGATGCAAATGAAAGATGCGAAAAGTATCTTGAACATTTGGGAAAACTAGGAGATATAGATTGTATGATGAGAAATATTCAAAAACTTAATGAATATAGGGAAAACGGAATCTATCTGGGAGTAAATTTGTTTTTTACATATGAAAGTGCATCGACGCCTGTTTCTATTATAGATATAGAAAATGTTCTTAAAGGGATGAAAATGATAAAATGAACAGCTGTTTTTCCGCTGCTGATTATATGATATAATAACGGAAAGGAATCCGTATTGGAATGAAATATAAAGAATTCATATATGAATTATATGAATATATTTGTTTGTTTATAAGTTAAGAATACAGTTTTTATTAATGATTGTTTTGAGGTAAATATGTTATCAGATAAGGATAAGGCTGTAGTTGCATCAATGGTTAGAACTGGAATGAGTTTTGAAACTCTGAAATTGAGTTTTCCGGGTTATGAAAATGCAGATTTAGTAAGTGTCTATGAAGAGGAACAGAGTAGAATTAGTGAAGAAGTCTCTGATGAGATGAAAATCAGTTGTAACTGTTCTTGATTCGAATTAGTGAATTGTTATTTTAGAATTAATAAAACGGGGTACATGTCAATGTGTACCCCGTTTTTGATTAATCATTATTCAAGTAATTAATACTATTACTAAATAGTAAATAACGTTTTAGTCTGAATTAACCTCTTACATTGTAATCAGCTGAAAGAATATTCATTGCCTTAAGGTACTGATAAGTAAAGATAAATGGTCCAGCAAGGAAAAGAGAACCAAGCACGTTCCATAACCAATATCTTCCGGCACCAAAAGTATAAGGAAGGTTTCTACGACGAAGCTCTGCACCTATACGATTACATGTTTTATGACGCCAAATTATAGGAAGAATTCCGATAGTTAACCAAGAGAACAAGAAACAAACAAGACAATAGTTCATGGTTCTCTTACCATCATATCTGCTGGCAATAATGTTGATGTCATTGCTGACTTTGGTTTCTACTATTATTCCGTAGATACCGAATGTGATAATAGAAAACACGATATACTTCCAAAGGGCTCTGTTAGTAGCTAAAGGTCTTACAGGAGCTGGAGCATATCCATATCCTTGCTGACCATACATGGGTTGCTGACCGTACATAGGCTGCTGACCATACATAGGCTGCTGACCATACATAGGTTGCTGACCATACTGAGGCTGCTGACCATACTGAGGCTGCTGACCATACTGAGGCTGCTGACTATACTGAGCCTGCTGATTATAATCGGTATTTGAATAATCTGCGGCTTGATTATCAAAACGATAATTACAATAAACACATGAGACATCGCCATCATTTAACTGGCTTCCGCAATTAGGACAAATTTTCATTTTTGTCTCTCCCTTCTTATTTTATATATTGATTATAGCATATCTGATATATATTCCAATATTTTAAACATAGAAATATGACTTTTTTGAGTTTTTATTGTGTGATTTTTATGGTAAATAAGTACTATATAAATTTAACATATCAAAATATGATATTGGGTGTTGTTTTTTTATATGAACTTATATTCATAATCTATGTATATAACAATACACATATGCATCATTTGATGTTATAATGTAAAAAATTATATTACATAATTTATAAATTCAAATATACGGAATGTGAGGCGTGTAATCATGGCAGATGAGCATTTCTGGGATAATGGTGTAAGTAATATTTCAACGGAAGAGAACTGCAGACTTAATTTCGAAACATTGCAGGGAGAGAAGAAAACAACACCAATGATGACAATTGATAAAGCATTGAAACTTATGGATGTTCTTAAAAACGGTAGGCAGACCGTTTCGTGTGAAGTTGTTAAAATTGAGAATGATTCAGAGCAGACTATACAGTCATTCAAACTTAATGTCATTGAAGTTGATGGAAATAAGATTATCATATAATAAGTAGTGTTTATGACCTCCGGAAATCTTTGAACATAGATTCCGGAGGTTTGTTTAAGAAAAGATGAATTTTAAAACAAAAGATACAGATAAAAAAATATTGAATAATATTTATGAAGCAGCTTCGAATTTGATAATGCTTATTTCGGGCTGTGTTTTTATTTTTTTGGAAGTTGATGTGCTGGCAGATTATTGCATGAATAGTATAAAAGGGGAGGCAACATTCGAATTAATTAAGTATATATTAAGTTATTTATTGATCTTTGTTCCGGTAATATTATCAATGTATAGAGGCGCATATGGTATAAAAAATCGAAATGATTCATCTCTTTCAGGGAACGGAAAAGATTTTTTGATTATAGACATATTTATTGCGATACTATTGATTTATGCAGCTGAAATAAGATTTATAACAGACATGGTAAATGGTGAATTTAGGCCTGTCATTTTATGTCTTGTAGTGATACAGCTGGTTTGTATTATCAATATATTTATTGAGATTAAACGAATTTCGAATAATAGCCGATATGATGCAGAAACTGAAAACAATTCAGACAGAGGATTTGCTTTCATGACAGTTTTCAGTTCCGTTATGGTATATTTTGGACTTATTCTGGTATTGTCATTAAGTGGAGTAATTAAAGGAAAAACTATGCCGGAGAGAATTGATCTGGTAAAAGAAGACAGTGAATTACAATATCTAACTGAATTTGATGCTCAGGATTTCGATGGAAATATATACTTACCCGATACATTCAAAGAACATACAGTTACAATGCTTAATTTATGGGGAACATTTTGCGGCCCCTGCATAGAGGAAATGCCAAATCTTGAAATTTTAAGTAAAGAGTATGATTCGAAAGAAGTATCAATATTGGGAGTTGTTGGAGATATTTATATATCAGGAACGATGGACAGTTCGCAGATGGAACTTGCAAAAAGGATAATTACTGAAACAAAAGTGACATATCCGTCACTAATTCCGTCTGAAAAATTTCAGAAGAATTTCGTAAATGAAATATTTATATATCCGACAACATTATTCGTAAATTCCGATGGAATGATTATATCAAAAGTAGAAGGTGCCAAGTCTCTTGAAGTGTGGAGAAACATAATAGATGAGGTTATAGAGAATGAAAAAGGAAATGAGTAAATTCATTATTTGCGGAATTATAATCTGTGTTGCGGTTTTTCTCATCATTGAAGGAATAGCACGGGACGAGGTGACAACAGTATTTAACAAGTCTGCAAATATTTGTATGGAGTGTATAGGCATTGGCTAAGAAGAGAAGTTTTAGATTATTTATACAATGCTGTTATACAGCGCTGACCAATGGATATATATACGGCTTCAAAGAGGGAACCATATATAAAGGTGCGGCAAAAAATATATGCTTGCCGGGATTAAACTGTTATTCCTGTCCCGGAGCTTTGGGGTCCTGTCCAATAGGATCACTTCAGGCGGTACTCGGTTCGCCTTCATTTAAGATAGCCTGCTATGTGTTTGGTTTTCTTTTGCTGTTTGGTTCCCTGTTTGGAAGGTTTGTCTGCGGATGGCTTTGTCCTTTTGGACTGATTCAGGACCTAGTCTATAAAATACCTTTGTTCAAAAAGTATAAAAGAAAAAATCTTCCGGGACATAAATATTTGAAATATCTTAAATATGTCTTTCTTTTGATATTTGTAATTTTGTTGCCATCGATAATAACGGATATAACAGGAACCGGAAAACCCTGGTATTGTGAATATATTTGTCCGAGCGGAACCATATCAGGAGGTATTCCTCTTATAATAGCCAATGATGGTTTAAGAAGTGCCATAGGATTCAGATTTGCCTGGAAAGTACTGTTACTTCTCGTGATATTATTATGCAATCTATTTTTTTACAGACCTTTCTGTAAATATTTATGTCCGCTGGGGGCAACATACAGCTGCTTTAACAAATTTTCGTTATACAGATATACTGTAGATGACAGTAAGTGTAATAAATGCGGAAAATGCCAAAAAGTCTGCAAGATGGATATTAAAGTATGGGAAAAAACAAACGATATGGAGTGTATCAGGTGCGGGGACTGTAAAAGAGAATGTCCTCAGGGAGCAATTTCATGTGTGAGTATAAGAAAACAGGTAAAGGGCAATGAGTTGGATAACAGAAGATAATACGTATAATGACATTCGCGAAAAATCACTGATGCAATGGCTGGATGAAATAGAAAAACATGATGATCTGGCAGTCAGGAACGGTACAAGACTGGCGAGAGATTATTTTGGTTATCTAAAGGCGGAAAATGCCAGGCTGAAAGAAGAAATAGAGCTGAGAAATGCGTATATGAAGAAAATTAAGGAAAAAAAAGATTTTTTGTTGTGAAGTAGATAGCTAAGGTATATATTTAATAACTGATATATATTTATAATATCAATGAAATTACATCGGTTCTTTGGAAATTAATTTGTTGTGGGAGAGAAGAAGTGAAAGAATTATACAGATTAATAAAATATATATTGATTATTTTGTTATCCTTTTCAATAAGTGCAGGTTTTAATATGACAGCATTTGCAGATACAAATAAGAACACTGCAGAAAGCAAGAAGGAGATCGACAATGCCACTATTCAGGCAATTCTTGATAATCCTGACATTGAACTTACAGAGGCTCAGATTGCAATGCTGGAATCAATGAAGAAGCCGGAATCTCTTTTTTGCAAAGAGCAGATTGAAATATTGCAGACCTTTGTAGAGGTGAGTACTGAATTTCAGCATCTTTGGTATTACAAAGATGGACAGCTATTGTTTGACTGCCCGGTAACTACAGGAAAGAAAGGCCATGAAACCAATATCGGCATTCAAAAAATTAAAAACAAGGCACGCAATGCCACTCTTGTCGGACCTGATTACAGAAGTTTTGTTAAATACTGGATGGGATTTAACAAAGACGGAGAAGGTTTTCATGATGCATCATGGCGTAAAAAGTTTGGAACCACAACCTATCTCAGGGATGGAAGCCATGGCTGTGTTAACATGCCGGAGGAATATGCAGTAATGCTTTTCAACAATATAGAAGTTGGATGCATGGTATATATTTATTAAGTTTAGGAAGTGTAATAACGTCTGTATTCACTTGGAGAACAGCCGCAATATTTGCTGAAGGTTCTGTTGAGTGTCGAAATACTCTTAAATCCGGACTTAAATGCCGCTTCCGTAATAGTAAGAGATTTATCAATAAGAAGGACCTGCAGTTTGTTGATTCTTTGAAGAATAAGATATTCAACAAAACTGTGGGTTGTTGTTTTTTTAAAATGTCTGGAGAAGTAGCAGGGTGAAAAACCAACATATGAGGCTACGTCTTCAAGGGTTAAGGGTTCGTCATAGTGTGCTTTAATATAAGTGCAGGCAATATCAAGTTTGTCGGCAATATTGTCACCATAAGCGGAAGCAGACGTTTTTTTCTCGGCATCCAGAGTGATAACTGAGGCAATCTTAATAAACATATTATATAAAACAGTAGTCATCTTTATACTTCTGAAACTGTCAGAATAGTTATCAAATATTTCAAGGATATCATCGAAGTCTGTAAGAAGTTCGCTATTCAATTTCGGATTATCCGAATATCGTAAATGAGAATGAGCCTTGTATTTTTCATAATAAACAGCAAATTCCTTTTTACTGTTTATGAGCGACATGGGAAATTGTAATGCAACAATCGACTTATCGGAATTATCCAGTATTTCATGAAGTTCTCCCGGCCAGATAAAAAATATATCACCATATCTAAGTGAGATTTTTCGCTGATTCACGCTGATTGTAGCTACAGATTCTTTATTTATCATGGCAAGACATTCTGCATGAAGATGCCAGTGCATAGGAAAAGAAGATGGATACAATGGCGATCTGATGGTATTAATGTCATAATCAAAATTTAGTTGCTCATTTTTTGCGTAAATGTCCATTTATTATCCCTTAAAAATATCTAAATCAATACAAAGCACATATTATTTCATACATTATAATATATTTTTAGAAGATATTAAAGACAAAAAATGAGCAAAACAAGGCATAAAGTAACGAGTATATTTCAGATATAATATATATAATCTAAAATAGTGAGATATTAGGAGGTTCGGATGAACAAAGTAGTAAGTATATTTAAGAGTTTAGGCAAAAATATTATTTCATTTTTTAAGCGATATGGCAGACGTATAGCAATGTCTCTTTTTGGAGTTATCATTTGTGCAATCAGTGTTGGTATTTTTAAGATTGCGGTGCTTGGAGTAGATCCATTCCAGTCGCTTATGGGTGGATTGGATGAGATGATACCAATTGATTTCGGAACTCTTTATGTAATTGTTAATGCAATCTTATTGGTTTTTAGTATTGTTTTTGACAGACATAATATAGGAATAGCAACATTCATAAACCTGTTCCTGCTTGGTTATATAACAGATTTTACTCATCAGACTTTGCAGAAAGTGATTGTTGAACCCAATATGGCAGTCAGAATTCTGTGTCTTGTGGTAGGGATTGTAATTATATGTTTTGGTTCTGCTTTTTATATGACAGCGGATCTCGGGGTGTCAACATATGATGCCGTTGCAATTGTAATGTCAAGAAAATGGAAGCTTGGACCATTCAAATATGTAAGAATTTGCACGGATATAGTATGTGTTATTGCAGGAGTAGTTTTGTTTATTCTTGCAGGTAAGGGCTGGAATGAATTAATGGCAATTGTAGGTGCCGGAACTATTATTACAGCATTTTTTATGGGACCGCTTATTGATTTATTTAATAAAAAGGTGGCGATTCCTTTCCTGAATGCGGGAAAGAAGTTAGAAAAGAAGTAGAGGTTAATATAAGAAAATGGAGGGCAGTATGGATAGCAAAATAGTAAAATGGGGTGTTTTGGGAACTGCTGATATAGCAAGAGGCTGTACCATTCCGGGGATGCAGCAGGCAGAAAACTGTGAATTATATGCTATAGCAGGCAGAAATATTGATAAGGCGAATGCATTTAAAGATGCATTTGGTTTTCAAAAGGCATATGGGGATTATGAATCATTGTTAAATGATCCTGAAGTGCAGGCTGTATATATTCCTTTACCTAATCATCTTCATTATGAATGGATTATGAAAGCAATTGATGCAGGTAAAAATGTACTTTGTGAAAAACCTATGGCGCCTTCAGCTAAAGAAGCGGCAGAATTATATGCTGCAGCTAAAAAGAAGGGCGTTGTTTTGATGGAAGCATTTGCTTATCTTCATTCTCCATATGTTGCTGCGCTTAAGGAAGTGATTGATAAAGGTACTATCGGAGATATTTTATATATTGAATCGGCATTCCTCACAGCTAATCATGACATGAGCAATATTCGTATGTACAAGGAATATTATGGTGGCGGAATGTATGATCTTGGCTGCTACTGTACCAGTCTTATTACATGGCTTCTAGGAAAGGTTCCGGTTGATGTAAAGGGCGTGGCAGAATTCTCTAAAGAGGGAATAGATCTTAATGCTGCTGTAATAATGAAATATGATGGAGATGTCAGAGCATCCTTTAACTGCGGAATGATTTTTGATGCAGAACAAAGCAGACGATTTGACAGATTATACATACATGGCACTAAAGGGGATATAAAGTCAGATGTTGAATACAATCAGTCAGGCGATTTGAAGTTCAATGTTTGTGCAGATGGTAAGACAGAAGTTAAATCAATCCAAGCACCTCATAACTATATGCTTGAAGTAACGCAGCTTGGTAAATGTATACTTGATAATGAGAAACCACATATATCAGAAGAATTTTCAATTATGAATGCAAAAACCTTGGATATGGCTTTAGAGGCTATAGGTTATTAGTGTGATTTATATCAGAAATCAAATGTATAAAAAGTATTAGAAAATCAACATAAATCTAAAAAATGAATTTTACAGATATAACAATAGGAGAAAAATATGATTTTATATGTAAATTGTAATGCAGCACCAAATGGCGATGGAACTAAAGAAAAACCATTCAACCAAATTGGTGAAGCTGCCAAAATTGCAATGCCGGGAGATGAGGTACTGGTTGCACCAGGAGAGTACCATGAAGAGGTCAGTCCTCTTAATGCAGGTACAAAGAAGAAACCGATTGTTTACAGATCAGAAGTGAGTCGTGGTGCCGTTATTACAGGCGCAGAAAAAATAACTGGCTGGGTGCAGTATGATGGGGATGTTTGGATGATTACGATTCCAAATACCTTCTTTGGAAATTATAATCCTTATACAACTATTTTATTTGGTGACTGGCTTGATCAGAGAGTAGTTTCACATACCGGTGAAGTATTTCTTAATGATAAATCGCTTTATGAGATGGATTCACTTGATAAGGTAATGAATCCGGTTTATCAGGATGCTTCATGGGATCGTGATTTTTCTAAGCATACATGGTATTCATGCCAGAGCGATGATGGAAAGAATACAATTATTTATGCAAATTTCCAGGGAAAAAATCCAAATAATGAAACGGTTGAAATTAATGTAAGACCACACTGCTTCTATCCGGCAGAAGAGCATGTAAATTACATTACTTTGAGTGGTTTTGTAGTTACTAAAGCTGCAACTCAGTGGGCTCCGCCTACAGCACTTCAGGACGGAATGATAGGCCCACACTGGTCTAAAGGCTGGGTAATTGAGGATTGTGAGGTGTCTCATTCAAAGTGTTCAGGTATTTCTCTTGGAAAATACAGACAGCAGAATAATGATAATAAGTGGTCAAATTATAAATTAAAGGATGGCGCACAGACTCAAAGAGACTGCTCATTTATCGCACAGCTTGATGGCTGGAGTAAGGAAACAATTGGTTCTCACACTGTAAGAAATTGTGATATTCATGATTGCGGTCAGACAGGTATCGTCGGAAATCTTGGATGTGTATTCTCATTGATAGAGAATAATCATATTCATCATATTAATAATAAGCGTAATTTCTCAGGGGCTGAAATTGGAGGAATTAAATTCCATGCAGCTATTGATGTTATTATCAGAAATAACCATTTCCATGATTGTACAAGAGGAATCTGGCTTGACTGGCAGACTCAGGGAACTAGGGTGTCCTCAAATCTGTTCCATGATAACTGTATGTCACGAGATTATCTCTTAAAGAAAGAAAACAAAGCTGTCCTTGGTATGGGTGAGGATATCTTTATCGAGATAGCACACGGTCCATGTCTTGTTGATAATAATATTTTCCTGTCAGAAAGAGCAGTTAAGCTTCCGACTCAGGGAGTTGCGTTTGTTCATAATCTTTTCGCCGGATCAATATCTGCGGTAGGACGAGGTGTTAAGAACGGCTCAAATACCTATGATTCAACAAGATATACACCAATACATGTACCTCATAGAACTGAGATTACAGGAGTTATGTCGATACTTCATGGTGACGTAAGATTTTATAATAATGTCTTTGTTCAGCAGAAGGTTAGACAAGGATTATTAGATATCTGTGAAGAAGATCATGATGGTGAATGGGATGATGGAAATCTTGTGGCAGGTACTCTTACATATAGCGGATATATGAAGGAAGATGAGTGGAAGAACTGCTTTGCAGGATATTGCGGTGAAGGATGTGAGGTATCACGAGACAGATATTATATGCCTCTTCCGGTATGGACAGGTGGAAATATATTCTTTAATGGTGCTAAGCCTGCAGATATAGAAGAAGATTTTACAATTGATGAGGAGCACGAAATTAAAATTGAACTCGTAGAAGAAAATGGCGAGTACAAAGTTAAGTCAAATTATATGTCATTCCTCCCTGAAGCAAAAATGATTGATTCAGATACTCTGGGTATGGCCTTCGAACCAGAAGAACGTTTTGAAACTCCGGATGGAGAAGATATTATATTTGATACTGATTTTTATGGTAATAAACGTACCGGTAAAGTCGTTGCAGGACCATTTTGTTAATCTTTCACATGATGTTATGCGATTTGCAAAGATAGCGGTTAGAGTATGGGGATGTCAAATGGATTTTGACAATCCGGAAAGAACTGCAAAAGAAGGTATTGAAGCATTAAGAAATTTCCTGATTTCGATTGGAATGCCGAAAAATTTTGCTGAGTTAGGGGCAAAAGAAGAAGATATTGAGAAGATGGCATATACCTGTTGTTATGGAAGAGGAAATGAAGGAGGAAAAATCGGTGGATTTGTATCTCTTGAGCAGAATTCATATATTTATTTTCCAAGGATAGCTCGGTGTTATGATTAGCATCGAGTTTTTCTGTTATGACAACGGGAAAAATGTGGTATACTGATATGAGCGGTCGCATAAAACAAAAAGTTGCGGAGGGGTTATGATGATTGGTAATGGTAGTGAGAACAGGTTTGGTAATAATGACATTTACGGAAATGCTATTATTGAAGTAAAAAGAATGCGATTTTCAAAAGTTAAGGAAATCGGAGAAAGATTACTAATTGAAGCACAATCAAATAATATGGATATCAAAGGCTATTCAGATATTTATGAAGAGATTGAAAATGTCAGACATAACATAGTGCTGAATAATCAGAAAATACTTGCATTAAAAGGTTCGATTGTATGTGACAGTTGTAAAAATATGCTTCCTATCGGCAGTCAGTTCTGTAATAGATGTGGTGCCGGTCAGAGAGAACTGGATAGTGAAGTGATGTCGGTTTTAAGGTATAAAATGTGTCCTCAATGCGGAGAAGTTTACGGATTGGAAAATAAATTCTGCGGAAGATGCGGTATTGGAATTTAGTTATAAACACGATGTGGAGGCAATATGGATACTAATTTTGAAAGATATAAATATAAGAAACAGATGCAGTTGAGTTCAGATATGGAAAGTCTGAATGCTGAATATAATAAACTTGTTTCACAGCTGGGCGAAAGATATGTTGAGTTGAATTATGATAAAGACGGGAATTTTTTTGCCGCAGATGTGGTTAAAGACATTCGTGAAATGGATGAGCGTATAGCATTGTTAAACCAACAGCAATATGCCTTTTATGGAATTAGATTATGTGAAGAATGCGGTGCAGAACTCAGCATAGACAGTTCATTTTGTAATAAGTGCGGTGCAAATCAGTCCGAACTTCGAAAAGAAGTTATATATGCAAGCGGAAAATGTCCCAAATGCGGAAGTCTGGTTAAAGCCGGAGATGCTTTTTGTATGGCCTGCGGCAAAAAGTTTGACTAATATAAGTGACTTTATTATTTGATTTCCTAAAAATTCAATTGAGATAGGAATTGGTATAATGAAAATCGATTTTAAGAGTTTTATATTTAAGAAACCATTTGGATTAAGAATGATTCTTATGCTCAGTGGAGTTGTTATAATGGGCATATGTGTAGCAATTCTTAACATGACTGATTTGGGTGTGGATCCTTTTGCAGCTGTCAGCTATGGATTAAGTGATATAACAGGAATCAGCTTTGGAACTGTTGAACTGATTTTCAATGGAATTTTATTTCTGATAGTTATTCTGTTTGACTATAAGAGGCTTGGTTTTGGAACGATAGGAAATATGGTTATTGTAGGATATATGGCAGATTTCACAACCTATATTCTTGGCTGTATGGGAATTACAAAGGTAGAGAATGAAGTTGTCAATGCTCTTGTTATGCTTGGAGCTCTGATCGTATTTGTATTTGCCGTTGCCTTGTATGTAAACGCAGGACTTGGAGCTTCGGCATATGATGTTCTTCCATATATTATCCATGACAAGGTTAGTAAATATTTGTCAGAGAAGATTAAGTTCAAATATGTGAGAATCGCTTTTGATGCTGTATTTACAGTCGTTGCATTCCTGATTGGAGGGGAAGCCGGGGCAATTACGGTACTGATGGTTATAGCTCTTGGTCCGGTTATTGAAATTGTATCAAAATTACTTGGAAGGCTTCTTAAACTCGAAAAAGTTTAGATGCATGCGTTGATCAGATAACTGTAGAATGTATGGTTTATTGAATGAATGAATTAAATATTAATAATATTGTTTCTACAAATATACCGATATTTATTACTGGGATTGTAGCTGTTTTGATGATTACAGCTATAATCCTTGTTTGCGTTATGCTAAAAAGGAAGTTGAAAACCAAGTTCTATTCCTATACCAATATAGCTTTGTTTGCATTACTTATTTTTATTACTGTATTTTTGGCAGTAGATTTATTATATTTATATTCTTTTTTGTTTACTGGCCCCTATATGACGGTAAAAGAACTCTTATTTATGTATATTGAGTTTCCTAAAAAATTTTCATTATTTGCAGTATCGATAGTGGTTGTAATATGTTTTGGAATATTTATAAGTAACATTTTTCTTATTAAATATGAAGGATTCAGATTATACAATTTATTGGGTGCAATATTAGGGATATGTTTTGTTGTCGCTTTTATTTTGACAGAAATACTGGATTATTCACTTGACTATGTAAATAGTACATATATATCTGTTCAAAGTGAAAATGTGTTTGGATTAATTAAAACATCAGTATCAATTTTCTTCTTAACGATGTTATGTTATTTTGAATGTATTTATTTTGGAACGATTATAATGTCATATCTTGCGGCTAAAAAGGTTCCTTCTTATGATAAAGATTATATTATTATTCTTGGCTGCTCAATAGATAAAAGGGGGAGTCTGAGACCATTGCTTAAGGCCAGAACAAACAGAGCTGTCAGATTTGCCTGGGAACAGGAAATTGCTACAGGAAAAAGCGTAAAGTTTGTACCATCCGGAGGACAGGGAAGTGATGAAAGAATGAGTGAAGCTTCCGCAATGGAATTGTATCTTTTATCACATTCAGTAGAAGAATATGAGATATATCCTGAAAAAAAGTCCAGGAATACAATCGAGAATTTTAAGTATTCATTGGAGATTATTCAGGGGTTGAATAAGGATGCGAAAGTTGCATTTGCAACGACTAATTATCATGTATTACGTAGTGGTATTATAGCGCGATATGCAGGTCTTGACGCAGAAGGAATAGCATCGAAAACCAAATGGTATTTTTGGCCAAATGGATTTGTGAGAGAGTTTACAGCTATTATATTGATGAAGCTTAAAGTGCATATAAAGATAGCTGTTATTATATTAATGATTTCAATATCACTTGGATTTCTCAGGTATATATTATGAATAAAAACAGAAACAGACAAATGCTGGAAGGCCCGATAGGAAAATCGATTCTTTCATTCTTTTTTCCAATTATGATCGGGACTTTTTTTCAGCAACTATATAATACAGTGGATGCCGCAATTGTTGGGCAATTTGCAGGTAAAGAAGCTCTTTCAAGCGTTGGTGGTTCATCGGCAATTATCATCAATCTTATGGTCGGATTCTTTACAGGATTATCTGGTGGCTGTACAGTTCTCATATCCCAGTTCTTTGGTGCAGGAGATGCGAAGAAACTTTCAAAATCTCTTCATACATCCTATTGCTTCGGGGCAATAGGAGGACTTATTTTCGGACTGATAGGAATTATTGCATCTCCTTATATTCTTGTGCTGATGAATACACCGGATAGACTGATGGACAGCTCTAAATTATATCTTCAGATATATTTTGCAGGTCTGGTGTTTGTGTTCATTTATAATATGGGTGCTTCAATACTAAGGGCTCTGGGGGATTCGCGAAGACCACTATATTATTTGATTATCTGTACTGTTATTAATGTTATTCTTGATTTATTATTTGTAATTTATTTCAATTTGGGTGTTTTGGGTGTTGCGCTTGCAACATTATTGGCACAGGCAGTCAGTGCGTATCTGGTTACCAGATGTCTGATGAAAAAAATACCGGATGTTAAGCTTGAATTAAAGGAATTGAGAATAGATAAGAATCTGCTTGGAAATATGTTAAAAATTGGTTTGCCTGCAGGAATCCAGTCATCGACATATGCATTGTCCAATATGTTTATCCAGTCATCCATTAATCTGTTTGGAGTGGATGCAATGGCCGGATGGACAGCGGAGGGTAAGGTAGATGTAATTTTCTGGATGATTAACGGATCGTTTGGAACATCAATTGCTACCTTCGTTGGTCAAAATTATGGAGCCGGCAATATGAAACGAGTCAAAAAGGGCACTTTCACATGCCTGATGATGTCACTTGGAACTGCCATTGTATTAAGCTCCGTTCTGTTTATGTTTGGACAGTATCCATTAAGACTGTTTACTGATGAAATGGTCGTACTTGACTATGCAAAACACATGATGCGACTTATTTGTCCTGCATATCCATTGTTTGTATTCATAGAGATATTCTCATCTACGTTAAGAGCAAAAGGAGATACCCTTATTCCAACGGCTTTCAACATAGTCGGAATCGTAGCTTTCAGAGTTGTATGGATATCAATATTTGGAAAAGGCAATAATCTTGATGTTGTGCTTTACTGTTATCCAATTAGCTGGCTGATTTGTGCTATAATGATAAGTGTATATTATTTCTTCAGAAGAAATAAAAATAAGATTGTTGTATGAATGGGAGAAGACGATGGTAAAACATGTTATATTGTGGACACTAAAAGAAACAGAAAGTGAAGAGACAACAAATAAGATTAAAAAAGGAATTAAGGAAGGTCTTGAAGGACTTAAGGGACAAATACCCGGACTGGTAGATATTAAAGTTAATATCAATCCTTTGGCTTCATCAAATTGTGATGTTATGCTTGACTCAAGCTTTGAAGATGAGACATCACTTAAAGGATACGCAGTTCATCCGAAACATGTTGAGGTTGCTGATACTAAAGTGAGACCATATACTGCAAGCAGAACATGTATGGATTATATTGTTTAAGAAAAATATATTAAGGTATGGTGTTGCAGTTGCTGACATGTGGAAAGTCAGTTTATGGCAACACCATTTTTTATTATTTTGACAAGATTAAGATCTTTATCAATGATCAATAAATCAGCTGCCTTGCCTATATTTATGCTGCCTATGATATGAGACATACCAATGGCCTTTGCAGGGTTAAAGGTGCAGCATTTAATAACACTCTCAAGGGGTATTTTAAACTCGCTTACAGCTTTTTTGAAACAATCCATAAGATTAAAGACAGAACCAGCGATTGTTCCGGTTGGAAGAGTCGCTTTTTTATTTTTAACCAGAACATTCTGGCCGCCTAATGAGTATTCGCCATCTGGCATTCCACAGGCTTCAATGCTATCGCTTATCATAACAATTCTTTCGTCACCAAAAGCCTTAAAGAATAATCTGACCATTGAAGGATGGACGTGAATTCCGTCGGTTATCAGTTCAACGTCGATGTTTTTACTATCAAAAGCTGCGGCTATTGGGCCGGGCATTCTCGAAAGCATTGGATTCATCGCATTACCCATGTGAGTAAGATGAGAGGCCCCAAGTTGAAAAGCTTTTACAGCAAGATCATAGTCACAGTCAGTATGTGCCAAAGATATACATATATCTTTATGATATCTTTCGATAAAATTAAGTGCGCCTTCCAATTCCGGTGAAATACTAATAAGCCTTAGAATATTAAATTGATTAAGTAATTCTTCAAATGCTTCCGAATCGGGGGCAGTTAAAAATGTCTTATTTTGAGCACCGCACTTTTCCGGATTTAAGAAAGGACCTTCCAGGTTGATGCCAAGAAGAGAGGCAACCGGGGGTAATCCATTAGAGGGGGCACAGGTCCGCAATCGCGTTATATATTCAGTTACTGATTTTAGGACATTCTTCAACCTGTCAAAATTATATGACATAGTTGTCGGACATACGGATGTGATCCCATTTTGAATTTCATATGAAAGGAAATCATTGATTGATCTTTCTTTCTGTTCAGAAACATTTTCACTATGGTTATATGGACTGACCATGTCTGAAATATCAAATCCGTTAGCACCATGCAGATGAATGTCAATCAATCCGGGAATGACATAGCAGTCGGAAGCATCAATAACAGATATGTCTGAGCAATCATCAGTATCACTTATAATATCATTATTGATAAACAAATTCTTATTTATAAACGACTTATTATCCCAAAATACCAGGCCATTTTTAATAATCATAAATACACCAGCTTTCGATAGTATGATTTTAGAATACCATTGTATATTTTATTTTTCTATTATAAGATATTAAAGGCTTAAAATTGTTTGATAAATAATTGTGGATATAAGTTAGTTTTATATATTTTTATGCACTTAATATTTGCTTATATTGAAAAAGCTATGGTTTGGCAGTGTTAAAATCATGTAGGAGAGATGGCACATGAATGTAATAGAAGTTGACAATCTTGTCAAAAAATATAAAGAGGTCAAAGCTGTTGATGGTATTTCATTTAAGGTTAAAAAGGGTGAATTGTTTGCCTTTTTAGGTGAGAATGGAGCCGGAAAATCAACAACAATAAATATGTTATGTACAATTCTTCAAAAGACAGAAGGAGAGGCGAAAATATGTGGTCATGTTCTTGGAAAAGAAGATGATGAAATAAGAAAATGCATAGGTATAGTATTTCAAAATTCAGTTATGGATGGAAAACTGACAGTAAAAGATAATATTTATACACGTGGCTCATATTATGGTCTTACGAAGTCGGAGATAGATGAACGTCTTGTTAAAATTTCAGAGCATCTTGAACTTGATGAAATATGGAACAGAAAGTATGAAAAACTCTCCGGTGGACAAAGAAGAAGGGTAGACATTGTAAGAGCACTTATTAATGATCCACAAATTTTGTTCCTGGATGAACCTACAACGGGTCTTGATCCAAAATCAAGAAAGCTTGTATGGGACTATATTGATTATTTAAGAATTAGTAAAGGAATGACTATTTTCCTTACAACACACTATATGGAAGAAACTAAGGATGCCGATAATGTAGTTATTTTGGATAAAGGAAAGATTATAGCTACAGGTGCACCTTCTGAATTGAAGAGTAAGTACGCACTTTCAAGACTGGTTATTTATACAGAAAAGGATGCAGAATTTGAAAGCATCATTGAGGATAATTCGAACAACTATAAAATAGATTCTTATGATTATGAAGCAGATCATTACAATGTATATTTTGAAGGAAATATTATTGAGTTTGTTTATAAATATAAAGAAAAAATAACAGATTATGAAATTATAAAAGGTAGTATGGATGATGTTTTCCTTAAACTTACCGGAAGGGAGTTGTTAGGATGAGAGGATTTGGCGGATTAATAAGAAGAAATATGCTCGTTTATTTTAAGGATAGAGCAGCGGTTGTATTTTCACTTCTTTCTTCAATCATAATTTTTATGTTGTATGTATTATTTTTGAAAGATAATTATGTGGATTCAATAGCGGATGCATTAGGAAGTCTTCAGGGAATGGTAGATCCAAAGGATACGGATGCTCTTGTAAATATGATTCTGCTGGTTGGAATTATAGGATGTGCAATGATTACTGTTCCTTATAACTGTCTTATGACTATTGTTAGTGACAGAGAGAAGAATGTAGATTATGATATTCTGGCTACTCCCTTAAAGAGATGGCAGGTTATCATGGGATATTTTCTTGCAGCAACCTTTTCTGCAATAATAATGAGCCTTATTTTGCTGGTGATTGGACTTGGCGGTTTATCGTTAGCTTCTGACTTTCATCTGACATTCGGTTCAGTAATGTTCACGGTGCTTATTGTAATAGTTGGAACTATATCATCATCCGCATTTTTTATGACTATTGTTATGTTTTTCAAATCATCAGCGGCAAGCGGAGCATTCTTTGGAATTCTTTCAGCTGCATCAGGATTTGTTATTGGGGCATATATGCCACTCTCAACATTCTCTGATGGTGTGCGAGTTTTTTGCAATCTGTTTCCATTAAGCCAGGTTACGATGCTTCTTCGAAATTCAATGATGAATAATATAATTGATGCTATCGAGAACTCAATCGGTGGACTTGACAATGGTCAGTTTGGAATAACAATTAAAAACATTTTTACATTTAATGCTGAAATTGGAGGTCATACTTTTTCAATTTCGGAGATGATGTTGTATATCATTGGAGCTACAGTAATATTCTGCATTCTTATGGTTGTTTTATATAACAGAAATAATAAGAGAAAGTAATGCTTTAGACTATTTACTTACAGTTTATAAAAATGCATTCTGGTTTTGAAAATAAACATTATAAACATACAAACGCAAAAAGGAACAATATATTTAGCGAAAAGACAGTTAGTATATGACTAAAAAAGCCGAAAGAAATAAGTCGATAGACATATCAATTGAAGAAGGAAAAGAATATCTTGAACGATGTTTTATACCTAATGGAAGTAATGCGCTCAAACAAGAGGAAATAACAGATAAAACTATTCTTGGAAATACTATGGAGATACTTGATTTACTTCCACCCAAATCAATTGATTTGCTGATTGCAGATCCTCCATATAACTTAAACAAGAATTTTCATGGAAATACATTTAGCAGATCTTCTTCTGCAGAGTATGAAAAATATACAAGAGACTGGATTGAAAAAGTAATTCCATTACTTAAAGATAATGCATCAATATATGTTTGTTGTGACTGGAAATGCAGTCTTGAAATCGGAAAAGTTCTAGGCGAATATTTTCAAGTACAAAACAGAATAACCTGGCAGAGAGAGAAGGGAAGAGGTGCTCTTCACAATTGGAAGAATGCTATGGAAGATATTTGGTTTGCAACAAAATCAGCTGATTATACATTTAATGTTGAAGATGTAAAAATGCGAAGAAGAGTAGTTGCTCCTTATAAAGAAGAAGGGAAACCTAAGGACTGGGAAGAAACGGAATTCGGTAATTTCAGAAATACCTATCCCTCTAATTTTTGGGATGATATTTCAATTCCCTACTGGTCAATGCCGGAAAACACCCCACATCCAACACAAAAACCTGAAAAACTTCTTGCAAAAATTATTCTTGCAAGTTCAAATGAAGGAGATCTTATACTTGATCCATTCCTTGGATCAGGTTCAACGAGTGTTACAGCTCATAAATTGGGAAGACATTATGTGGGAATAGAAATGAATCCCCAGTACTGTGTATGGGCCGAAAAACGCCTTGAAATGGCGAATGAAGATAAGTCAATTCAGGGATATACTGACGGCGTTTTTTGGGAGAGAAATACAAATCATATTCAAAAAAAATATAAATAATAAATTTCATATATTAGTTGAATTATTCATACATTTAGGATAAAATGCATCTGTATGGTAGAAATAGATACGAGAGAAACAAAATGGCTTACCATGCAAATATTTTAATGGGCGGCAAGGTTTATAAGGTCCTTGTCTGAACCATGGTTGATTGAGTTAGAAGCTCAAATTTTATAAGTTGGTTACTTTATAATTAAATTAAACGCATTTGCTTGCAACTTGTGAAACGGTCAATTGAGTATTAAAAGTAAAAATATTTGCTATATAGACTCCTGCCATTTGTTTTTTATCCTGTATTTGTTTTCTGCTGATTGAACAGCTATTGTAAATTAGCGAAAGAAAATATTTTTATTACATGGAATTATTAACCACAAGTAGCATTATGCACTTGTGGTTTTCTTTTATGAGGAAGAAGAATGGATCAGAATAAAGCTCCAATCTATGAGGCTCTTGAAAAGTTTCGAAAAATGAGAATAGTTCCCTTTGATGTACCTGGACACAAGCGTGGAAGAGGAAACCCTGAACTTGTACAATTGCTTGGTGCACAGTGTGTGGGAATTGATGTAAATTCGATGAAACCATTGGATAATCTATGTCATCCAATTTCAGTAATTCAGGAGGCAGAAGAACTTGCTGCTGATGCATTTGGTGCAAGCTATGCATTTTTGATGGTTGGTGGTACGACAAGTGCTGTTCAAACCATGATTCTTTCCTGCTGTAAACAGGGAGATAAGATTATTCTTCCGAGAAATGTTCACAGGAGCGCAATTAATGCATTGGTTTTGTGTGGTGCCATCCCTGTATATGTTAATCCTAAGACTGATCCGGAGCTTGGTATTTCTCTTGGAATGGAGATAGAGGATGTTAAAAATGCAATAGAAAAGAATCCTGATGCGAAAGCAATACTGGTTAATAATCCCACATATTATGGTGTATGTTCAGCTCTTGAAGAAATCGTAAGATTAGGACATGAGCATGATATGAAGGTTCTGGTTGATGAAGCACATGGAACTCATTTCTACTTTGGAAAGAATATGCCCATAACCGCTATGGCTGCAGGCGCAGATATGGCAAGTGTCAGTATGCATAAATCAGGCGGAAGTCTGACTCAGAGTTCATTTCTTCTTATAGGAGAGAACATGAACAAGGGATATGTAAGGCAGATTATTAACCTTACACAAACGACAAGCGCGTCATATTTGTTATTGGCTTCCCTTGATATTTCACGTCGAAATCTGGCTCTTAGAGGAAAAGAAGCATTTGACAGAGTTGAATATTTAGCAAGTTATGCCAGAAATGAGATTAATCGTATCGGTGGCTATTATGCTTATGGCCCTGAACTTGTAAATAAAAACAGTGTATATGATTTTGATGTAACGAAGCTTAGTATTAATACTCTTGATATCGGACTTGCCGGAATCGAAGTATATGACATTTTAAGAGATGAATATGACATTCAGATAGAATTTGGAGATTTGGGAAATATTCTTGCATATATTTCTGTTGGTGACAGAAAGCAGGATATCGAAAGACTTGTAACTGCACTTGCAGATATTAAACGCAGGTATTCAAAAGATAAAACAGGACTTATGTCTAATGAATATATTAATCCTAAAGTTATGATGTCACCTCAGGATTCATTCTATTCAGAGAAAGAATCTCTTCCTATCAAGGATACTGTTGACAGGGTGTGCAGTGAATTTGTTATGTGTTATCCCCCCGGTATTCCTATTCTTGCACCTGGAGAACTTATTACGCAGGAAATTGTAGACTATATTATTTATGCTAAGGAAAAGGGATGTTCAATAACAGGCCCTGAAGATCCGGACATCAATTATCTTAATGTCATTAAGCATAGTTAAATATTGAAGTGTATCATTTATAATCAATATATTTAATTATTATATTTCAATTACAAATATTCGATATAATATATTTTATTAAATGAGTCTTTACGGAGTTATTTAGTTATTCTTATGATTTGCTGAATATCCAGCAAAACTCATACATGGATGTATGAGTTAGTGCTCAATTTTGCCTGGATGGCAATTTGAGCACGGTTGCGTAAATTAGGTACTACTTATATGCAAATCATTAGATTAACTTAATAACGTAGTTTGCGAATGTATGAAATATATTATTATAAGCATAAGTATATATTTATTGATGCTATCAATTAACTAATTCATATAAGGAGTAAACTTATGGATTTATGGTTTAACGATGAACATACAGATACCGTCAGACTTTCCATTAAGGTGGAAAAGCAGCTTTTTAGTGCTCAGTCAGAAGAACAGCAGATAGATGTCCTTGAAACAAAAGAATTTGGCAAGATTCTTACAGTTGATGGAGATATAGTATTAACTCAGAAAGATGAATTTATTTATCATGAGCTGATGGTTCATGTTCCTATGGCTGTTAATCCCAATATAAAGGAAATACTTGTCATTGGCGGAGGAGACGGAGGCGTAGTCAGGGAACTGATTAAATATGATTCTGTTGAGATTATTGATGTAGTTGAGATTGATCCGTTACTTGTTGAAGTATGTAACAAATATCTTCCTGAAATAGCAAGCTCACTTAATGATCCCAGAGTACATATGTATCATGAGGATGGTGTGAGATTCATTAGATCCCTGGAAGATGAATATGACCTTATTATAATCGATTCGCCTAATCCTTATGGGGCCGGAGAAGGATTATTCACAAGAGAATTTTATGGTCTTTGTTACAGAGCTTTACATGAAGATGGAATTATGATTAATCAGCATGAAAGTCCATTTTATACTGATGAAGCATATATGGTTCAAAGGATGCATGAACGTATTGTTCAGTCTTTCCCAATCGTTAAAGTATATCAGGGATTTATTCCTTCATATCCGTCAGGACACTGGTTATTTGGATTTGCAAGTAAAAAGTATCATCCATTAAATGACATACAGGATAATAAATGGAATCTGCTTGGTCTTGAAACCAAGTATTATGCAACAAGACTTCATAAGGGTATTTTTTCACTGCCAGTTTATGTTGAGAGGTTATTAAAAGATGCTGAATAAAAATATAATGACATTTATAGGATGTGACTGCGAATATGAGGATGCAAAAATAGTATTGTTTGGAGCTCCTTTTGATTCAACAACATCATATAGGCCGGGAACGAGATTTGCCAGTGCTACGGTAAGAAATGAGTCATATGGTCTTGAAACCTATAGCCCATATCAGGACAAAGATATGGAGGATTACAACTATTACTTTGATAGTGGTGATATTGAGCTTTCAATGGGAAGCAGTGAACTTGCACTTAATGACATAGAAGAGCGTACCAAAACTATTCTGGATGATGATAAGCTTCCGTTTATGATTGGTGGAGAGCATCTTGTAACCCTGGGTTCCTTCAGGGCTATTGTTGATAAATATCCGGATGTTCAGATTATTCATTTTGATGCACATACTGATTTGAGAGAAGAATATCTGGGAGTTCAATTATCTCATGCCTGTGTTATTAAAAGATGCTATGACCTTATTGGTGATAACAAGATTCATCAGTTTGGTATACGAAGCGGTATGAGAGAAGAATTTGAATTTGCCAAAGCACATACTGATTTGCATAAGTTCAATTTTGATGGACTTAAGGAATGTGTGGATAAACTTAAGGGAAAGAATGTTTATTTTACAATAGATCTTGATGTGCTTGATCCGTCATATTTCCCCGGAACAGGAACTCCGGAATTCGGAGGAGTGACCTTTATGCAGCTGTTGGAGGCTATTCATCTTGTAATTGGTAATTGCAACATAGTCGGAATGGATGTTAATGAGTTAAGTCCGCATCTTGATCCAAGCGGTGCATCAACTGCAGCTGCCTGCAAGGTTATAAGGGAATCATTACTTGAACTTTCTAAATAATAAATATAGAGGAGAACTAAAAAATGAGCAGAGTGTTAATTATTGGATGTGGTGGTGTTGCACAGGTTGCAATACAGAAGTGCTGTCAGCTTGATGATGTATTTACAGATATATGTATTGCATCAAGAACTGTATCAAAGTGTGTTGCCCTTAAGGAAAAACTTGCAGGAAAAACAAAAACCAATATTACTACAGCAACAGTGGATGCTGATGTTAAGGATGAGGTTGTGGCACTTATTAAAGCATATAAGCCTGATCTTGTTATGAATATAGCACTTCCTTATCAGGATCTTACAATTATGGATGCATGTCTTGAGGCTCATGTTAATTATATGGATACAGCAAATTATGAACCTGAGGACACTGACGATCCTGAATGGAGAGCTATTTATGAAGCAAGATGTAAGGAAAAAGGATTCAGTGCTTATTTCGATTACAGCTGGCAGTGGGCTTATAAGAAGAAGTTTGAAGATGCCGGTTTAACAGCACTTCTTGGCTGTGGCTTTGATCCTGGTGTTACACAGGCTTATTGTGCATATGCAAAGAAGCATGAATTCGATACAATTGATACAATCGATATTCTGGACTGCAACGGTGGAGATCATGGATACAAATTTGCAACTAACTTTAACCCGGAAGTTAACTTAAGAGAAGTAAGTGCTCCAGGAAGCTATATTGAGAATGATAAGTGGGTTGAAATACCTGCTATGTCTATCAAGAGAGTATATGACTTTGATGAGGTTGGTCAGAAAGATATGTATCTTCTTCATCATGAAGAAATCGAATCTCTTAATGTTAATATTCCTGAGGTTAAAAGAATTCGTTTCTTTATGACTTTTGGACAGAGTTATCTTGATCATATGAGATGTCTTGAAGATGTTGGAATGCTTTCTACAAGTCCTATTATGTTTGAAGGCAAAGAGATAGTTCCAATCAAGTTCCTTAAGGCATTACTTCCGGATCCTGCATCTTTAGGACCAAGAACCGTAGGAAAAACAAACATTGGTTGTATCTTTACTGGAAAGAAAGATGGCGTTGAAAAGAAGTATTATATCTATAATGTATGTGATCATCAGGAATGTTATAAGGAAGTGGGAAGTCAGGCAATTTCATACACAACAGGTGTACCTGCCATGTGTGGGGCGTTGATGATGGTAACAAATAAATGGAATAAGCCTGGTGTTTATACTGTCGAAGAATTTGATCCTGATCCGTTTATTGAAGCTTTGGATAAATACGGACTTCCTAAGAGAGAAAGTCATGATCCTGTACTTGTAGATTAATCATTTTATAAAACAGCCACATCAATATAATATTGAGTGGCTGTTTTATAGAATATAATGTTTTTATGTATATTTTCGATGTAAAGCTTAAAATAAGCATTAGTCATTACAAAAGGAAAGATAATAGATAATAATGAAAAAAGAAAATCTTAAAACACCCTGCTTTATAATACAGAAGGACAAATTAATAAAGAACCTTGAAATCCTGAAATCCGTTAAAGAACGGACAGGATGTAAGATACTTCTTGCACAAAAATGTTTTTCAATGTATTCGATGTATCCCATTATTGGAAAATATGTTGATGGCTGTACAGCAAGCGGATTGTTTGAGGCTAAGCTTGGAAGAGAAGAGATGAATAAGGAAAATCATGTTTTTTCTCCGGCCTACAGAGAAGATGAAATCGATGAGATTATAGAGTTATGTGATGATATTGTCTTTAACTCATTTAAGCAACTGTTAAAATATGGCATTAAAGTTAAAAACAAAGGAAAAGGTATAGGACTTAGAGTTAATCCTCAGATATCAACGCAGGAAGGTCATGAAATCTATGACCCATGTGCTAAAGGAAGCAGACTGGGTATAACACTGGATAATTTTGATGAAGATAACCTGACTTTGGTAGATGGATTACATTTCCATACTTTGTGTGAACAAAATTCAGATGATCTTAAGAAGACTCTTGATGTTGTGGAAGAAAAATTCGGTAAATACCTCCATAATATGAAATGGATTAATTTTGGAGGGGGACATCATGTTACAAGAGAAGATTATGATATAGAAACACTTATTGAATGTATTAACTCAGTTAAGGAAAAATATAATGTTGATGTCTATATAGAACCCGGTGAAGCATTTGTTTTAAATGCCGGTACCTTGCTGACAACTGTTCTTGAAACAGGTTATAATGATATGAACATTGCTATAGTTGATACATCTGCAGCATGTCATATGCCAGATGTTTTGGAGATGCCCTATAGACCACCACTTAAAAACAGCGGTGAACCTGAAGAGTTGTCACATACCTATAGGCTTGGTGGACCTACATGTTTGTCTGGAGACATAATCGGTGATTATTCATTTGATCATGAACTGGCAGAAGGTGAAAAGCTTGAATTTGAAGATATGGCTTTATATACAATGGTTAAGACAAATATGTTTAATGGTATGAATCTGCCGGATATAGTAATAGAAGAGGACGGTGACTGTAAAGTATATAAGTCGTTTGGATACGCTGACTTTAAGTCACGCCTGTAAGCTTAAGATTGCATATGTTTGTAAGTGATATATGAAAAAGGACTGTAATATGAGATTTATTTCTCATACTACAGTCTTTTTAAGATAAACATTTTGATAGTAATTTATAAACTTATTAATTTCCTTTACTCTTATAAAAGTTCTTACGAAGATTAAGATATGTTGATTTGAATATATTTTTTGCTTCGCCCTTTTTAAATACATCTTCAAATCCTACATATGTAGTTAATTCCTTGAAGAACCAATATGATTTATATGATGAAAGTTCCATATATTTCTCAACAGCAGTGTGATAATTTTCCTTACTTAAATTATAAATCTGAAGAGAAGTAAGGGCAGAAGTGGCATATGAAATATAATATAGTGGTTGCTCAAATAAATGATTTATATTAATCCATTCATAGTTCTTGGTAATATTTTCATAAAATACTGTGCCATATTCTTCCTGCAGTTCCTTATATTTAATGCATAGTTCATCTAAAGTAGAATCAGGATTCTCATATGCCCATATTTCAAATTCAGCAACGGTACAGGCGGAAATGATGGCCTGCATTAATGAAACAGTAAAATCCTGCTCAAAGAATGAACCAATAGGTTCAGGGAACATCTCATGCAGATAAGGAAGCATGAGCATTACAAGCGCCTGCGAATCTATTTCAGAGGTGTCAAGATTGCTCCTTGATTCAAAAATATTTTCCTGTACATGAAAATAATTATTAAAATGACCAAATTCATGAATAAAAGTATTAAAATCGGTGGAGTTCATATAAGGCTTGTTATAAATATATGGATCACCATAGGACTTAAAATATGTAGTAAATCCAAGATCAGCCTTTGCATCACTAACTTTAAGATCATATAAATTATAATCAAGCATATATTGCATAGATTCTCCAAGTTCAGGATCTATTTGTTTCATATATGGAAGAAGAGCTTCATAAGTTGCAGTATCATTTTCAGTAATAAATCCCGGATCAAACTGTTTCAGTTCACTGAATTCTGAGTTAGCACGACTTAAGTATTCAATACAATAATCTCTTAAATCTTTACATAGAGTTTTGACATCATCAACGCTATAATCACGTACGAATATGTTAGCATAGGCATACTCAGCATAATTATCATAATCCTCTTCTTTAGCAATTTCGTTATTTATGTTACGAATCTGAATATATATATCTCCAAGGACAGATGCTTTTTCAGCCATTATTCCCTGGTAGATATTAACTATATCATCCTGTGTAACAGTAGGATCGCCTGATGCCATAAGTGCATATAAATCATTCATGGACCAGGTTTTTCCTTCATAGTCATAATAATATTCTTCAAGAGAAGCCTGTGTATATTCGGCCTTTAAACTTTGAAGCTTAAGCTGTCTGTCTTTATCTTCGTCTTCCATATCTTCATATTCAGTAAAAGCGTCAACAATTTCCGAACGGAACAGCTGATTAAGAGAAGACTTATATGGTGAAGATGCTACTTCTCTTAAAACCTGTAAAAAAGAATCATAACCTTCCATGTAATGGTCCATAAGCTCATTCATTAAATCATCCAGTTCCTCATTAGAACTGTCTTTATAGAACTCTATCATATAGAGAGTATAGGCAGTATTTATATCGTTAAGTTGTGAGAATCCTTCATCAACCAGATTTATCAGTGATGCTTCTTTATCGGAAAAAGCATCAAGAATTTCTGCATCACTCAATTCAGAATTATTGTTTTTGTAATTATTTATCTCTTCTACATAGTTAGTAAGTTCCTTACATATTTCTTCTAATCTATCTATATCATATGTTGGAGTACGTTCTTCAAATGGAATATGAGAGTGTACTGAATCCATATATCTTGATGTAGTCTGATATAAATAGATAGTATAAGGTGATGAGGCGTTTTCGTATTTTTTAACCAGTGTAAGTCCTGCTTCAGCTGCATTGGTTATTTCAACTCTGGAGAAGATATAACGTCCACCAAATTCTTTTAAGGCATTAAGATTTATATAAATATCTTCACTTTCGTAATCATAATTTCTTCCTGCACTGATAATTGTGGGGTTTGTTCCGGAATAAAGGTAGCATCTTGCTCCCCAGTTATCAAAGTAACTTTGAGATTCGGGAATACGGTCGAGCGCCGGCGCAATTATTTTACGGAATTCTTTTTTATAAAATTCAGGATAATAGCCAAGATAACCATCTAAAGTACGGATACCATTATATTCAAGAATTGCCGGATATAAGCCGTAAGCAACTGACCATTGTCCACAATATCCGATGTCTTCCTTGATTTCATCAAACAGTTCTTCAGAATAAAATTCTTTGTAGGATAAATCATTTGTGTGTGCACCGTCGTGTGTAGCAGAATATAACTTGTCATAGGTTGTATGGAAAAGATCGTTATATCTTGTTCCGGCAAGAACAATGATGGCAATAGAAATAACAGCCATTATATCTGCAATCCATTTGAATTTTGGAAATCTAATATAAATGCGTACAAGAACCATGAAGAACGCTATGTACCAAAGACAAGGGTTAAGGAACTGAGCTCTTCCAAATTCAAAACCTTTAAGAGGAGGGATGATAGTTTCAAATACTGTACGAACACCCTCGCAGTTATATAAACCATAAATGATTGAATTGATAAATATGAAAAGAAGAATACCATTGTATATATCCTTAAATATTGTACGACCTTCATGCTTTTTAATCCTGGTAACAGTTTCAAATATGAACCAGCCAAGGCATACAGGCAAAATGAAATAAAGCTGCATACTTTCTGTATGCATATCTCCAATAGCAAAACCTTCCCAGATTGAAGCAAGAACTTCACCAAAAGAAAGAGATGGTAAAACCATGGAAGTTCTTATTGATTCAATATCAGAAAAGAGCATTGTATAAAACAATCTGTATTCGCATAATACAAATCCGGCGCATAAAACAGGTATTGCAATAAGTATCTGCCAGGGGAATTTCTTTTTAACAATCCATCTTATGATGAAATAAATGAACATGTATCCGATGATGAATATACCTATATATGAAAAATAACTAATCAACGGATATGCAAATAAAGCCAGATACCAGAAGAAATTTGGCTTTTTAATAATTCTGCTCATTATGAACAAAAACAGTGGAAGAGATGCAAAGGCTATTCCAAAATTAGGGAAAAGGTTCAGTATACCATAAGCAAATCCGACTAAATACACAAGTCTGCTGTAATCTTTATATTTGTCGCCTAAATATTCTTTACCAAGGAGAACGGCGCCTACAACTGCAATGACAATTTTCAATAAATAACATACAACATATGCATAGTATGAGGGCATAATCATAAACATTGCAGTATATAGATTAAACTCGCTTGGAAGGTAATCGCGGCCTATGTCTGCGAGAAATCCCACATAAGTATTCTGAGAGAAGAATGTTCCGGTATCCTTCATCATCTGATACTGAGGTACAAACAAATCCAGATTGTCATGGACAGATATGATGCTGTTTTCACCACTTATCAGGAATATAAGTCCGGCAAAAAGTATAAATGCACCTATTAAAATCAGATGCCAGTTTTTTAATATTTTTTTCAATTCGATTCTCCTTTAAGACAATAAATGTATATAAAATGAAATGTTAATTTGTAAATATAACTGTTTTATTTTATCAAAAATAAATACTTATGAAAAGAATAACTCTTCTTATTTATTATATAGAGCGATATTCAGAGAAATACATTTTATAATAAGATGCTTATTATCAGCTGCATATGTTATAATACTTACTATGAAAGACGAGACAATTTTGACCTTTACAGGTGATATAGGATTTGACAAATATATGGACAGAAAGTGGGAAGATGAAAATCTTCTTGATTCTGATGTGTTGAATTTTCTTAAGACTACCGATCATCTTGTTATTAATGTTGAAGGACCGTTAACCCAGATTGATCCAAATGCAGCAAAAGATGGAGCCATGAGTCTTAAGCACGGGATGAATCCGGAGGCAGCTTTGTTTTTTGATTCCATAGGAGCTGATATTTGGAATATATGTAATAATCACATATGTGACTGCGGACCAAAGGGAATAGAGGATACAATACACAAAGCAATAAGTCAGGGAGTAAAAACGCTTGGAGCAGGGATGGATATCAATGAAGCTTCGACACCTGTTATTCTTCCGGAAGCAGGTGGGATAGGAATGATTGGCGTTGGATATCAAAGAGCCTGCAGAAAGGCTGATGATTCTACACCGGGGTGTTTTAGCTGGAGCGACATTGATCTGATTTCAAAAAGAATTAATGAGATAAAGAGTAAGGCTCGCTGGTGTATAGTAGTTGCTCATGCAGGTGAGGAATTTACAGCTTTGCCGTCTCCCTATACCAGACAAAGATATATCGATTACCTGAATCTTGGCGCTGATATGGTAATTGCGCACCATCCGCATGTTCCGATGAATTATGAAATAGTAGATGGAAAACCTGTTTTTTATTCATTGGGAAATTTTATATTTGATACGGATTATCAGCGTTCTCAGTTTAATACTCAGTATGGTATTTTTCTAAAGATAAAATTTACGAAAGATAATTTTGAATTTGTTCCCTTTGGCATTGAAATAGACAGAGTCAATGAACGAATTATTAAAGGTGATATTCCTAAAATATTTGTTGATGTTCAAAAAGAAGAATATGATAAATTAATACCTCTTGCGTCCAAGATGTTTATTGAGAACACGAAGAGACAGTTAAAATATTTAAGACCTAAAGATTTTGAAAATGCGACAGAGGAGGACTTTGTTAAGAATTTTTACGAGCCGTTAAGAAGCGGAAGGGTACCGGGAGAATGTCTTGATATGCAGATTATATATCCTTTGTCCTTAAAAGCAGATGAAGGTAAATGGAAAGACAGTAAACTGGAGACTGTAAAGGAATTCATTTTGGAACAGTTGTGATAACAATTTGTTATATTGCATTATTTCTGACTTTTATATGTTTCTATTCGGAGGTTTTATGTCAGTATGACTTATCAGAATGTTTCAATTAAAGAATTTGTGGATGCTCTGATTAGGCAACTTTCAATATATGGTTTTTGTTACTCATATGAAGAATTGACTATAAGTGGTGTTTTGGAAGATTATGAAATCCGACATTTTGATAGTTTTATCAAAAAAAAGAATATGGCTGCCATTATTCACAGAGTCCTTTTGCTGATTCTTAATGAAAAAGATAATAATGACTTTTTGTCAGCCAACCGATTTAGAGATTTGTACGACTGTCATGTCTGTGTAATACATATAGCGCAAGTGTATGCAAAAGGCATAATTGAAGGAAGAACAGAATCAGTGTTTGGCTTGGATGATCTGGTTTCAGTATCCGAAATGGAGCGAATACTGCTTAAAACATTTGAAAAGAGTAGAAGAGTTCCGCGTGAACCAATAAATTACGATATAAGTTATATAAACGATAGTAATGCTCTCATTTATGACAGAGGGTCTTTACTTATAGATGTCCGGGACAAAGAGGTTCATAATAAAGATAACAGATTTGAGAATTCAGTTTGTATTCCGATTGAAGATATTAAAATTAATCCGGCGATAATTTTGCAAAAACTGAACGAACAGGGGAAGCAAAGGGCTGTTTTATACTGTTCAAGAGGGTATATGAGTTCATTGGCTGCTGATATTCTGATTAAAAATGGTTATTCGGAAATTTATGTTTTGGCAGATGGATTGAAGTAAATAATACAGTCTTTTTTTATGTTGTATATTATGTTAAAATTATCTAGTTGCTTTGTGTTTTATAAGAGGTTTGCATATGAGTGATGAAAAACGTTTATACAGAAGAGTTAAAGTAGGAGCTAAAAGCCTGGTATACGATGGAAACAATGAATATGAGGGAACCATTAAAGATATAAGTGAGAACGGAGTCGGAATCATTGTAAACAAGGAAGACGGAGAAGTGCTCGAAAAGTCGGACACCTTGGAACTGGTGGTTCTCGATGATGAAGATATTCGTCATATTAATACGAGAATTGTTCGATCTGAAAAAAGAGACGATTCCATGATTATAGGTGGTCGTATTAAGAATCAAAAAGATGTTGCTGATTATGTAAGAAGTAAAGAAACAGAAGAATATCTTGAAAATCTTAAGTAAACTGATTGAATCAGAATGGTCAACTGGGGCAGGTGATTTTATATCATCCGCCTCGTTTATGTGTTATGGCGATGAACCGGGTTTTGAAAAGATGATGCTCGCAAAGCGTTTTGCATCTATGTTAAGGAACAGAAATAATAGTATTGGAGAATAATTATGTTTAAGAAAAAGATAAAATCCTTCATGGGGGTTGTTGCAACAATTACACTTGTAAGCAGTCTTATTTTAGGCTGTTCATCAGAAGAAGTTACATCACAGGCTGAATGGCAGCCCATACCTGAAAAAACAGAAACGACTGTTGAAGAGACTCCTGTTGAAAATAATGAGCCTGAAGAAGAAGGAGAGGTTATACCGGAGGGATGCTATAGATCAGAGCTTACTAATGAATGGATTGATGAAAGTTTGAAGGATCAGCGACCAATTGCGGTTATGGTCGATAATGAAAAGGCAGCATTACCTCACTTCGGGGTTAATTCATGTGATATTGTTTATGAAATGATGAACAGCACTCTTAATAATCGTATTACAAGACTTATGTGTATTCTTAAAGATTACAACAGTGTTGAACAGCTTGGAAGTGTAAGAAGTACGCGTCCGACAAACTTTATGGTAATGGCAGAATATGATGCTATATTGTGTCATGATGGTGGTCCTTTCTATAATGAACAGTACTATGGAAAGAGCTATGTTGATCACCTTGACAGTGGGTTTGCAAGATTTTCTAATGGAAAAAATGTCGAATATACTGAATACATAACTAATGAGCCATATACGAATACTAATAAGAATAAGAGCTATCAGAGTATTTCGGAAAGAATTGATGAGGCTAAATTTTCAGTTACATATACCTCTAATTATGAAGGTCCACATTTTGAGTTTAGTGATGAAGACTATAGATTGTCGTCGATAGTTGATGTTCAGAATGCTAAGGATATTAAGCTTCCATTCCCTCATAACAGTTCTGAACTGAAGTACAATGAGGAAACAGGTCTCTATGAATATTATGTATATGGTGAGCCACATGTAGACGCAGTAACAAAAGAGGTTACTACATTTAAGAATGTTATTATTCAGGGTGTTTCACATACTCAGCTTGATGAGAACGGATATCTGATTTATAACGTTATCGGTTCAGGTGAACATGGTTATTTTATTACTAATGGAGAAGCTGTTCCTATTATTTGGATTAAGACAACAGAAAACGGAAGAACTACATTCACCAATGCTGTTAATGGCAAAGATATAGTTCTTAATACAGGAAAAACTTATATAGCAATCGTTCCCGACGATTCATGGAAGAAGCTTACACTTGGATAATATTTACAAAATAGTTCTTGCTTCAAATTCACCAAGAAGAAAGCAGATACTTGACCAACTGAATATTGAATATGAAATCTGTCCTTCCGGTGTTGAGGAAACAGTCAGCAGCAGTGTCCCAACGGAAGTATGTCAGGAACTTGCATCAAAGAAGGCTATGGATGTTGCTGCCTCAATAAGGACATATAATGAGTTACACAAAGATATTGTAAGTCCACAGAATATTCTGGTTATTGGTGCTGATACAATTGTTGCAGCGAATGAGGAAATCCTTGGAAAACCATCTGATGAGAATGATGCCGTCAGAATGTTGAAAATGCTTCAAAACAGCAGTCACAGTGTGTTTACCGGAGTGGCTTTTGTGTTTATTTCTAAAGAAGGACGGGTAGGAGAATATCATTTTTATGAGGAATCTAAAGTTTATTTTTATCCCATGGGGGATGATGATATTAAGAGATATATAGATTCCGGTGAACCAATGGATAAAGCAGGAGCTTACGGAATCCAGGGGAAGGCGGCGGAGTTTGTACGAAGCATAGACGGTGATTACTATAACGTTATGGGGTTCCCTATAGCACGGATTTTAAATGAGTTAAAAACGCTGGGCGTTAAGATAAAGAGATATTATTAGTGTTACATATATGTAACTTTGGCATAGCTTTCTGAATATGCCTTACCTGATATTTTGGGAGCATTTATGAAAAAAAATGAAAGGAATAATTCCCTGGTAGTTCAGGCCGGTATTCTTGCCGGAGCAGGTATTCTGGTCAGAATTATTGGACTTCTTTATAATACTCCGTTAGTTCATATCATTGGAGATGAAGGTTTTGGATACTATGACAGCGCTTATGTTGCCTATAGTATCGTTCTTTTGATATCTTCTTATAGCATTCCATCAGCAGTATCAAAAATAATTGCGCAGAAATTAGCCCAAAAGGAATATAAAAATGCCTTTAGGATTTTTAAGTGTACTCTGATTTATGTTGCAATTGTCGGCCTGTTTGCTGCTTTGTTTTTGTTCTTTGGGGCAGGCCTGCTTGTTAGTATGGAGAGTGCAGTTCTTCCGCTTAAAATTCTGGCGCCAACCGTTTTCTTTAGTGGCATACTAGGAGCTTTCAGAGGTTTCTTTCAGGCACAAAGAACTATGGTTCAGACTTCAATATCTCAGATTATTGAGCAGATTTTTAATGCCGGCTTTAGTATATGGATGGCATATATTCTGGTTAATGCCGCTGAAGGACTCGGAACATCAAAAAGAGCTTCGTACGGAGCCGCAGGTTCGACTATCGGAACCGGTGTAGGTGTATTATCAGCGCTGGCCTTTATGCTTTTTGTTTATTTTCTGAATCGCAAAAAATTTATGGCTAAAATAGAGAATGATCCGACTCCTAAAGTTGATTCATACAAATCTATTTTTAGATTGATTTTGGCTGTTGTAACTCCGTTTATTATAAGTACCGGAATATATAATCTGAATGGATTTCTTGATAAGACACTCTATCAGATTATGCAAATGGATTTTCATTTGCTTCAGGAATCCGATGTGGCCTTTGAATTATCAGCCTTTGCAAAAGCAAATAAAATCTCCAATATTCCGATAGCAATAGCTGCGGCTATGGCTTCTACATTAATACCAAGGTTATCTTCTAAAATTGCATTGGGACAAATAAAAGAGACAAAAGATGAAATTGCGAAGGCAACGAAGGTTACCATGTTTGTAGCAATTCCGGCTACTGTTGGCCTTGCAGTACTTGCAAAGCCGATTATGATGGTTATTTTTAACCAACCGGAGTCTCTGGATATGGCATCACTTTTGATGATTATTCTGTCTGCAACTGTTGTTTTTTATGGTCTTTCGACAATGACACAGGCTGTTCTGCAGGCTACAGGACATATGAATATCCCGATCGTTAATGCATTAGTTGCGTTAATTTTACATTCGGTAATAATGGTATTATTTATAAGAATCCTGCCTAAAGAGGCAGCTATATATGTATATGGATTTTCGACTATTTTATATTCAGTTATTCTTTGCATATTGAATGGTATTAGTGTTAAACGACGTCTTGGTTATAATCAGGAATTTGATAAGACATTTTTAAGACCTTTAATCAGTGCGGTAATTATGGGTGGCTTGGTATTTGGAGTATATCATGGCATCTATGCCATTATGGAAGCAAATCTTTTAGCTTTAATTATTGCAATGATCTTAGGAGTTATTTTGTATTTTGTTTTATGTATTAAATGGCAGGCCTTGGATGAAGAAGAAATAAGGTCACTCCCAAAAGGAGCGACCTTGGTCAAAATATCAAAAAAAGTGAAACTGCTGTAATATCATTTATTTTTAATGTTTGTATTCTTAATTGATTTCTGTCAGATGGGATATGTCAGTGTCAGCCAGCATGGAATAGTTTGTGTAATAGACAACAAATCCCGGTTTTGATCCATTTGGATGTTTTATTTCTTTTCGACGTACATAGTCGACTTCAACCTTTTGGGAATTTGCTGCCTTTGAATAATGTGCGGCCAGTCGGGCAGCATCTTCAAAAACAGAATCAGGTATTTCTTTACCCTCGGTTTTTACAATGACATGGGAACCGGGGATTTTCTTTGCATGAAACCACCAGTCATTTCCATTAGCCAGCTTAAATGTAATCTCTTCATTTTGAAGGTTGTTTTTGCCAACATATATGTGGAAACCTTCTTTGGTAATATAGTGAAAAGGTTTTGATTTAACCTTGGGCAGCTTGTCATGTGAACGTTTTTTGATATAGTCGGAGACTATCATTTCTTCCTTGACAGCATTAAGGTCATCTTCGGAAACTGCAATATTGAGTGAATTTTCAATTGACTCAAGATGCTCTATTTCAGCTTTAACTTCTGCTGTGAGAGTAATCAATGCTTCATATGTACGCTTTAATTTATTGTATTTTGCAAAATATTTTTTAGCATTGTCAATTGCATTGATTGTAGGGTCAAGAGGAATTGTGATATCTTCATTTGTGTAATAATTAAGTACAGTAACTGATTTTGATTCGGGAGCAACATTATACCCATATGTATTAAGCAGCTCTCCAAAAATTCTGTAAGTATCTTTTTTTTCAGTGTCTTTAATCTGCTTCATCTGAAGGTCATACTTCTTGATATCTCTTTCAAGTATTGTATCGACAATACGTCTTAAATCGGATGATTTCTGTCTGATTCTGGTTATCTGTTCCTTTTGAGCATAATATTGTTGTAATAAAGAAGAGATAGATTCAAACTTTATTTTGTTTTTGAAACTTGAATAATCAATGGCTGAATACTCGGTTGGAACACCATTTTCCATAAAAATGGCAGGAGAGTAGTTTCCGGCTTTGATAAGCTGCATATTTTTATCAAATGCATCATATAAGGATGTAAGACTGCTTTCACTGACATCCGCTGCATTTACGTCGGAATCAATGCCTGAAATATAACATAATTCATGAGCAAACAATGGTGACAATCCGGTGTAATTATTATATATGGCCTTAAATAAAGGTGAAGTGCTGGAACTGATTGTATTAACAAAGTCATTAAGTGACTCGTTTAAGGGATTCCTCTTTTCGATAGTAACCGGAATGAAATATTCACGTCCTGGAAGTACTTCACGGACAGAGCTTACGGAAGAAGGAATATGTTTTATTGAGTCAATTATCATGCCATCACTGTTTAGGAATATAATATTTGAATGTTTTCCCATTAATTCAACGACAAGAGTCTTTGTTTTAAGATCACCCATTTCATCAAGATGCTCAATCTTAATGTTAATGATTCTTTCAAGTGAAGGCTGGTCAATATCAACTATTCGCCCATTACTTATATGCTTGCGAAGAAGCATGCAAAAATTAGGCGCAGTAATAGGACTCTGCTTATTTTTTTCCGTAAAATAAAGCAAAGGGAGTGAAGCAGAGGCACATATTAGTAAACGTAACTGACCGCCATTGACCGGCTTAAGGGTTAGTAGTAACTCATCTGATTCCGGCTGCGCAATTTTTGATATTCTTGCGTTTATTAAATTGTCCTTAAGCTCTTTGGTAAGAGCTGATATCGTAATTCCATCAAATGCCATAGTATATACGATTCCCTTTCGTAATTATTGGAGTGATTTATATACATATTTAATGCTTTCTTCGTAGGCATTATCATCCTTTAAGTGTTCGATAATCATAGGCATGTCTCTATCCAGTTTTGTTGCTAACTGAATATATTTTTTATAATTGAATGTGCCTTCTCCACAGGCACATTCTTTTAATTGGAAAGTATAATCGTCAAGAAGACGAATATCTTTAAGGTGACAGCTTTTAATATATGGTCCGAGAAGTTCAAAGCATTCAGTTAAAAATTCATCTGCAAAAAAATACCTTTGAGGGCAGTTAATCATATTAATGATGTCAAGGTGAGCAGCAAATCTGTCACGATTAACTTTTTCGATTAGTTTCAAATATTCCTGAGGCCCTGTAGGAATCATCCAGGGCATGGATTCAATAGTAAAATATGTGTTAACGGGTTTTACGGAATCAATAACTTCCTGAATCATTCTTACTGTTTTATCAAAAGCATAATCACTGAAATTCTCGCGATAACCGCCATCCCATCTTTCTCCTAAAGATCCGGCAACATTTACACAGCATCTTGCACCTATTTCATCAGCCAACTTTAACTGGCCAATCGAATAATCCATGTTTTTTTGGGCTTCATCAGGATTTTCAGAAATAGCATTTCTCCATATTCCAACTTCTGCTATAAGTAAATCATTTTTTTGAGCTTCTGATTTATATGAATTAATAAGTTTAGTATCAGCAGTACAGTCAACAGGGAAAACTACACTTGTGCAGCCAAGCGATACATTTTTTTTAGCCCATTCTCTGGGAGAAAGATTGCCAAATGAAGTAGAAAGTCCAAGTCTCATATATTTATCCTCATGAAATAATAAGTAAATAATAAAGTGATATTGTTTATACAAATATAGAAGTTGTAGCAGATTAGGAATTTCAATTAGAAATTTCGAAATCTTAATACTGAAGGATCAATTTCCTGAATGGATTTAGCTCCGGTCCTGGCCATAACAGTTTTTAATTCTCTATTAATTGTATCGATGCGATTAGCAACGCCTTTGTATCCTTCTTTTAAGGGTTCCATAAGATTTCGACCAATTCCAACGCCGTCAGCACCAAGAGCAAGAGCCTTAAACACATCCATACCGCTTTCAATACCGCAATCAACGATGATTTTAGCATGTCCGTTAACCGCATTAACAATTTCGGGAAGGATCATGAGAGGTGGGACCATACAATTCATAATTCCATGGTGATGAGATACCAAAACAGCAGCGGCTCCGGCTTCAACGGCTTTTTCGGCATCTTTTGCACTAAGAACTCCTTTTACTATAAATGGAACTTTAGAAGCTTTGACGTACTCAGTTAACTGAAAAGTGGTTTTCGGACGCATCGGAAGTCCTAAAACATTGTCATATTCTCCATTCCATGAAATTGAATGATCTATATCCATTCCAACAGCGAAAGCTCCGTTTGAAACTGCGTGTTCTATTTTTCTGAATACCTCATTATCATCAGCGTGGGGTTTTACAATTTTAACGGTTGCGGCACCGGTTTTGATGATGTCAACTAGTTCATCATCCTCACCCATTCCGACAAAATGAAGAGCGTCTGATTCTTTTGCACCCTTTGCAAATTCAATCATTCCGTTTTCGCATATGTTATGAAGGTGTGAGAGTGCAGCAGTCATAACCGGTGTTGAAAATTTTTGTCCAAAGATATTAATAGAGATATCCGGAAGATCGGAATCTAAATATTGTGGGGTTATAAGTATTGAATCAAGATATTCTCTTGTAATGGCATCAGTATTTGCTGTCATATTGTCCTCCAATATCCAAATAAAAAGATGTTTATATATACGTAAAAATTATATCAATTTTTTAAATTTGAGTACATCTATTTCTGAATTATAAAAATGAAAAATGGTCTTAAAATATAGTGTTTGCCGCAAATTTGCAGCGGAATACATTTATAAATAATGATCAAACATAAAGAAAATATTAAAAGAAAAGATGTATTCAATTTTTTTCTTGAAAAAATATTAGTAGTAATGATAGAATTGTTGAGTATGGAGGTAGGTTTTATGATTTCAACACGAGGAAGATATGCAATAAGGGTTATGCTTGATCTTGCAATTAATCAGGGTGACGGATATGTGCCAATGAAAAATGTTGCAGACAGACAGAATCTTTCACTGAAATATCTCGAACAAATCTTACCTATATTATCTAAAAATAAAATGATCGAAGGCCTCCAGGGAAAGGGTGGCGGTTATCGTCTGACAAAAGACCCATCTGAATATGTCATTGGCGACATTTTACGACTTACTGAAAAGGATCTTGCCCCTGTCAGCTGCCTTAGTGAAGGTGCCCCCATCTGCGAGAGAAGAGCTGAATGCAGAACCATTGGTTTCTGGGAAGGGCTGAATGATATAGTTAATGAATACATAGACTCAAAAACTTTGGCTGACCTTATTTAAGTGTCAGCTTTTGTATTTATTGCATTATTATAGATTCACAAAGTATACATGATTTTTTGTAAGTAAATGATAATAAGATATATGTTTATATAAATGTATATGTTTATTTATATATTTTCAATTAAGAAGCATAAGGAAGCTTCGGAGGAGGAATATGACAAAGATTAACAAGAACTATTTGGAATTACAGGGAAGCTACCTGTTTTCTACAATTGCAAAAAAAGTAAAAGCTTTTACAGAAGCTAATCCTGAAAAGAAAATTATTCGTTTGGGAATAGGAGATGTAACGCGTCCTCTGACACCAACAATTATTAGTTCTCTTCATAGTGCTGTAGATGAGATGGCTAATAAAGAGACATTCAGAGGCTATGCTCCTGATCTTGGATATGAATTTTTGAGAAGTGCAATCGCTGCTAATGATTACAAAATGAGAGGCTGTGATATAGAAGCTGATGAAATATTTGTATCAGACGGAGCAAAATGTGATTCGGGAAATATTCAGGAAATTTTCGGGGAAGATAATGTTATTGCTGTATGTGATCCTGTTTATCCGGTATATGTAGATTCAAATGTTATGGCTGGAAGATCAGGTAAGGCAATTGAAGGAACCGGTAAATATTCAAACATTATTTATATGCCCTGTACCAAGGAAAATGGATTTGCACCAGAATGTCCTACGGAGGTTCCGGATATTATATATTTGTGCTTCCCCAATAATCCGACCGGAGCAACAATAACCAAAACTGAATTACAAAAGTGGGTTGATTATGCCAATGAGCATGATTCGGTAATCATTTATGATGCTGCATATGAAGCATATATTAAGGATGAAGATGTTCCACATTCAATTTACGAATGTGATAATGCAAAGACATGCGCGATTGAACTAAGATCATTCAGTAAGAATGCAGGTTTTACCGGAGTCAGACTTGGATTTACAGTTATTCCTAAGGAACTTGTAAGAGATGGAGTATCGCTCCATACTTTATGGGCAAGAAGACACAGCACTAAATATAATGGAGCTCCATATATTATCCAAAGAGCAGGAGAGGCAGTATATTCAGATGCGGGTAAAGAGGAAATAAAAGGTCTCGTAGGTTACTATATGACAAATGCGTCATATATTCTTAAAGGACTGAAGGATGCCGGATATGAAGTATATGGTGGTGTGAATGCTCCTTATATCTGGCTTAAGACACCAAATAATATGACAAGTTGGGAATTCTTTGATCACCTTCTGGAAACAGCCAATGTTGTTGGTACACCAGGTGCAGGATTCGGTCCTAATGGTGAAGGTTATTTCAGACTTACAGCTTTTGGTGATTACAATGACACTGTTGAAGCTATCAGCAGAATTCAAAAAATGTAATATATTTTTTGAATATATTTAAAAAGTAATTTATGTTATCGTCCACAACCGGCTAAAATACGCTGGTTGTGGATTTTTTAATATATTTATAAAAAATATAAATAAACCTATTGACAAAGTAGGTAAATGGGCGTATAAAATAAATATACCTACCAGATAGGTAGTAATTAAGGAGAGGGAAATGAAAACTATTTTGATTAAAAATGATTTGAAAAAGATTTTATTAAAAATGGAGTTTCGAATGTGTCGATGTTGCTGCTGAATATTAAACGATTACAAAATAGTAAACATTGATGGATTATTAAACATTACATAAAGACTTAAATTAAAGGAGATTAAATTATGAGCGATTATAGATTTGAAACATTACAGTTACACGTTGGACAGGAGACACCGGATCCTACTACAGATTCAAGAGCAGTACCTATTTATGCTACTACTTCATATGTTTTTAAGGATTCCGCACAGGCTGCAGGAAGATTTGGTCTTACAGAAGGCGGTAATATTTATACAAGACTTATGAATCCAACTTCTGATGTATTTGAAAAAAGAATAGCAGCACTTGAAGGCGGAGCAGGAGCACTTGCAACCGCCTCCGGTTCGGCAGCAATATCTTATGCAATTCAGAATATTGCAATTGCAGGTGATCACGTTGTTGCAAGTAATAGTATTTATGGCGGAACACACAATCTTTTAGCTAACACATTAAAGGAACAGGGCATTTCAACAACCTTTGTAGATGCAGCAGATCCAAAGAATTTTGCTAAGGCTATACAGCCAAACACAAAACTTATTTTTGCAGAAACTCTTGGAAATCCAAATTCAGATGTTCTTGATATCGAAGCTGTATCAAAGGTGGCACATGAAGCAGGAATCCCTCTTATTGTAGATAATACATTTGCAACACCATATTATTTGAGGCCAATTGAACATGGCGCTGATGTTGTTGTTCATTCTGCTACTAAATTTATAGGTGGTCATGGAACTGTAATGGGTGGAATAATCATTGATTCCGGAAAGTTTGATTGGGAACAGAATGACAAATTCCCCGGAATTACACAGCCAAATCCTTCATACCACGGCGTTGTATTCTCAAAGGCTGTAGGAAATCTTGCCTATATAACCAAGATTCGTACAACATTGATGAGAGATCAGGGAGCAGTTATTTCTCCATTCAATTCATTCCTTCTTTTACAGGGAACAGAAACACTTTCATTAAGAGTAGAAAGACATGTCAGCAATGCATTAAAGGTTGTTGATTTCCTGAGCAAGCATCCTAAGGTTGAAAAGGTAAACCATCCTTCTTTAGCAACAGGAAGAGCTAAAGAATTGTATGATAATTATTTCCCTGAAGGAGCAGCTTCAATATTTACATTTGATGTAAAAGGAACTGCAGAAGATGCTAAGAAGTTTACTGAAAGTCTTGAACTTTTCTCACTTCTTGCGAATGTAGCTGATGTTAAATCACTTGTTATTCATCCTGCTTCAACAACTCATAGCCAACTTGACGAAAAGGAACTTCTTGAAGCCGGCATAAGACCTACAACTGTAAGATTATCAATTGGAACAGAACATATTGATGATATTATTGCAGATCTTGAACATGGTTTTGAAGCAATATAATATATTGATAAGTTAACATATTTGTTATTTAATAAAGATACTGATTTCACAAATCAAACGTTTGTTGTTTGATTTGTGAAATACTTTATAAGGAAATTGATTTTTATCGGAGGAATAAAATGGGAAAAATATATACATCCGCAGAACAGCTTGTTGGCAACACACCTCTTTTGGAACTGACACATACTGAAAAAATAAATAATCTTAATGCAAAAATATATGCAAAGCTTGAATATTTTAATCCGGCAGGATCGGTTAAGGACAGAGTTGCTAAATCTATTATTGAAGATGCAGAAGCCTCTGGAAAACTTAAACCGGGTTCAACAATTATTGAACCAACATCCGGAAATACAGGTATTGGACTTGCAGCAATAGCAACTGCTAAAGGATATAAAGTTATCATTGTTATGCCAGATACTATGAGTGTTGAGCGAAGAATGCTGATTAAAGCATATGGTGCTGAACTTGTATTGTCAGAAGGAAGTAAAGGGATGAAAGGCGCTATTGCAAAGGCAGAAGAGATTCTCGCAAATACACCTAATGCTATTATAGCAGGCCAGTTTACCAATCCTGCAAATCCCAAGGCGCACAGAGAAACAACAGGACCTGAAATTTATGAGGATCTTGACGGAAATGTAGATGTCTTTATAGCAGGTGTTGGAACCGGTGGAACAGTTACCGGAGTCGGTGAATATTTAAAGAGTAAGAAACCTGATGTTAAAGTTATTGCTGTTGAACCGGCTTCTTCAGCCGTTTTATCAACAGGTGTTGCAGGAGCACATAAGATACAGGGAATCGGTGCGGGGTTTGTTCCTGATGTTCTTAATCAGAATGTATATGATGAAATAATTACTGTTGAAAATGAGGATGCTTTTGCAGCCGGCAAGGCTTTTGGAAGAACCGAAGGAGTTCTTGTTGGTATTTCATCGGGCGCAGCATTACATGCAGCCATTGAAGTAGCAAAAAGACCTGAAAATGAAGGCAAAAACATTGTTGTTCTTCTTCCTGATACAGGAGACAGATATCTTTCTACAACATTATTTGCTGATGAAGATTAGAATAAACAATATAAATTTCTTTTTAGAAATAATTAAGCGAAGTGATACTGTAATAAAACAGTATCACTTCTTTATTATGCAACGAGCCAAGCGCTTTAATACAAATCAATAGTGGAAGAATTTATTTATATTGTGTATAATATATGAGTTAAATTGGAAAAAGTATATAGACTGACACACTTATGAGTTTGAGAAAGGAATAAATATGTGCGGAATAGTAGGATATATTGGTAATAAACAGGCAGGTCCAATTCTTCTTGAAGGATTGTCGAAACTTGAGTACAGAGGTTATGATTCGGCAGGTATTGCTGTCAGAGATGGGGAGAATGAGGCAGAGGTTGTTAAATCTCTGGGACGTCTTGCAAATTTGGAAGAAAAGACAGATTCCGGAAAGGCAATTCCCGGTAATTGCGGTATAGGTCATACAAGATGGGCTACTCACGGAGCACCATCTCAGTCTAACGCACATCCTCATGTATCAGGAAACTGTACCGGTTCCGGTTCTGGTAAGGTTGAGTCTCTGGTTGTTGGTGTTCACAATGGAATTATTGAGAACTATCAGGAATTAAAGGCAAAAATGGAAAGACATGGATATGCTTTTTATTCTCAGACTGATACCGAAGTATTAATTAAACTTGTTGATTATTATTATAAAAAATATAAAGTTGGACCAATTGATGCTCTTGCAAAAACAATAGTCAGAGTTCGTGGTTCGTATGCACTTGCTGTTATGTTTAAGGATTATCCGGGTAAGATCTTTGTAGCAAGAAAAGATTCTCCTATGATCATCGGTAAAAACGATGATGAGGTATTCCTCGCATCTGATGTTCCGGCAATACTTAATCATACAAGACAGGTTTATTATATTGGAAACCTTGAGATGGCTGAGCTTTCTGCAGGCGAAGTTACATTCTATAATCTTGATGGAGATACGGTTCAGAAGAAACTCACTACTATAGAATGGGATGCGGAAGCTGCAGAAAAGGGTGGTTATGAGCATTTCATGATGAAAGAAATTCATGAACAGCCTAAGGTTGCAATGGACACATTAAACAAGTATGTTAAAGAGGTTGATGGCAAAAACGTGATCGACTTATCTGAGGCAGGATTAAATGCAGATGTTCTTAAATCTATTTCTCAGATTTATATTGCTGCATGTGGTTCAGCATGGCATGTTGGCGTTCAGGCACAGTATGTTATTGAAGAACTTGCTGATATTCCGGTCAGAGTAGAATTGGCTTCTGAATTTAGATATCGTAAGAACAGTCTTGATAAAGATGCTTTACTTGTTGTTATTTCGCAATCAGGAGAAACAGCTGATACACTTGCTGCCCTCAGAATGGCTAAAGAGAAAGGAATTAAGACACTTGCCATAGTGAATGTGGTAGGAAGTTCGATTGCAAGAGAAGCCGACTACTGTATGTATACTCTGGCAGGCCCCGAGATTTCGGTTGCTACAACAAAAGCATATACCTGTCAGCTGCTCTGTACATATCTTTTGGCAGTAGAACTTGGAAAAGCCAGAAATGTTGTTGATGTATATGATTATTATATCGATGAAATTCTTGAATTACCTAAAAAGATAGAATCTACTCTTGAAAATAACGAGAGAATACAGTGGTTTGCATCTAAGTATGCAAGTGCACAGGATATTTTCTTTATAGGAAGAGGTATTGACTATGCAATTTGTCTTGAAGGATCACTTAAGTTAAAGGAAATTAGTTACATTCATTCGGAAGCATATGCTGCAGGCGAATTAAAGCATGGAACTATTTCGCTTATTGAAGAGGGTACTCTTGTTATAGGTTCTTTGACTCAAAGTGATTTGTATGAAAAGACATTGAGTAACATGATGGAATGTAAGAGTAGAGGAGCTTATCTGTTTGGACTTACTTCAGCAGGTAAGTATGATGTTGAGGATAGCGTTAATTTTGCGGTATATGTTCCTAAAACAGATGAACATTTTAGTGGTGTGTTAGGAATAATTCCTCTCCAGCTACTTAGTTATTATATCAGTCTTTCAAAAGGACTTGATGTTGATAAGCCAAGAAACCTTGCAAAGAGTGTAACAGTAGAATAAATATGAAGAAAACAGCCCTTGTACTTGAAGGCGGTGCTATGCAGGGAATGTATACGGCAGGTATTCTTGATGTTTTTATGGATAAAAATATTGAGTTTGATGCAATAATTGGTGTTTCTGCCGGAGCAATTTTTGGAGTTAATTACCTGTCTAAGCAGCGAGGCCGAGTAATCAGATATAATAAAAAATTTAATAATACCAAAGGTTATATGGGCTTTCGACCATTGCTTAAAGAAGGCAATATCATTAATACGCAGTATGCATATGAAAAAGTTCCTCGAGAACTGGATATTTTTGATGATGAGACATATAAGAATTCTACTGTTCCGTTTATTGCAGTAATTACTAATGTAAATACAGGCAAACCTGAATATGTTGAAATCAGGAGTGTGTTTGAACAAATGGATTATTTAAGAGCATCAGCATCCATGCCATTTGTTTCAAAGCCGGTTGAACTTGATGGCGGTTTATATCTTGATGGTGCTGTGACTGACAGTATACCATATCAGCATATGCTGGATTTGGGCTATGAAAGGCTTATTGTTATATTAACCAAGAGTAATGAGTATATTAAAAAGCCTTTACCTAAAAGCCTGGCTAAAATTATGTATCATAAGAAGTACCCTTTGTTTGAGGAAGCGGTAAGAAATCGCCATATTATGTATAACGCTCAAAAGCAAAAGGTATTGGAACTTGAAAATAGTGGTATTGCCAAGGTACTTCGTCCTTCGGAACCTATTTATCTTAAAAAGATAGAGAAGGATCCGGAAGAACTTGAAAAATTGTATCAGCTGGGAATTAAAGATGCTAATAAATTCCTTGAAAAGGATGGAATAACAGATGAATACTGGAAATAGCAGTGAGGCTATGAATACTGTTAAGCTTGAAGAAAAAATTAAAACAGTTGCGTATGGCGGAATAGAAGGATCTTTTTCGTATATAGCTGCTGACAAAATATGTACAAATGCTGAAAAAATCTCCTGTAAGAGCTTTAAGGAAGCATATGAAAAGGTTGAATGTGGTGAATGTGAGGCTGCTGTACTTCCGATAGAAAACAGTTTTGCCGGCGAAGTGGGGCAGGTTTCTGATTTGATGTTTACTGGAAGCCTATATATAAATGGTGTTTATGAACTGGCAGTTTCTCAGAATCTTCTTGGAGTGCCCGGAAGTTCACTTTCATCAATTAAGACAGTTCTCAGTCATCAGCAAGCCCTGGATCAGTGTGCAGTATTTCTTTATGATAACGGAATAAGTACTCGCGCCTTTGAAAACACGGCTGTCGCTGCAAGAGAAGTTGCTAAGATAAATGATATCAGTATAGGAGCTGTAGCAAGTATTGAAACTGCAGAATTATACGGACTTAAAGTACTTGCAGAAAATATTAATGAAAGCGCACATAATATAACAAAATTTGCATTGTTTACAAAAGCAAATCATTACGAAAATAATGACGAACAGTTTAGTACCTTTATTATGATGTTTACTGTTCCGAACGGTCCCGGCACTTTGGCGAAACCGTTAACTGTTCTTGGAGATTATGGATACAGTATGAGAGTAATAAGAAGCCGTCCGGTTAAAGATATTAACTGGAGATATTATTTTTATACTGAGGTAGAAGGTAAAATATCATCCGAAAACGGTGAAAAAATGATTGAAGAATTTAAGAAATGTTGTTCTTCGCTTAAAATATTAGGTACATATAAGCCGGAATTAAGGCTTTAATGGGGGCTTGAAATGAATGTTGAATATATAAAAGAACTTGCGCATCCTTCGGTTCTTAAGGAAATGTTTCCTCTGGATGCAAAATCAGCAGAAATTGTTAAAAATACTATTATTGAAACAGAAAAAATCTTTGCCGGAGAGTCTGACAAAAAACTGTTAATTATTGGTCCCTGTTCAGCAGATAATGAAGACAGTGTGATTGATTATATTTCAAGACTTTGTCCGTTACAGGAGAAAGTAAAAGATAAAATACTTATTATTCCAAGAATTTATACAAATAAGCCAAGAACTACAGGTGAGGGGTATAAGGGAATGCTTCACCAGCCAAATCCTAATGAAAAGGCTGATTTGTTTAAGGGTATTATTGCAACAAGACATATGCATATGCGTGCAATAAGCGAAACAGGTTTTGCTTGTGCTGACGAGATGCTTTATCCGGAAAATTATGAATATCTTGATGATGTACTTGCCTACGTTGCAGTAGGGGCAAGAAGTGTCGAGGATCAGCAGCATAGACTTACTGCAAGCGGAATTAATTCTCCGGTTGGAATGAAGAATCCAACAAGTGGAGATTATGAGGTTATGCTTAATGCGATTTTAGCGGCACAGAATGAACATACTTTTATTTATAGAAACTGGGAAGTTCATTCTACCGGAAACAAGTATGCACATGCAATTTTAAGAGGTTCCACCAATAAACATGGTGAACCACAGCCCAATTATCATTATGAAGATTTGATAAGACTATATGAGGCGTATGAAAAGAAAAATCTGATTAATCCCGGAGTTGTTATAGATACTAATCATTCAAATTCCGGAAAAAATCCGTTTGAACAGCCAAGAATTGTCAAAGAAGTTATTCATTCAATGAAACATGATGATGCGCTTGACAAGCTTGTTAAAGGCTTCATGGTAGAAAGCTATATTGTCGATGGAAACCAAAAGGTAGGTGGCGGTGTGTATGGTCAGTCCATCACAGATGCTTGCCTTGGATGGGAAAAGTCAGAAAGATTAATTCTTGAAATAGCAGAAAGATTGTAATGAGTGTAGCAGGTTATGCCTGCTACATTTTTCAATAGTATATAAAGTGTTGAAGGTATAGAAACATAGAGAAATTAATTAGCGGCATATTAATATATGTAATAGTGCGAGTGTAAAATTTTTATTAGGGGGTAAGAAAATGATTATTAGAAAAGCTGAAAATAAAGATATTGAAGGAATTCTTAAACTGCTATTACAGGTCAATCAGGTTCATGCAGATGGAAGACCTGATTTATTTAAAAATGGTGGGATTAAATATACACATGAAGCTTTGGAAGAAAAGTTTACGAGAACAAACGAGACTGTGTTTGTTGCCGTAGAAGAAGATGAGGTCAGGGGTTATTCATTCCTTGAGATAGTTGAAACGAAAGAAAATACAAGTTTGTATCCACACACATCTTTATATATAGATGATTTATGTATTGATGAAAAGTACAGAAAACATAATATAGGTTGTATGCTTTTTGAAGAGATAAAAAAATATGCAGCCGAGCTTAAGGTATATAACATTACATTAAGGGTTTGGGAATGTAATCCGGGTGCAATGAAGTTTTATGAAAAAATGGGTATGAAACCATTATATACTGAAATGGAGATGTTTTATTGATTATGAATATCAGAGTGGCCAAACCGGAAGATGCTAAAAGACTTGTTGAAATATATTCCTACTATGTCAAAGAAACTGCAGTGTCTTTTGAACATGTCGTTCCCACAGAAGAGGAATTCGGAAACAGAATAGTTAATACACTTAAAGAGTATCCTTATCTTGTTGCTGAAGAAGATGATGAAATTATCGGGTATGTATATGCATCACAGTTTCATTCGAGAATTGCATATAAACATTGTGCTGAATTATCTATATATCTTGATCACAACAAGCGGAGAAATGGTGTTGGAAGAGCATTGTACAATGAAATTAAAAGAATACTTCTGAAACAGAACATTGTATCTTTGCACGCATGCATAGCTGTTCCTGATGATGATTTAAATTATGTTACAAGTGATAGTGAATTGTTTCATTCAAAAATGGGATTTGAGAAAGTTGGAACACACAGCAGATGTGGCTATAAGTTTAACAGATGGTTCAGTATTATATGGATGGATAAAGATATTGCCCCCAAAACATCAGATATTGAACCATTTATCGAGTTTAATAAATTAAGTATTTGAAGACTATATATATTTGTGCTAAAATATTTTGCAGTGTTTAGTAACTTATTAATATTATATAAAGGAGAAAAATTATGAATCTTTCACCTCTTCAACAGGCAAGATATGAGTATGCTCCGAAGCTTCCCGGAATGCTCAGAAATGGTATCGCAGAAATCTGCGTTAAGAATGGAGAAGCAACTCAGAGCGTAGCAGATCAGGATAAGATCAAGGCTCTTTTCCCTAACACATATGGAAAGAACGAAATCACTTTTGAAAAAGGACAGAATACTTCAGCTGCTAAAAAGCAGGTTGTAGGTGTTATTCTTTCAGGTGGTCAGGCTCCTGGTGGACACAACGTTGTATGTGGTCTCTATGATGCACTTAAGGCTACAAATAAGGATAATGTTCTTTTAGGATTCAAGGGTGGTCCGGACGGACTTCTCAAGAATGATTATGTTGAGTTTGACGATGCATTTATTGATGCATATAGAAATACAGGTGGATTTGATATCATCGGATCAGGAAGAACAAAGCTTGAAACTAAAGAACAGTTCGCTATCGTAGCTGAAAATGCTAAGAAGAACGGTCTTACAGCTGTTGTTATCATCGGTGGTGATGATTCAAATACTAATGCTGCAACACTTGCTGAGTATATGGCAGCTAACAACACAGGAGTTCAGGTAATCGGATGTCCTAAGACTATTGATGGTGACCTTAAGAACGAAGATATTGAAGCTTCATTTGGTTTTGATACAGCAACAAAGACATATTCTGAATTAATTGGTAATATCGAAAGAGATGCTAATTCAGCTAAGAAGTACTGGCATTTTATCAAAGTTATGGGACGTTCTGCATCTCATGTAGCTTTGGAATGTGCTCTTGAAACACAGCCTAATATCTGTCTTATCGGTGAAGAAGTTGCTGCTAAGAAGCAGTCACTTGCTGAAATTACTAATTATATTGCTGATGCAGTTGAAAAGAGAGGAAATAATGGTAATAATTTTGGTGTCGCTATTATTCCTGAAGGTATCGTAGAATTCGTTCCTGAATTCTCAGCACTTATTGCAGAAATTAACGAACTTCTTGCTGGCAGCAAGACAGAAGAGTTCAATGCGCTTCCTGACTGGAATGCAAAATATGAATTTATTAAGAATGGTCTTACAGCTGCTTCATTTGCAGTATTTGATATTCTTCCTGCCGGAATTCAGCAGCAGCTTTTCCTTGAAAGAGATCCTCATGGAAATGTACAGGTTTCACTTATTGAATCAGAAAAGCTCTTCTCTGAAATGGTTAAGAATGAATTAGCCAAGAGAAAGGCTGCAGGAACATATAAGGGTAAGTTCGGCGCTCAGCATCACTTCTTCGGTTATGAAGGAAGATGTGCATTCCCTTCTAACTTTGATGCAGATTACTGTTACTCTCTTGGATACAATGCATTTATGCTTATCCAGTATGGCTTTACAGGATACCTTTCAAAGGTTTCCAACCTTTCTAAGCCTGCAGAAGAGTGGGTTGCAGGAGGTATGCCTATTACTAAGATGATGAATATGGAAAGAAGAAACGGTGAAGATAAGCCGGTTATCAGAAAGGCACTTGTTGAACTTGATGGTGCTCCTTTCAAATACTTCGAAGCACACAGAGATGAGTGGGCTGTTGAAACCTGCTTCACATATCCTGGAGCTATCCAGTATTATGGACCTTCATCAGTTTGTGATATCACAACTAAGACACTTGCTCTTGAGAAGGCTTGATTAGTTTAATGTAATTGTTGGACGGGGGTGTTGATGAATACCCCCGTCTTTTTCATTATTTTTGATATTTTTGATAAAGATATCTTATCTTGAAACGTAATGAATATAAAGTTATACTATAACGTAGTGGTTATGTGATTATATTTATTTATGAGTTATCAATTTTTAAGGAGGGTTATTATGGCTAACAAATATGCTGGAACACAAACAGAAAAGAACCTTGAGGCTGCATTTGCAGGAGAGTCTCAGGCAAGAAATAAATATACATATTTTGCCTCAGTTGCAAAAAAAGATGGTTTTGAACAGATAGCTGATCTGTTTTTAAAGACTGCAGATAACGAAAAAGAACACGCTAAAATGTGGTTCAAAGAACTTGGAGGAATTGGAACAACAGCAGAAAATCTTTCAGCAGCTGCTGATGGTGAGAATTTTGAATGGACAGATATGTATGAGGAATTTGCAAAGACTGCTGAGGAAGAAGGATTTCCGGCTCTTGCAAAGAAATTCAGGGGAGTTGCTCAAATAGAGAAGCATCATGAAGAAAGATATCGTGCATTACTTAATAATGTAGAAACTGCAGAAGTATTTAAGAAAAGTGAAGTTAAGGTTTGGGAGTGCCGTAATTGTGGACATATCGTTGTAGGAACTGAAGCTCCATTAGCATGTCCTGTATGTGCACATCCTCAGAGCTACTTTGAAATCAGCGCTGATAATTATTAATTTAGTATATTTAAATTGTTTATTTTGGATGTTCCGATATGAAAATATCGGAACATCATTTATTGATAATCTTACATATTGTTTTGTGGAGCTAAAATGAGTGTTATTAATCTTGAACTTAAAAAAGTAGTTGATGACAGCTATGATATTGAAATTGGATATGAATTGGAACAGACATTAATTGATGATATTAATGCCGGCCTTGTAAATAAAATAAAGAAATTTGTCGTTGTGACAGACAGTAATGTCGAAAAATTATATGCCACAAAGATTGTTTCTATGCTTAAAGATAATGGTTATGGAGCAGATCTGATTGTTTTCCCGGCAGGAGAGGAGTCTAAAACACGACAGGTTAAAGAATATGTTGAAGACAGAATGCTTGAACTTGGACATAAAAGAGATTCCTGCATTATTGCTGTTGGCGGAGGCGTAGTTACTGATTTGGCTGGATTTGTTGCAGGAACGTTCGCAAGAGGAATTCCATTTATAAATTATGCGACAACTTTACTTGCAGCCGCAGATGCATCTGTTGGTGGTAAGACTGCTGTAGATACTCCACTTGCAACGAACCTTATAGGTTTATTTAATCAGCCTAAGAAAGTGTATATTGATATTGCAACATGGAAGACACTTCCGGAACGTGAAGTAGCATCCGGAATGGCAGAAACAATAAAGCATGCTGCAATGTCTGATTCTGAATTTTTTGATTATCTATATGAAAATATGGACGCTGTATTTGCAATAGATAATGATGTTTGTACCAAGGTTGCAGAGTTTAACTGTAAGACTAAATATCAGGTGGTCATGAAGGATGAAAAAGAAAGCGGTCTTCGTGAAATTTTGAATCTTGGACACACGGTTGGACGTGCAATTGAAACCGTTAGTGGTTACAGATTACTTCATGGGGAAGCTGTTGCAATCGGACTTATGGCGCAGGTGAGGATTGGATGCGCGCTTGGCTTTGCTGCTCAGGAAGATGTTGACAAAATGAAGAAGATTTTGGAAAAGGCTAAGTTGCCTTCGGAAATTCCTGAATATATAGATAAGGAAGAACTTATTAAGAAATTGTATACAGATAAAAAGGTGAGAAATGGTGAACTTAGGTTTGTATTTCAAAAGGGAACCGGTGCAATAATGAGTTTCGATGACGGAACAAATTTTGCAAAACCGATTCATGAGGATTTTGTAAGAAAGATTATATGTGAATAGTTATTATATATAATTTCTTTTTGATTTAACTGAAAAGTGTTTTTTATTAATAACGAATATTGTATAAAGTAATAAGCTTGGGGATCCAGGCTTATAACTTTGTTATAGTAGTATCAGGTAAAAGGAGAACTATAGCTGATGCAAACTTTGTTTGATGTTATCTATCTTGTATCATTGATAGTAACAATGACGGGAACATATGTAGTTGCAAGACAAAATGCAAGTAAAATGCAAAAACTTATGCTATTAATATGCTTTTCTGCATTGATAGTTAATCTTGGATTTTTTATGAAAATTCTGGCGGTTAACGATGATGGGATGCTGGCAGGACAAAAACTTATTTATACTGCGATGCCTTTTTTGACGTTTTTTATTTTGCTGTTTGTATTTGATTATTGTGGAATTAAAATACATTCAATATTGAAAACTGTTTTGAGCATATTCAATTTATTGTTAAGCTTCTCGGTGATAACACAAAATCAGCATAAATTATTTTATAAAAACTACTGGGTAATATACAGGGATGGAGTCAGATGTCTTAAAACATCATATGGTCCGTTTCATAATGTCATGACTATTACCATTTGCGTATATTTTGCATTGATTCTATATGCCGCGGCAAGATATCTTGTTAAAAATATTCGAGTAAACAAGATGAAAGCATGGAGAATGTTTGTTGCGGTTTTGATTCCTATACCTGCGTATCTTTATCCTAAATTTGTTAATACTCCGTTTGAATTTCATTCACCATCGATAGCAATATTTGTGGCTGTTTTACTGGTACTGATTTATCATGATAATCTGTATGATGTTTCAAATGTTGCCTCGCGATATATTTTTCAGTCAATGGAAGAGGCTTTGGTTGTATTGGATTCAGGATTTCAATTTAAAGGATGCAATGGAAAAGCAAAAGAATTGTTTCCTCAAATTTCGGATATTGCCATTAATGATGATATTAGAATTAAAGCTCCTGAATTTGAAGATTTTCACTTGGGAATGGTAAAGGATTTTGTTTTAGATGATGTTATTTATGAAGTAAATGAGTTTATTATCTCTGATGAGGGTAAGATAGTCGGTAAAGTAATAAGATTCACAGATGTAACCATTGAACGTATTCATACAAGACTTCTTGCGGAACAAAAGAAAGCTCTTGAATCTGAAGTGGTAACTCTTTCTGATATCAGTTATCACGATGAACTCACTGGACTTTATAACAGAAGATTTTATGAAGATAAAATTGAGGAAATCAGAAACAGAGAGCAGATGTCAAAAATGATATTAATTGTTTTTGATGTAAATGGCCTTAAGCAGATTAATGATGAAAAAGGTCATGCTTCTGGTGATGAACTTATTATCGGTGCGGCCACTGTCATTAAGCGGGCCTACGGAGAAACCGGTTATCCCTGCAGAATTGGAGGAGATGAGTTTACGGTTATATTACCTGATTGCGATAAAACAAGAGATGAAATCAGTAAAATGGTTGATGATGAGGTTGAGTTATGGAATCAGGAAAATGATTCCGTTGAACTGAGCGTTTCATATGGAATTGTAAAAGCTGCTGATTATCCTGATGAAGCAGTAGATTTTCTTGTTAAAAAAGCAGATCGTGAGATGTATGAATATAAACGCAGATATTATGAATCGACAGGCAGAGACAGACGTAATCGATGAAAACTGTAAGAACAGACCGAACACAACTTCAAATTATAGCAATGATAACTATGTTTATCGATCATTTGGGGTGTAGTGTTTTTCCTATAATATTAAAGAATGCCGGATATAATTATCACGGAAGTGTTTTAGAGTTTTTGATACGTGGAGTAATAGGAAGAATAGCTTTTCCACTATTTGTTTTTTTACTTGTCGAAGGAATTTATCATTCTCATAATTTATATTATTATATCTTGAGACTCCTGATTCTTGGACTAATATCTTTTATACCGCATATGCTATTTAACTGTGGAAAGTTATGGGATTCCGGAGAAGATGTGACGGTGTTATTTACGTTAATCCTTGCTGCACTTAATATATTTATGTATGAGAAACTCGGAAATATATTTTTACGGATTGGCTCATTTATAATTTTATGTGTAATAAGTTTTGTAATAGGATCAGAATATGCGATAACCGGAATTGTTATTGCTTTTGTGTTTTATATATTCAGATATAAGACTGACAAACTTTTACTATATGGTGGGATTGCGCTTATAGCAGGATCTGTAATGATTACACCTTTATATTATTTAAGACATTATGGATTGGATTATTGTGTAAACAATGGTATTTTTTCACTTAATTTTCTTATCACCGGAGCGGAAAATGAATTAGTGTCGTTGATAGCTCTGATATTTATATATTTATATGATGAAAAGAAGAAAGGAGGTAAAGGACTTCCAAAGATATTTACATATGGTTTTTATCCTTTACATCTTACTTTTTTATATATAATTTCACTAATAATAAAATAGTTTTAAGGAGATTACATTATGTGGGCATATGAAACAGTTTTTTATCAAATTTATCCATTGGGGTTTTGTGGAGCACCGTTTGAGAATGATGGGATTTTGGAGCACAGAATTTCTAAGGTTAAGGATTGGATTCCGCATCTTCAGAAACTGAATGTTGGAGCTGTGTATTTTTGTCCAATATTTGAATCTGATACACATGGATATAATACAAGAGATTACAAAAAAATTGATGTAAGACTCGGTACCAATGAAGATTTTAAGGAGGTATGTACTGAACTGCATAATGCAGGAATTAAGGTGGTGCTTGATGGCGTGTTTAATCATGTCGGACGAGGCTTCTGGGCTTTTCAGGATGTACTTAAGAATAGAGAAAATTCTCCATATGTAAGCTGGTTTTCAAGAATAGATTTTGGAGGAAACTCTAATTATAATGATGGACTTTGGTATGAAGGATGGGAAGGTAACTACGATCTTGTAAAATTGAATCTTTATAATAATGATGTCGTAGAACATATTTTTGACTGCGTAAAAAGCTGGGTAGATGAGTTTGACATAGACGGTATAAGGCTTGATGTTGCATATTGTCTTACTGATGAATTCTGCAGAAGACTTAGAGATTACTGTGATTCATTAAAAGAAGATTTCTTCCTGCTTGGAGAAGTACTTCATGGAGAATATGGTCGTATACTTGATGCAAAAAATATACATTCGGTAACCAATTATCAGTGTTATAAGGGAATTCATTCAGCATTTAACAGTTGCAATATGTTTGAAATAATGCATTCTTTGTTGCGCTTGTTTGGGCCGGAAGACTGGACGGTTGCCAGAGGAAGGCATTTGTTATCATTTTGCGATAATCATGATGTGACAAGAATAGCTACCATTATTAATGATCAGAACTGCCTGCCACTTGTATATGGAATGACATTTACAATGCCGGGAATTCCTTCTGTGTATTATGGAAGTGAATGGGGAGCAAAAGCAGACAAGTCAGAAGGTGATCCGGCTTTGCGTCCATGCTTTGAAAAGCCTGAATGGAATGATTTAACAACTTTCATTTCAAAACTTTCGGAAATCAAAAGAAATTCAAAGGCTTTAAATTATGGTGGGTTAAGATCTCTTGTATTGACTAATAAGCAGTGTGTTTTTGAAAGAAACTGTGATGGTGACAGGGTCATTGTTGCAATTAATATGGATTCAAATGATTATTATGCTCATTTTGATTCGGGATGTGGAAGCTTTGCAAACCTGCTTGATGGTAACACGATAAATTATAGTGGGGAACTGGTTCTTGGCGGCTATGAAATAAAAATATTAAAATGTAATTAAGGAGCATGTTTTAGAACATTATGGCAGACGATAATAAACAATTCAATAAGATGACCAGTACGCCGGTATCGAAGCTGGTTATTACCCTTGCCATACCATCTATTATTAGTATGCTTGTTACAAACATATATAATCTTGCAGATACTGCCTTTGTTGGAACTCTTGGTAATTCAGCAAGTGGGGCAGTGGGTGTAGTGTTTGGATTTATGGCAATTATTCAGGCAGTCGGTTTTATGTTTGGCCAAGGTGCAGGAAGTATAGTGTCAAGACTCCTTGGTGCCCGAAAAGTTGATGATGCAAAAAGAATAGCCTCGACTGGTTTTTTTGGAGCGTTTTTTTTAGGAATTCTGGTTGCAGTTATCTGCTGGATATTTATTGATCCGCTGGTTTATATGCTGGGAAGTACCGATACTATAGCTCCGTATGCCAAAACCTATATTTCTTACATTTTATTAACAGCACCGTTTATGGTATCAAGTTTTACCTTAAATAATATTCTTAGATACGAAGGAAAAGCAGCTCTTGGAATGATAGGTCTTCTGACAGGAGGTCTTTTAAATATAGCAGGTGATGCACTTTTGATGTTCGTATTTGATATGGGCATTGCCGGTGCAGGAATATCTACAGCTGTTTCGCAGACAATCAGTTTTTCAATTTTACTTTCGATGTTTTTAAGAAGAAAGACTGAATGCAGGTTGTCACTTTCACTTGTGGATAAGAAGATAAGGACACTTGGTGTTATATGTGGAACAGGTTTGCCGAGTTTGATTCGTCAGGCATTGGGAAGTCTAGCTACTATATTACTTAATTTTGAAGCTGCAAAATGGGGAGATGGTGATCCGGGTGTTGCTGCGATGAGTATTGTTTCGAGAGTTTCATTTTTTATATTTGCCATAGCTCTTGGAATGGGACAGGGGTTCCAGCCGGTATGCGGTTACAATTTCGGTGCAAAAAAATACTTACGTGTACGACAGGCATATAAAGTGACGCTTATGCTTTCGACCGGAGTACTGATTGTGCTTACAGCTATTTCTTTATTTATATATGAAGATTTAATCAGAGTATTTCGAAATGATGATATAGTTGTTAACCTTGCAGGAAGAGCTTTTGTATTGCAGTCGATTGCACAATTGTTTTTAGCAGTATGTATGGTGACGGAAATGCTAATGCAGGCTTCCGGAATGAAACTTAAAGCGACTTTTTTGTCATCACTTCGAGGAGGAATTATTTTTATTCCCGCTTTGTTCATTCTTTCAAATCTGAGAGGAATGAGTGGAGTTCAGGAAGCTCAACCGGTTGCTTATGTTCTTTCGGTTATACCGGCAGTAATTCTTGCAATTTCTTTTTTTAATAAGCTTCCTAAAGAAGACGAATAAGTCGTTAAATATCTTAAAAAGTCATCTGTTGCTAAAACTGACATTATTTGGCAAGTGTATCATTTTTGCCCAAAGAATTTACGGAATTTAGCAGTTTGTTAAGCAAATTGGATGTTTTTTTCTTGAAAAAAGTCATAAATATTACCTATATTTGAACAAATTTTGAACAAAACAATAAAAAGTACTTCACAATTGAGTTGTAATGTGATATTCTATCAATTGTATGGGGCATAGTGCTCCATGCATAAATACTCAAGGGAGGAAAATGAGAAATGAAGAAGAAAGTTCTTAGTGTAGTTCTCAGTGTTGCTATGATCGCAACAATGCTTACAGCTTGTAGCTCAGACACAACAAAAACAGAAACTACAACAGAGACAACAGAAGCTGCTACAGAAACAGCTACTGAAGAAACAGCAGAAGCTCCTGCAACAGAAGAAGCTCCTGCAACAGAAGAAGCAGCTGCTGAAGGCGGCGTAATCAACCTCTACTCATTCACAGATGAGATTCCTAAGATGGTTGATAAGTATCTTGAAACACATCCTGATTTCGGATACACAGTAAACACAACAATTATTCCTACAACTGATGGTGCATATCAGCCTGCACTTGACACAGCTCTTGCAGCTGGTGGCGAGTCTGCTCCTGATATCTATGCAGCTGAAGGTGCATTCGTTCTTAAGTATACACAGGGTGATGCAGCTCAGTTCGCAGCAGCTTACGAAGATCTTGGTATCGACGTAGCTAAGGAAGTTGCTGATGCTCAGATCGCTCAGTACACAGTTGATATAGGAACAAGACCTTCAGATGGAAAGCTTGTAGGACTTGGTTACCAGGCTACAGGTGGTGCATTCATCTATCGTCGTTCAATCGCTATTGATGCATTCGGAACAGATGATCCTGCTACTATCGCTGATGTAATCGGCGCTGGTTCAAACAGCTGGGATAAGTTCTTTGAAGCTGCTGAAACATTAAAGTCTAAGGGATACGCTATCGTATCTGGTGACGGAGATATGTGGCACGCTGTAGAGAACAGCTCTGATAAGGGATGGATCATTGATGACGCTCTTAACATCGATCCTAAGAGAGAAGCTTTCATGGATCTTTCTAAGAAGTTAAAGGACAATGGTTACCACAACGATACACAGGACTGGACAGAAGCTTGGTTTGCTGATATGGCAGACGCTCAGGCTGATGGCGCTAAGAAGGTATTCGGTTTCTTCGGACCTGCTTGGTTGATCAACTACACAATCGGTCAGAACTGTGGTGGTACATCTGTAGGTGAAGGAACATATGGTGACTGGGCAGTTTGTGCTCCTCCTATCGGTTTCTTCTGGGGTGGTACATGGGTACTTGCTAACGCTAACTCTACAAAGAAGGAAGCTGTTGGTAAGATCATCGATTGGATCACACTTGACTGCACAACAGATGGTCTTCAGTATGCATGGGCTAACGGAACATTGTACGGCGAAGGTGGTACAAAGGATACTGTTGCATCAGGTACTGTAATGTCTATGTCTGATGGTGCTCTTGATTTCCTTGGCGGACAGAATATGTTTGACGTATTCGTTCCTGCTAACCAGTATGCAAACGGAACAAACCTTACACAGTACGATGAGACAATCAACGGTTACTGGAGAGATCAGGTTCGTGAATACACAGCTGGAAACAAGGACAAGGATACAGCAATCGCTGACTTCAAGACAACTGTTTCAGAAAACCTTGATCTTGCTATCGACTAATTCATATTTGATTTAAGTTAATAGTAGGTATTTAATGTGTGGGCGGTGGAGACATCTCCGCCGTCCATATATTTTTTCATTTTCACTCAAATCAGAGTATTATTAATGAATGTATTGGAGGACTAGAATGAAAAGGAAAAAAATGAGTTATGCAAAATACGGATATTTTTTCTGTATTCCGTTTGCAGTAGCTTTTTTACTATTTCAGTTATATCCCATTGTATTTACTTTAATAATTGGATTTACAGACTTAAAGACATTGCCGACTAATGAATGGCATTTCTTGGATGATATATTTGGTAATTTCAAGAAGGTGTTAGGACAGGAGACATTCTGGACAGCATTTGGAAATACATGGCTTTTATGGATAACTAACTTTATTCCACAGATTGTTTTGGCTTTGTTACTTGCTGCAATATTTACTGATAACAGAAGCAAGATTAAAGGACAGGGATTCTTTAAGGTTGTTTTCTATATGCCTAATATTATTACAGCAGCAACAATTGCAGTATTGTTCACAAACTTCTTTGGATATCCTAAAGGACCTGTAAACGATTTGTTCCATGCACTTGGAATTACTGCTTCTGATAATAATATCTATTTCTTCCAAAATAAGACGGTTGCGCGAGGGGTTGTATCGTTTATACAGTTTTGGATGTGGTATGGATATTCAATGATTGTATTTATTTCCGGTATTTTGGGTATTAGTCCTGAAATATTCGAAGCAGCTGAAGTTGATGGAGCATCAAGAGTTCAGCAGTTCTTCCATGTTACATTGCCTAATATTAAAACAATTATGTTGTTCTCTTTAGTTACATCATTGATTGGTGGACTTCAGATGTTCGATATTCCACACTTGCTTGTTTCTAAGAATGGTCCTTCTAATGCGACTTTGACAACAAGCTGTTATATTTACAATAAGGCATTTGATGGTAAGCATTTCTATGGTCAGGGTGCTGCCGCAAGTATGTTTATGTTCCTCATTATTGCTGTTCTTGCTTCAATCATGTTCTATGTTATGAGAGATAAGGATGAAGCTAAATTGAACAAACTGATGAGACAGCAGACTAGAGAATTCAAAAAAGCTCAAAAAGCTTTGAAGGGAGGTAACTAAACATGAAATCTAAAAAACGTGCCTCTTTGGTATATAAGTTTTTTGTATACATTTTGCTTATTTTCCTTGCAATTTTGTGTATATTCCCGTTCTGGGTTATGATTATTAATGGAACAAGATCTACTGCTGAAATTTCTCAGAGTGCTGTAGCATTGTTGCCATCAGGATCGTTACTTGATAACTTTAAGGTATTTGAAAGATATGAAACTTTTGCACCTGTAAGAGGTTTCTTCAACTCAATGATTATTTCTGTTGGAGCAACTATATGTGCTGTATATTTCTCAACACTTACAGCTTATGGTGTAGTAGCATATAAATGGAAGTTTAGAAATGCGTTCTTTACATTTATCCTTGCCGTTATGATGATTCCTGGACAGGTTACATTGATTGGTTATACAACATTCGTTTATAAGATTGGAATGCAGAATAATTTCTTAATGTTGATTTTGCCTGCAATTCAGGCACCTTCAATGGTATTCTTCATGAGACAGTACATGATTCCTTCATTGTCACTTGAAATTGTTGAATCAGCCAGAATTGATGGAGCTAAAGAATTCTATATATTCAATAGAATTGCACTTCCAATTATGAAACCTGCTATGGCTACTCAGGCAATCTTTACTTTCGTTAGTACATGGAATGACTTGTTTAGACCTATGGTACTTTTACCAGACCAGAAGAAGAATACACTTCCTATGATGGTTAGTTTGCTTAAGGGTGATGCATATAAGACAGAATATGGTACTGTTTATTTAGGATTAACATTAACAGTTTTACCTTTGTTTATTGTATACTTCTTACTTTCTAAGTACATCATTGCCGGTGTTGCTCTCGGATCTGTTAAGGGTTAAATTAGTTAATATTATATGTAAAATATTAGTCCGATCTCAATTGTTTGAGGTCGGACTTTTTTGTTATTTAATGTAGTTTTATATTAGTAAAAATGATACAATATAAAAAAGAATTATATAGATAATTAGTGTATATTTATATAAGTTAAGGAGGATTTCTTATATGCTGGCAACACTTATACCTTTATTTGATGATAAAATGTCTGTTTCTGCATATTCTTTATTTTCCCAGAAGGAGAATATGTTTATTAATCCATCTCTTAGGGGCACCGGAATGTATGATGGTGTTGGAAATATAGATGGAATAGATATTATTAAGAGTCTGGGTATAGAGACTATCGATGATACTGCTGATATTTTTGTGTCGGTTAATCATATATCCTTATTTACTGATATTGCAAGTCAGTGTGGTGAAAATACTCCTAAAAACAGAATTGTTTTACTTATGGATAATACTGTTTTACCTGATGAAAAGTATGTTTCACGTATTAAAGAACTTAAGGAAGCAGGATTTAAGCTCGCTATACGTAAACTTAAGGTATCTGATTTTGAACCTTATAAAGCTATAATCAGTCAATTGGATTATATATTATTAGACAATCAGAAAATTGATATAGCAAAGGCTAAGATATATTTTTCTAAAGTATATCCAAATATTTCTTTATGTGCTATTAATGTTGAATCACAGGAGATTTACGATAAACTTGTTGCTGATGGTGGTTATAAACTTTATGAGGGACCATTTTACAGACTTCCAATTACTAAGGGTGCTTCAGAAGTAGCTCCTTTGAAGATCAATTATATCGAACTTCTTAATATAGTTAATGATCCTGATTTTGATTTGACAAAAGCTGCAGATATCATAGGAAGAGATACTGCATTAGTAGTTAAATTACTTCAAATGGTTAATAGAATGTCAGTTAATTCTGAGATTACATCAATCAGACATGCAGCAGCGATGCTTGGTCAAAAAGAACTTAAGAAGTGGATTAATACGGCAGTTACTAATCAGTTATGTTCAGACAAACCTAGTGAAATTACAAGAGTTTCACTTCTTAGAGCTAAATTTGCTGAGAATCTTGCACCTTTATTTGGACTTGGTGGTCAGACATCGGAATTGTTCTTAATGGGTCTGTTTTCTGTTATTGATATTATTCTTGATATGACAATGGAAGAGGCTTTGAAAAAGGTTAAAGTATCAAAGACAATCGAAAATGCACTTGTTAATAACACAGGTGAATTTGCTGATATACTTAATTTTATCATATCTTATGAGAGTGCCGAGTGGACTTCTGTTGACAGAATAGTTCTTCTTAATAATATAGACTCTGCAGCTTTATATGATGCGTATAATTCAAGCCTTGAATGGTTTAGAGATCTTTTTAGAAATTAATTTTTTACTTGATTTAGATTTACGTCATTCCTGTTTATGACTACAAAAGACCTGTTATATACAGGTCTTTTGTTTGAGAGGAAAATTATTTGTAAGCGAGTTAGAATATATGAGTTATTTAACAGATAAATTTGAAAATAAAACAGTATTATTATGGGGATATGGTTTAGAAGGAAAATCTTCTGAAAATTTCCTAAAAAAATATTGCAATACTATAAAAGTTGATGTTTTTGAAGGTACAAGAGACGATCTTCCTATTGATGATTATGATTATGTCATTAAGAGTCCTGGTGTACCATATATTTATGTAGATGAACCGAAGATTACTTCTCAAACTGAACTGTTTTTAGAGGAATTTAAAGATCGTACAATTGGTATTACTGGTACGAAGGGGAAGAGTACCACTACATCCATGATATATAAGGTATTAAAAGAAAATTTATCTGAGAAAGTATGCTTATTGGGAAATATAGGGATTCCCTGTCTCGATGCCTATGAAGAAATGGTAAATGGCGCTATTGGAGTCTATGAGATGAGCTGTCACCAATTAGCAAATAATACAGTGTCTCCGCATATAGCTATTTTTCTAAATTTGTTTGAAGATCATCTTGACTATTATAAAACCAGAGAAAGATATTTTGAAGCTAAAGCGCATATAGCAGGTTATCAGACTGAAAATGATTACTTCTTGTGTGGTGAAACTGTTCCTGGTATTGAGACAAAAGCAAAAAAGATTTTGATTGATTCAAACATTGATGAAGAATATGAATTGGAAATATTAGGTGAGCACAATCAATGGAATGCTAAAGTAGTTTCATATCTTGCAACTAAATTGTTTGATATAGATGCATCTGCAGTCAGACAATCCTTAAAGACATTTAATGGTTTGCCTCACAGACTTGAAAAATTTGCAGTCATTAATAATGTTACATATTATGATGATTCAATTTCAACAATACCTGAAGCAACATTAAGCGCTATTAGAAGTATAAAAGATTTGAAAACTCTTATAATTGGAGGGATGGACAGAGGAATTGATTATTCACCTTTGATTAAAGCTATTCCTTCATATACTGAATTGAATTTTATATTTTGTTATGAATCAGGTAAACGTATTTATGATTCTGTACAAGAGTACAGTAACTGTAGGTATGTCAATGACCTGAAAGAAGCTGTTGAATTGGCTAAAAAAATAACAGCTGATGGTTCCGTAGTCATGTCACCAGCAGCTGCTTCATATGGATATTTTAAGAATTTTGCTGAAAGAGGAGATTACTTTAAGAAATGTGTCAGGTCTTAAACCCTGACTTCGACACCGTTTACTTCAACCTGGTCGGTAACCTCTATCATCAGATATTTTATTCCGTCAATCATCTGAGTTTTAACTAGATCAGATCTTTCGGGATTAACTTTAATAACTACATCAGGTGTCTTAACTTCATAAGACCTGCTGCTGTGTAGATTTGATACATACAATTCAGTTTTTTCACCGGCAGCTGCGTCATAAAGTTTATCAAATATCTGCATCTTTTCAGAATCAACACCTGATTTTTCAAAGATATTCTTAACTTCTTTTTTACTGACTTTAAGTGGTTCAGCTATTTCTCTGTTTTTATGCTCAGTTTCCATTTCAGTCAGATTCTCGTGAATATTCTGAACTATTTCATAGTTGTTTTCATCGCCAAGAGTTTCTTCGATGAGTGCCTGAAAAGCAGCTTTCTGAGTTTTTGCAGTAAGTGTAAGAGAACAGCCTAAAACTCCATTAACGAAATCATCATGAAGCTCTTCAGAGTTTTTAATATAATACATGCAATTATGTATGTCAGAAGCTCTGTCATTAAAGGCAGGGAAGAGGAAAGCAGCATCAGGTAAATCTACAACCCAGTCCTGCACTCTGTTATGAAACTCGTTTGCAATTGAATCATATGATAATCCGGGTTTTGAAAGATTTACAGGACAAATCGAACATAATATATAATCATATACGCTGTCGGACTCATCATTCAGTATTCCATCAGATGTTTTTACCGGAACATCATAGGTATCAGTAATTATTAGGATTAGATAATTACCTACATAATCATAATAGTTGATAACCATATCGTAAAACTGGTTTAATAAAGCTTCATCCTTTAATTTTGAATTTCGAAGTTTAAATAGGAAATCCTGAGTACCGCCTTCGTTTTCCTGTTCATTTGGAAATTCAAGATTTAAGGCATTCTTTCCAATAGTTCCTGATAATGATTTTCTTAAAATTTCAAAATACTTAAATGTTTCTAACTCAGGCAGATTAAGAAAACTCTCGGAAAATGTAGTTTTTATATTTTTCTCACCATCGACATAACATCCGCATATTCTGCTGATAGAACAGTTTTTGGGAGTAAATTGTTTTTTTAATTCATTTAATTCAGGTTTTACCATTTCGACACCTCAAAATATCTTATATATCTGTATCATCTGTCACTTTAAGATTTTTAACAGCAGTAGATAGCATTAATTTAATTCTGTTAAGCTGATTAACTTCAGATGCACCGGGATCATAGTCAATTGCAACTATATTACTTTCGGGGTAGAGTTTTCTAAGTGGTTTAATAACACCTTTTCCAACAACATGATTTGGAAGACAGCCAAAAGGCTGAGCACAAATAATATTATTTACACCACTTCTGATTAATTCAACCATTTCACCTGTAAGGAACCAGCCCTCACCTGTTTGATTACCTAAGCTTACAATTGGTTCAGCATTTTTTGCAGTTTCATAAATTGACGCAGGAGGATTAAAGTGTACAGATTTTTCGAATTCTTTATGAGCAGCTGAACGCAGCTTTTCAACTCCGGCTATACCAATTTTGCTAAATGTTGCAGAAGATTTCTTTGTTCCAAGGTAATCAGCCTTAAATATCTGATCGAAGAAACAGTAAAGGAAGAAGTCTGTTAAATCAGGAACAACAGCTTCAGCTCCTTCGGCTTCAAGTAAATCAACAAGATGGTTATTACCTGCAGGTGCATATTTAACAAGTATTTCACCAACAATACCTACACGCGGCTTCTTAATATCTTTAATAGGTATGGAATCGAAATCCTGAATCATCTCACGGCACATTTTTTTGAATTTAGAGTAACTTAATTTTTTATTAGTTACAAAATCAGTACATTCTTTTAACCATTTCTGATGTACTTCCTCGACCTGGCCGGGAACTTCTTCATATGGTCTCATTCTATATACACATCTCATAAATATATCACCGAAAGTCAAAGCATAAACTGCTCTGACCATAGTTTTTAAGGAGATGGTAAATCCGGGATTTGGTTCCAAACCGCTTAAGTTAAGTGAAATAACCGGAATTTCAGGATAACCGGCTTTTTGTAGGGCTCTTCTAATAAAAGAAATATAATTGGTTGCTCTACAACCACCACCGGTCTGAGTAATTAATAACGCTGTTTTGGACAAATCATATTTGCCTGAAAGAACGGCCTCCATTAACTGACCAACAACAAGTAATGAAGGATAGCAGGCATCGTTATTAACATATTTTAATCCTGTATCAATTGCTTTACGACCATCATTATTTAATACTTCAAATTTATAACCTTCAGCCTCAAATACAGGTGTAAGTAAATCAAAATGAATCGGAGACATCTGAGGTGCCAAAATTGTATACTGTTCTTTCATTTCTTTTGTGAACAATACACGATTATAAGCAGAAGACCTTATGGTTCTCTTTTTATTATTTTCTTTACGAACTTTAATTGCGCTGATAAGTGAACGAACACGGATTCTTGCAGCTCCAAGGTTATTTACTTCATCAATTTTTAGGCAGGTATATATTTTATCTGATCCATTAAGTATATCAGCAACCTGATCTGTTGTAACGGCATCTAGTCCACAACCAAAGCTGTTTAACTGTATTAAATCAATGTTATCTACAGTTTTAACATATGATGCTGCAGCATAAAGTCTGCTGTGGTACATCCACTGATCGGAAACGATTAATGGTCTTTCAGGCTTGACCAGATGTGATACAGAATCTTCTGTTAAAACAGCCATATCGAAACTGTTTATCAATTCGGGAATACCATGATTGATTTCCGGATCGATATGATAAGGACGTCCTGCAAGAACAATTCCGTGTTTGCCGGTTTCTTCGAGATACTTTATAACCTCTTCACCTTTTTTCTGAATATCTTTTCTTGCATTTTCCAATGCTGTCCAGGCTTTATTAACTGCATTTATAACTTCCTTGGCAGGTATGTCATTAAACTCTTTAACAAGAACATCAGCCATAGTTTTTGTGCTCTTAAATGACATAAACGGATTGCGGAATATGATGTTTCCATGACCGATTTCTTCAACATTGTTCTTGATATTTTCAGAATATGAAGTCACAATAGGGCAGTTATAATGATTGTTTGATTCTGCATTAAACTCGTCGCGTTCATAGTAAATGGCAGGATAGAAGATAAAATCTACATTCTGGTTAATTAACCATTCGATATGACCATGAGCCAACTTGGCCGGATAACATTCAGATTCAGATGGAATAGATTCTATTCCAAGTTCATATATTTTTCTTGTAGACAACGGAGAAAGAACAACCTGATATTTTAATTCTTTGAAAAATGTAGCCCAAAATGGGAAATTTTCATACATATTAAGAACTCGGGGAATTCCGACCCTGCCTCTTACAGCTTTATCAGCAGAAAGAGGTTCATAATCAAATACTTTCTTTAATTTATACTCAAAAAGATTGGGTACATTGTTTGAATTCTTTTCCTTGCCGATACCTCGTTCACATCTGTTACCGGATATAAACTGACGTCCTCCTGAAAACTTATTAATTGTAAGACGACAACTGTTGGTACAGCCCTTACATTTAGCCATTGATGTTTCGAATTTAAGATTGATAATGTCATCAAAAGAGAGCATTGAACTTGTATAACCTGAATTATAACGTTCACGTGCTATTAAAGCTGCTCCAAAGGCACCCATTATACCTGCAATGTCAGGTCTTATTGCCTGACAATTGGCAATTTTTTCAAATGATCTTAATACGGCATTGTTATAAAAAGTACCGCCCTGAACAACGATATTTTTTCCTAAAGAAGAAGCATCTGAAACTTTAATAACTTTAAATAAAGCATTTTTGATGACTGAATAAGCAAGTCCGGCTGAAATGTCAGGAACAGAAGCACCTTCTTTTTGTGCCTGTTTAACCTTTGAGTTCATAAAAACAGTACATCTTGTTCCTAAATCAATAGGGTGCTCTGCAAATAATGCAGCTTTTGCGAAATCCTGTACTGAATAATTTAATGATTTGGCAAAAGTTTCGATAAATGAACCGCATCCTGATGAGCAAGCCTCGTTTAAAAGAACGGAATCAACAGTCTGGTTTTTAATTTTAATACATTTCATATCCTGACCACCGATATCCAAAATACAGTCAACGTCAGGGTTGAAGAATGCAGCAGCATGATAATGAGCGACTGTTTCAACTTCACCATCATCAAGAAGAAAAGCTGCTTTCATAAGGCTTTCGCCATAACCTGTTGAGCAGGAGCGAACGATTTTAACAGTATCGGGAATTAATTCTTTTATCTCTTTAATTGATCTGATAGCAGTCTTTAATGGACTTCCGTCATTATTTGAATAAAATGAGTAGAGAAGTTCTCCGTTGTCACCAACAACTGCTATTTTTGTTGTAGTGGAACCGGCATCAATGCCTAGATATGCATTGCCGGAATAGTTTTTAAGATCACCCTTTACAACTTCAGCTTTTGAATGTCTTTTCTCGAATTCTTCAAATTCTGATTTGGTAGCAAAAAGAGGGTCCATTCTTTCGACTTCAAATTCCATTTTAATGTCAGAAGAGAGCTTATTTACCATTTCGTCCATTGAATATGAAACTTCTTCTTTGGCGTTCATTGCAGAGCCTATTGCAGCAAAGAGATGGCTATGCTCAGTTTTAATGATATGTTCATCGTCGAGTTTTAGTGTTCTGATAAAAGCAGTCTTTAATTCGGAAAGGAAATATAAAGGACCACCTAAAAATGCAACATGTCCACGTATTGGTTTTCCGCATGCAAGACCGGAAATAGTCTGATTTACAACAGCTTGGAAAATAGACGCAGAAAGATCTTCTTTTGTAGCACCTTCGTTAATAAGCGGCTGTATATCTGTCTTGGCAAATACGCCGCATCTTGCAGCAATAGCGTATAAAGATTTATATGTTTTTGCGTATTCATTAAGGCCTGATGCGTCAGTCTGAAGAAGAGAAGCCATCTGGTCAATGAACGAACCTGTTCCACCGGCACAGATACCATTCATTCTCTGTTCAACGTTTCCACCTTCAAAATAAATAATCTTTGCATCCTCGCCGCCAAGTTCTATTGCGACATCTGTTTTTGGAGCCATTTCCTTAAGAGCAGTGGCAACAGATATTACTTCCTGAATAAAAGGAACCTGCAAATGGTTAGCCAGGGTTAATCCGCCGGAACCTGTAATCATAGGATGTACATCAATATTACCTGTAACTTCTTTTGCATTTGACAGAAGAGAAAATAAGGTTTCTCGGATGTTTGCATAATGACGTTTATATTCTGAATAGAGAATATTATTGTTATTGTCTATTACTGCAATTTTAACTGTGGTTGAACCGATATCGATTCCCAATGAATATTTTAATTCACTCATTTTAATACCTCTTTTTATGAGTTCTTTCTTTAATTATATATTTTTAGTGCAAAACATCATTCATTTTACTATATATGGAATTAAAAAGCAATTTGATGGATATTAAAAGATTATTAATAATATAGAAAAAAATATAGTAATTTTTTTTAGTAGGCTATAATTTTATTTTGTGTTATGATTAATAAGTATATTTATGTGTAAAGATATCATTCGAAAGAAAGGAATATAAATTATGAGATTGACAAAGATATTGAAAGGATTAGCAGTATCACTGGCAGTTGTTATTGGAGTTTCTGCATTGAATCTTGATGCTCAAGCGTTTAATACTGTTGATACAGCGATGGTAAGCGCCAGTTCTTCTTCGTGCGTTATAGTAGGAGATAATGTTGTATATACAGCTGACTTTAACAAAGCAGTAAGCTCTGATGATGGAAAAATATATTTGTATGAATTAAAAACATATGAATATGGCATAGCTGATGGATTAAGTCCAATAGCATCTGTTTCGACAGCTCCTCATGTACAGATAACATTTCCGTTAAATTATACTGAGGGTGTATCTCGTCTTTATAACAAGTTTGTTCTTGCTGTAAAGAGAAACGGTGTCATTACCCTTATTAATGATGCTCAATATATAACGAACCCTGAAGTTCTAGCAATTAATCCAAAACCAAGAAAAGAGCGTCCGGCAAAGGCACTTCAGCATGATAATGTAGCTAATATCAGTCTTGATGGTTCTGGAATAGCACTTCCTATAGGTAGCCAGCATGCTGTATTTACAATTACAGATAGAAATGTTCCTGTTGCAGATAAATCAGCAAACGGACCTGACTCTCATATGGTTAAAAACAATCCTGTTGTTGCATATATGCTTAATGCAGCTGATGAAGATGGTGTCAGAGGTCTTATTGCCGATATGACAGCATATGCAATGAATACAGATATTCAGGACTTTGTTATCGGAAATGAAGTAAATGAGAGATGCTGGAATTACATGGCATGGACAGACTGGGATATGTATATGAATAAATATATACAGGCATTCAGAGTTTGTTACACTGCAATTAAGTCCGTAAATCCGAATGCAAGAGTATATATCAGCCTTGATCAGGTATGGAATAAGAATCCTCAGGGTAATGACTATTATGAATATATCGATGGTGATGAGTTTATGAGCAGATTCAATACCATTATGAAGAAGAATGGAAATATTGACTGGGATTTATCAATTCATCCTTATCCTAATCCGTTGTATTATGCAAAGTTCTGGGATTTGAGCGGACTTGCAAACGGAGCAATGTTTAAGTCACAGGTTGATAATAATCAGGTTATTACATTCCAAAATCTTTCTGTTATAACAAACTTGTTAACTCAGCCTTCGTATTTTAATAAAGAGGGAATGGTAAGAGATATTATTATTGGAGAGATTGGACTTGGATCAAATGCTGGTGTTGAAAATCAGGCTGCTGCAATTTGCGCTTCATGGGCTGCTTTTGAAATGAATCCTTATATTACTCAGTATATGTATCTTGAGGTTGATGTAAACGGATTTTTCCCTACCATGTATGGAAAAGCAAGAGAATGTTATGATGCTATGGGCACCCCAAATGAAGGAATTTATATGGATTGGGCATTAAAGCATATTGGAATTAACAATTGGTCACAGGTTATTAGATAATGAGTAATTTTGAACGTAAGTATGGAAAATATGCAATTAAAAATCTTCCTCTTATTTTAATTATCTGTTACGGTGTCGGTTATATTTTTAATTTTATAGCGCCGTATGTGGTTAATTATTTATATTTGGACCCATATAAAATACTTCATAATTTCCAAATATGGAGATTGTTTTCATGGGTTATTGTACCCCCTGACAGGTTTGATTTTTGGACGATAATTGTATTGTATTTTTATTATTCAATCGGAAGATCATTAGAATCTGTATGGGGAACCTATAGGTTTAATGTGTATATTTTTTCGGGTATGCTATTTACGATAATAGCTGCATTTATTTTGTATTTAGTTGGTGTTCCCGGAATTGGACGCGCTCTTTATGGACAGGATTTACCTATCTATGAGGGATGGAAAGGTGCGGGAATGATTAGTACATATTATATTAATATGTCTATTTTCCTTGCATTTGCGGCTACATTTCCGAATAATTATGTATATTTATTCTTTATTTTGCCTATAAAAGTAGCATTTCTCGGAATAGTGTACGGAGCTTTTCTTATCTACGATGTTTATGTTTATGTTAAAGCATTTATTGTTGAAGATAACACCGTATATATTGCAATGGGCATTGTTATAGTTGCATCGCTTTTGAATTTCCTTATCTTTTTCATTACACAAAGGAAAAGACTTCATGGTAACAGAGGGCGTACAATTTTTTATGAGAGCAATGCTAACAGACAAAAGTCAAAACCTCAGAATTCTGAACCTAAAGACAAACCGGAAGTTGCCAGACACAGATGTGCGATTTGCGACAAAAACAGTATAGACAATCCGGATGTCAGTTTCAGATTCTGTTCAAAGTGTGAAGGAAACTATGAATACTGTTCAGATCATATTTTTACTCACAGACATGTAGGAGACAGGTGGAATACCGGTTATGAAGATAAATGAAAATGAATTTGCCGAAGTACTTGAAGAACTTGTTTATCAGGCAAGATTTCAGGGCGGTTATATTAGTGAAAAAGATATAAATAAAGGATTTGAGTCTGCAAGCTTAAACGATGAACAGTTTAAGCTTGTGTTTGATTATTTGAAGTCTAAAGGTATTGGTATAAATGAACCATTACCCGAATCTGATTTTTTGACAACAGAGCAGAGAAATATATTCGAAGAATATCAAAAAGAACTCTCTGAAGTTGATATTATTTCAGAATCAGTTAAGAAAGCTTATGTTATGTCTGCCATGAATAATGACAGCAGTCATTATTCTGAACTCATAAATTATTATCTTCCCAAAGTTGTCGAGATAGCTAAACTGTATGTTGGACAGGGACCTTTGATTGAAGATCTTATTGGTGAAGGAAATCTTGCAGTTGCTGAAGGAATCCCTATGCTTGGAGCAATGGAAAGCCCTGATGAAGCAGATGGAATGATAATAAAACTTATTATGGATGCTATGGAAAATCTTGTTTCTGAAGATTTTGAAGAAAATGATGCTGACAATAAACTTGCGAATAAAGTTAATGCCATTTTTGATAAGGCAAAGGAACTTTCAGAAGATCTTGGAAGAAAAGTTACGGTTGATGAACTGGCAGAGAATAGCAGTTTCAGCAAAAAAGCAATTCTTGATGCTGTTAAGATTACATCAAACAATATTGAATACATAGATTTTCAAGAGGAATAGATTAATGTTTCTTGATAAACTAAATGATAACAGAATTTCATATGAACCTTATAAGCATATTATGCAGGATACCTCAAGCCTTTATATTGGAGCAAAGTTTAGTTACGAGGAATTACTTGATAACGAATCTTTACCCTTCAAGATGAAGGCTATTATTAGCCATT
>JAKSRY010000011.1 GCA_024403415.1 Lachnospiraceae bacterium
GAGTACAGCCGACAGGATATCCGGGACCTATTCCCGGAAACGGAGTACAGCCGACAGGATATCCTGGACCTAAACCTGGACAGGGAATGACACCTGTAGGTGTTAACGTACCGGGAAGAGCAGGTACTGATACTCAGAATATGCTGAATAATAAGCCCTTTGATCCCAGTAGTATGATTCCATCAGATATTAATGATGATTTAGATTGAGATTAATAAATATAAGTTGAGGACTAAAAATTCAGTCAGAAAGGAAGAGCAATGCAGAGAGTATATGATTTTATTAAAAATGCAGAGGTATATTACCTTGCGACAGTTGATGGAGATCAGCCAAGAGTAAGACCTTTTGGAACAATACATATTTTTGAAGGAAAATTGTACATTCAGACGGGAAAGAGCAAGGATGTATCAAAGCAGCTTGCAGCAAATCCGAAGGCTGAAATATGTGCCTTTAAGGGAACTGACTGGATAAGAGTTGCAGGAGAACTTGTTGATGATGACAGAGTTGAAGCTAAGGCTTCAATGCTTGATGCATATCCCAATCTCAAGGACAGATATGATGCCAATGATCCTAATACACAGGTTCTCTACTTTAAGAATGCCACAGCTACGATTTCTTCATTTATGAAGGGACCTGAGGTTATTACATTCTAGTGAAATTATGATTAAATGGAGCAAATAAAGTAAAATGAAATTTGTAATTCAGCGTGTGCAGAACGCATCCTGTACTGTAGAGGATGTTGTTACGGGACAAATTGAAAAAGGTTTTTTGGTATTAATCGGTGTTGCTGAAACGGACAGTAAAGAAATTGCCGACAAAATGATTAAGAAGCTTATCGGTCTTAGAATATTTGAAGATGAAAATGGTAAGACCAATTTATCTTTGGCAGACGTTGGAGGAAGTCTCCTTCTTATTTCTCAGTTTACTTTATATGCAGACTGCAGGAAAGGTAACAGACCATCCTTTGTTAAGGCAGGTAATCCGATTCTTGCTAATGACTTATATGAATATATTATTTCAGAGTGTGAAAAATCCGTTCCGAATGTTCAGAAAGGAATATTCGGAGCGGATATGAAAATTTCATTATTAAATGATGGTCCCTTTACCATTATTTTTGATTCTGATGAAATGTTTGGATAGAATCTATTTCTGTCAGGTTTTGAAATATCTGTTTGATGAGGCCTAAAATCCCATTCCTGCAAGTTCTTCACATAAGTTTGAATAGAAGGAATAGATTTTGGCTTTTTTTCTTTTATTCGCCATAAAATCTATTATCTCACTGTGAGAGATGGATTCATCAGCCAATGCGCGGCCACGATAGTTTCCGTATTTTGCTGACTCGTTAGATACGAGACCATCGCTTTCCTTCTTTTCAAAGTGATGCGAAAATGCCAAAGGAATACTCATTGCCAGGTCATCACTTACCCTTTCCATAGTAGTTGAATAACTTTGGGTATAAACATATGGTGAGGTTGCAAGAATGTTATCGTGGATTTCGGTAACGGTCGAGAGTTCTTTACATACCTTTAAGGAATCAGGATGCTTATCACCTAAAAAACGATACCAGGAATCAAGGCTGAATGCTATCATATTTAGGAGCCATTTAGGAGAACGAAGTATATTTTCAGCAATGGGGCTTCCTAAATGCGGTGTGCACAAAGTGGTAAGAGAAGCCACATGTTTTTCCATTCCAAGCTTTTGAATCATATACTTTGAGTCGAGTCCGCCTTTAGAATGTCCAATAATATTTACCTTGTTTACGCCTTCTTTTTTCATGATTTTTCTGATTTCGGCTTTGAGCTGTTTTGCGTTGTTTTCGATTGTTCCAAAACCGTCAACATTTGATTTGTACACATGAAAGCCCTGTATCTTTAATAAATAGTCTATTTTTCCAAAACACTTAAAGATTCTGGAATCTTTTGCAATTATTCCATGTACAAGTATTATAGGATATTTGGTTCTCATAGGTTTTCCTCCTGAAATATATATTGAAAAAGGTTTTGAAATGTCGTTCTAATCTATATACAAACCGGAGAGTAAAAAGGGTTTAAATTTTTGATATTTTTATTTATTTATTTCACTAAGCATTTTTAAGTAAATTTGATTGACATTCTTATAACACAGGAATATGATGTGGATATTCTGAAATAGTGGTTGGTTTTATTAAGGTGCTATTTACAGATGTCAGTTTTTATTGAATAAATAAAACGTGATTGATTGGTTCGGGTATTGACTCGGGCTTTTATTTTGGAATTAAAAAAACAGGTCATTTGATGTCGGGTAAACGTATGAAGACTAAAGAAAAAACAACCAGAATAATAAATGAAAAAACACCATTACTTGTATTGGCAGGTCCAATGTTTGTGGAATTGTTTTTGAACATATTCCTTAATAATGTTGATACGCTTATGTTAAGTCACTATAACGAAAATGATGTTGGCTCGGTTGGGAATGCAAATCAGGTTATGTTTTTCCTGATATTGATGTTCAATATAATAGCAACATCTACGTCAGTAGTTGTTGCACAGTATCTTGGTGCGAAGAAGACGGATAAGATGAACAGGATATATTCGCTTGCTGTAATTGTGAATCTGTTCTTTGGAATAATCTTAAGTGGCATGCTGGTGTTGTTCAAGTATCAGGTTTTGGGATTCTTGAATGTATCTGAAGAAATGCTGCCCGGAGCTGCGCTATATATCGATATAGTAGGTGGAGGTCTGTTTTTGCAGGCTGTATATAATGTTATGCTTCAGATTCTCAGATGTAATGGATATTCCAAGGTCGGAATGTATGTATCTGTTGTCATCAATCTGATAAATATAGGAGGTAATTATCTGTTCCTGTACGGCCCTCTTAAGTTCCTGAATCTTGGAATCGGAGGCGTTGCCATTTCAACGGTAACTGCCCGCCTGATTGCTGTAATTATTGCAATCGCATTCTTCTATAGGGCAAAAATAGGAAAACTTTCAATAAGAGAGCTAATTCCATTCCCAGGCAAGCTTTTGGGCCAGATGATAAAGATAGGCCTTCCGTCAGCCGGAGAAAACCTTTCCTACAATATGTACCAGATAGTATTATTGTCATTCATTAATTCAATGGGTAATGATTCTGTTAATGCAAGGGTTTACTGTAATTCGCTGATATCTTTTGCAATGGTATTTTCAAATGCATCAGCTATGGCAACACAGATTATCACGGGACATCTGGTTGGTGCAGGAAAGCAGGATGTTGCATATAAACGAGTATTCAAGACACTTAGTGTGTCCATGCCGATAACCGTTGGCCTTGCAACGTTGAATTTTATATTCTGTCCGTATACATTAAGTATTTTTACATCGAATCAGGCGATTATTGAGCTTGGTCGTGGTATAATGTTAGTTGATATATTTATCGAGGCAGGACGATGCCTTAATATGACCTTTGTAAATTCTCTTAAAGCAGCGGGAGCATATATATTCCCGTTAATTGTAGGACTTATCACAATGTGGGGACTGGGGGCAACAGTAGGTTATACGCTGGGTGTGGCTCTTGGATTTGGAGTTGCGGGAGTGTTTGCAGGAACTGCCACGGATGAGTGTCTGAGAGGACTTATAGTTCTCTGGTACTGGGCAAAGAAAAAATGGTATGGAAAATCCCTTGTTAAGGAAAACAATGCGGATTAGTATGTCAGATGACCGGAGGAATGAATATGTTTGAAACTATGCATTATATTGTTGAAAGTATAGATGGAGATTATGCCAATCTTAAGAAGGTAGAGGAACCTGACGGAGAACCTAAGCTTGTGGCAAGAGCGTTGCTGCCTGCAGAAATTCAAGAAGGCAGTAAGGTTAAGTATGAAATGCTTTCTTATTATATGGAATAGGAATTATAATGTTATTGCAACGAGAGGGACAACGAAACGTTTATTACAGAACGGATTTATTATAGAAAGAGGAAATAAAATTGAAGAAATTAGTATCAGTCTTTTTAACAACGATAATGACTATCGCAAGTGTAGCTGCATTTGGAGGAAATGCCGGTTCGGTTAATGCCAATGCCGCTACTACGGTAAGTGTATATACAGGTGAAAATATATCGTCTACTCAGGGCGAAGTTCGTCCGATAGCGGTGATGATGCCTACAGATCTTGCTGCACAGCCAAGCTACGGAATAGGAAGTGCTTCTGTTCTATATGAAATAATGGAAGAGGGTAATATATCAAGACAGATGGCAATTATCGATGACTGGCAGAATCTTGAGAAAATCGGAAATATAAGAAGCTGTAGAGAGTATTATATTCATATAGCTGCTGAATGGGATCCGATTCTTATCCATTTTGGTGGTGTTGTATATATGAAGGATCGTATTACCGCCAAGGATATTGATAATATTTCAGGTGCTGCAGAATATGGTGTTGGCGGAAAAGCGCATGGTTCGGAGTTCTTCTTCAGAACCAAGGACAGAAAAGTTCCACACAATGCATATATTTCTGCAGAAGGAATTAAGAAGGCAGCAGATAAGCTCGGTTATTCTACAAAAATAAGACCTGAATATTACTGCAATTCGCATTTTGCATTTACTCCTGCTGAAATGCCGAATCTTCTAGATCAGTATCCGGATGCCCAAAGTGCACTTAATATTGACCTTTCAAATGTATTCTCATATACGAAGAGTTCATTGGAGTATAATGAAGCAACAGGCAAATATATGAAAAATATACATGGTAAGGCACAGGTTGATGGACTTACTAATGAGCAGATTTCTTTTGATAATGTAGTTATTCAGTATACTAATTGGAAAAAGCTTGATAAAAAAGGTTATCTGAGCTTTGATGTTGTAGGCAGCGGAGAAGGATATTTCTGTACAAGAGGAAAAGCAATTCATTGTACCTGGACCAAAACATCAGATCATCAGCCCACCAAGTATTATGATGATTTTGGTCAGGAAATTGTATTCAATACAGGAAAAACATATATTGCTGTTGCACAGACAGGCAAAGAGGCTAAAATTCAGTAGATTTGATGAAAAAAGTTTTGTTGTATATTAAACCATTCATAATGACCTGGGCACTGATTCTTGTTTTAGGGCTCAGTATTGCAAGTATATGGACCCTTCCCATTTTGGGAGGGGTTATTTTCGTGTGTCGTAAAGTCAGTATGTGTCTCGAAGACACCAATGATGATATTTATAAGAAAAAGGTTTTGAAAGTTACGTTGGCAATATCCGTATTTCTGGGATTCTTTGTTACTTTCGGTGATAACGGAAAGATGCTTGAAAATTTGGAAAACGCGCTGTTTCGAATTATAATTTTAGTCATTGCTTATCTTGGTATGGTTTTGTTAATCAGAAGCCTGCTTATTTTACTATATGTATACATGAACAGGGTTAAGCCGGAGCCTGTACAGAAAAGTACTGAGTCTTTCTTTTGTCGACACATTTTTTCATTAAGTGCCGGTGTTTCATTTCTTTGTTATCTTCCGTTCTTTTTGTATGAATATCCTGGAATACTGACGCCTGACAGTATCAATCAGTTGGAACAGGCGATGGGAGTAATAGAGTACAGCAATCATCATCCCTGGATGCATACTTTATGTATAGAAGCAATCGTAAGACCGATTTTTAATTTGACCGGAAATATGAATCTTTCAGTTGCCTGTTATACGTTATTCCAGATGATCCTGTTTTCGCTGGCAGTAGGTTATTTTGTTTCCACGTTATATAAGGTTACCAAAAGCAGAAAGGCAGGAGTGATTGCACTCATTTTCTTTGCGGTAGTACCATTTAATGCAATTATGGCAATAACAATGTGGAAAGATATAATCTTTTCTCTTGCTGTGGTTACGCTTATCTGTTCGTTAATCAGGCTTGTAGCTACAAATATAAAAACTCAAATATCAGATTATATTCTGTTTTCGCTGGCGATAGTTGTAATGTCTTTGTTTAGGTCAAATGGCTGGTTCGCTTTCCTTGGAACAGCGCCGTTTATTTTATATTTATTCAGGAAAAAGAAGCTTCCCATATGGATTATTGTAATTGGTGGGATAATAGTATCGCTTGTTGTCAAAGGCCCCGTTATGAACTATTTCAACGTGTCTCAACCCGACTTTGTCGAGTCTGTTGCCATGCCGATTCAAATGGTATCGAGAGTTTTGGTTGAGAATAAGGAAGTTCCAAAGGAGCAGCTTGAAGAAATTGAGAAAGTAATGGATTTGACCTATATCTCTGATATATACTGTGAGTTCTGTGCAGATAATATGAAGGAACTGGTAAGAGCCGGACATCCGCAGTATCTTGCAGAGCATAAGGGAGATTTTCTTAAAATATGGTTTTCACTTGGAATGAAATATCCCGGAACTTACTTTGACGCCTGGGTGGGACAGACAAGAGCCTACTGGTATCCTGAGGTATATTATACAATTGCTGAGGCTGAGGGTGTGAGTCGGAATGAACTCGGTATTTATTCTGATCCGATTCTCAGGGGCTCGTTCTTTGTGAAATTAAGAGAAATATGGGTGAAGCTTGGAAATATGATACCGGGTTATGGAATGTTATGGGGACTTGGAAGTACTTTCTGGCTGATACTTATAGCACTTGGATACTCTTTGACCAAATCAAATAAGGAGTGGATTCTCTACGTACCGCTGCTTATGCTTTTTGGTACGTTGATGATAGCCACTCCTTTGGGTTTGGAATTTAGATATGTTTATTATAATTCACTGGCATTGCCGGTTCTGTTAATCTACTCGTTTGTCTCCCCAAAAGAAGAGAGCAACGGTTCCGGGACCTGTGTGTGAACCGATTGTTGTTCCGATATAAGCTATTTCGACAGGGCCATTCAGTGACTTAAATGTTTTTTCAATCATATCAGCTACTTCACGGGCATCTTCATAGCAATCAGAATGTGTGATGAAGCACTTTCCTGAGTAATCAAGTCCATTATCGGCATGATCTATCATTCGGTTAAGCAATTCAAGCTTAACCTTCTTTTTTGTTCTTACCTTGGCTCTTGGAATGAGGCGTCCTGCTACGTCAACATTCATAAGAGGGCAGATGTTAAGAAGTGTTCCTACAAAACCGGAAGATTTTGAAATACGTCCTCCTTTTACAAAATACTTAAGATCTGTAGAGAAGAACCAGTGATGAAGATATAATTTTTTCTCTTCTGCAAAACTATAAAGCTCGTCAACTGTTTTTCCTTCATCTCTCATATCAGCCAGTGTTTCCATGAATAATCCCTGACCACCTGAAGCACAAAGTCCATCAACAACATATATCTTTCTGTCAGGATACTTGGGGCGAAGCTCTTCAGCAGCAATTCTTGCTGAATTAAATACTCCGGAAATACCTGTAGACAGGGATATGTGAAGAATATCGAGTCCCTGATCAAGAAATGGTGTAAAGAATTCTTCAAATTCGGCCGCATTCAGCTGACTGGTTTTGGTATCAGATCCGTTTGCCATTGCAGCATAGAAATCTTTGTATGGAATTGTTTCACCAAAGTCATCGGAATACTGTTTACCATCAATTTCGTAGTGGAAACGAATGTATTTGATATCACGTGCCTTAGCTCTTTCGAGATTCAGGTCCATGGTTGTGCAAGCACTTAAAATATAACCGTTACTCATTTTTTTCTCCTTTATTTGATGTTTGGATTATTTACAAAGGTTTTTAAAAACCCGATATAGAGTTATGATAACCACAAATTCAAGATTACCACATTAGTTGCATAATGACAACCATATTGGGGATAGAATTGCAGTAAGAAAAATTTTCATTTTAAATGTGAAAAAACAATGAAATAATATGTACTTAATTGCATTGTTTATTCATGTATAATAATATATGTATTTATATTCAGGATTGTTTTAGGAGGATTATATTATGAAGAAAAAAGGATTGATAAAAATATTTGCACTTATGCTCATCGTATGCCTGAGTATGACAGGATGCTCCGAGAATGAAGGTGCAGAGAGTGCAAATACAGAGAATACCAGTCAGGAAGTTGAAAATCAGGGGGATACTTCAAATGAGGAAGTGTCAAATACAGTAGCAGGGAAACTTGTTGCGGCATTTAAGGAAGAAATCGCTAAAAACACCAATATAGAAGAAGTGGCCGGTGTTTTGGCACAGAACGAAGTACTGAGCGAACAGAATATGGTTACAATGCCTGTTGAAACGGGTTATCTGGATGGATTTGACTGTGAAGTAATTGGATTTAATAACGGTGTCAAATTCTCTCCGATGATTGGAAGCATTCCTTTTGTCGCTTATATTTTTGAAACGGACAATGCCGGAAGGCTCGGAAGACTTCTGGAAGAACATTCAATGCTTAACTGGAATATTTGTACCGCAGCAGATGAGATGCAGTGTGTTATTATGGATAACTATGTGTTCTTTGTAATGGCGCCCAATTCTTTTGAATAAGAAAGATATGTTGAACAAAAAATCGTTAATGATGCTTTCAGCCTTTGCGATACTTATTTTTCATTTATGGGTTAATCTCTCATATCCGATGAGTAGGGCTGAGGGCTTTCTAACTAAAACTACATATTGGGGAGTGGATATATTTTTCTTTTTGTCTGCCTATTCGATTGGAGGAAGAAAAGTAGAAAAGTATGGAAGTTTCATTCTTGGGCGAATAAAGCAGGTGTATGTCAAATATATTATTTTTGCCATCATCGCCTGTATATATGCAAAATGGCCACTGATACGATTGTTTAAGGTGATTTTTGCAGTTGAGTTTTTGGAAAAGGGTGGAGGAAGCTTTTTGTGGTTTTTGCCTGGAATTATGCTGGTATATATTTTCCTTCCGATATATCAAAAACTGGACATAAAGAATAGAAAACTTACATTGTTATCAGCCGTGGCAGTCTGGCTCCTGGTTGCATTCCTTTTTACCTACTGTACGAAATATCATACACTTTTTATATTTTGGAACAGAGTCCCGATTATTCTGACAGGTTTTTATCTGGGGCAAAGTGAGAAGTTTAAGTCCCTGCTTAACAGGAAGATTGCCAGAGTATTGACGGGTGTTGGATTGCTGATAATCGGATATGTGCTGCTTTATTATTTTGGATACAGACCACAGCTGCAGACTCCGATTAAGGATATGTTTTATCTTATGGCAATACCGGCAGACCTTGGAATAATTCTGCTTGTAGGTATGATACCGGAGTTTAAGGCGATCAGATGGATTGGGAATGCAACTCTTGAAATGTATGCTCTTCAGATGATTTTTGGATACAGAATTATGAATATTCTTATCAAAGCAGATATTAATGCGATGCTGATAAATATATGCACTATGATTATTATTATCCTGCCTGCGATTGTTTTTAGTTTCTTTTATAGGAAATGTCTTAGGGTAATTGGCTTTGAGAAATAAAATTATGTCAACTATTTTCTTGTTTTACTATTGACATGTAACCACAATATATTGTATAGTTTTGTCGTAACAAATGTTATGTTAATCTAATTACAAGGGTGATTATTATGAAGAAAATATTGTCAGTTATATTGGTTGCAGCGCTTGTTGTGCTTGCTGCTCTGACCACAGGTGCGGTAAATGCAAAAGCGGATAATATTAAAGTTACAGGTACTGTAGAAGCAGGAACGACCACAAGCCTTATCAAGCTTAATACTTCAGGCGGTATTATGGAAATAAAGATTGATGGTGATACGGATATGAGTGGATGTAAGAGTCTGCTGCCGGGCCAGAGTCTTAATATTGATATCAAATATGGTCAGGATGCTTTCTGGCATGCAGTTAAGGTAAACGAAGCAGGAAAATCTCTTGCAGTTACAATTGACACATCAAATGTAAACACTGTTTATGGTATAATTAAGTCAGTTAAGTCTACAGATACTTTAGAGATTCAGCTTGATAAGGGAGATATGCTGCTTAAACTTGATCCTACTACTGATTATAGCAGGTTATCTTTACTGATGCTTGGTAAGACATATGAGATTAAGGTAGCACGTGGTTCTGATGCTTATATGCATGCAGTTTCAATGGCAGATACCAATTACAGTATATCAACAGGATATACTGCTCAGACTACAACTGTAGCTGCTCCAACGCTTGAAGCAACAAACACTGTTACCGGTACTGTTGGTGATAAATCAAACAGTGATATCATTTATTTATCAACAGCTCAGGGTGAAATTCAGCTCAAGCTTGATTACCTGACTAAGAGTTATGTTCTCTACAGGGGACAGAAGATTACTGCAAAGATAGGCTGTAAAGACGGATATTGGCACGCAGTAACAATTACTTATTAATTAAGATGAGTTTTGGGGCCGGGTGAGTAATCATCCGGCCCTTTGTTATGGGAATAAACTTATGAAAATTTTTTCAAACAGTAAAGACAGAATCAGTGACACAATAAAAATGGCATGGCCCGCTGTGGTAGAGTCATTTTTTGTTGCTGCAGCAGGATTGATTGACTCTTTTATGGTTTCGTCAATGGGTCCGGAGTCAGTTGCGGCAGTTGGACTTACCACACAGCCTAAATTTGTCGGTCTTTCTTTATTTTTTGCAATAAATATCGCCGTGTCGGCACTGGTTGCAAGACGCCGTGGTGAAAAGGATGTAAAAGAAGCCAACCACATAATGATAACAGCAATTATGACAGTCATTATTGCAGCCGTGGCTATCAGCATTTTGTGCGTATTTTTGGCAGGTCCGTTCATCAGATTGTGCGGTTCTACGGATGAAACGCATGATCTGGCTGTTCTTTATTTTAGAATAATCATGGGCGGAATGATTTTTAACTGTCTGCAGATGGTTATAAACTCAGCTCAGAGAGGGGCAGGCAATACCAAAATAACGATGCGTACGAATATTACTTCAAGCATCGTTAATGTGTTATTCAATTACCTTCTTATAAATGGAAATTGGGGATTTCCCAAACTTGGAATGACTGGTGCGGCACTTGCAACGGTAATTGGAACTGTTGTTGCAAGTATTATGAGTATTATCTCTATAATGAAGAAGGATAACTTTGTCAGCATTCCATATATTCTGAAAAATAAAATCAAGCCAAAGTGGAAGTCTTTTACAAGTATTTTGAGACTTGGCTATTCTGTATTCTTTGAGCAGATTCTTATGCGTGTGGGATTTATGATGACCGCAATTATGGCAGCAGATAAAGGAACCTATGCGATGGCGGCACATCAGGTTGGTATGAATATTATGGGTTTGACCTTCTCGTTTGGAGATGGACTACAATCGGCTGCGGTTGCGCTTATCGGGCGTTCACTTGGCGAGGGAGATCCGGATAAGGCTAAGGAATACGGCGGTATATGTAAAAAGTTTGCCATAATAATAGCGCTGATACTTTCAGTATTATATTATTTTGGCGCGAATCCAATGATGAGTATGTTCTTTGATGAAAAAGAAATAGTTGATATTGGCGTAAGCATAATGAGAGTCATTATTTTTGTTGTTCTTTTCCAGGTAATTCAGGTTGTATACATGGGCTGCCTGAGAGGTGCCGGAGATACTCTTTATACTGCGATAGCTTCCACGATAAGTGTGACTATAATAAGGACTGCAGTTTCTTATATCTTTGGATATATAGTCGGATGGGGAATTGTTGGAATATGGCTTGGAGTCCTTGCCGATCAGGTATCAAGATTTGCTTTTGGAACAATAAGATTTAAGCAGGGAAAATGGGTTAATATAAAGATATAGTTTGGTGATATTCGGTGTGTTTAGTGCAGTTCATTGTCTTGAAATGAGTGTATTTTTCGGATATGATTACAGAGGATATAATTTAACTCATTGTATTATGAAAGAGGTGTCATAAATGACAGGAAGTAATATGATTATAGCAGTTTTGCTTTTTATAGTTGGTCTTGTATGCCTTATTAAAGGTGGCGACTGGTTCGTGGATGGGGCAACGGGAATTGCCAAGAAGTTCAATATACCGGATATAATTATCGGAGCGACGGTTGTATCGATCGGAACAACCCTGCCGGAGGTAATGGTATCTGCTTCATCAGCTCTTAAAGGTTCCGGCCAGATGGCGTTTGGTAATGCAATAGGATCCATTATCTGTAATACGGCTCTTGTTCTTGCAATTACAATTGCATTTAAGCCTTCAAAGTGTGAAAGAAAGCCGCTTATCGTTCCGGTTACGGCATTTTTCATAGCAGCATTATTTTATGCAGGTGTTGCATATACAACAGGTAATTTTTCAAGACCGGTCGGTATAATTCTTCTGCTGATTTTTGTAGCATATATGGCAATTGTCATAGTTAATGCCATGAAAGATATGAAGTCCGGTAAAAATGCAAAAGAAGCGGTAGCGGAACCCGCTAAGGAAGAGGCAGAGAAGGAAAAAGAAAAGCCGGTCTGGCTTATGATAGTACTGCTTATAATTGGTGCTGCTCTTATTGCTGTCGGCGCGCGTCTCCTTGTAGATAATGGTATATACATTGCCGGAGAACTTGGTGTTCCGGAGTCGGTAATAGCATTAACCTTTGTTGCTCTCGGTACTTCGCTTCCGGAATTGGTTACAGCGATAACCGCACTTGCAAAAGGACACGCATCGCTTTCTCTTGGAAATGTTATCGGTGCCAATCTGTTTAATATAGTTTTGGTTTCGGGATTTTCGGTTCTGCTTGGACCATTCAGCTTTGAAAATGCAGGTTTTTCGAAGATAAACGTTGGCGGACACGAGGTGTTCTCATCTTTGCTTGTTGATACACCGCTTATGCTGATTGTAATGCTTATACTGACAATTCCGGCAATAGTTAAACAGAAATTATCAAGAGCACAGGGTATTATTCTGTTGTGCTTATATGTAGGATTTTTGGTATTCCAGTTTGTGACTGCTGCTGCATAATATCCGGAGTTGCTGATTTATGATATTGAACTTGATTTCAATTTTATATTTGATTTTAGTGTGTCTGGGGTTCTGGGTGGCTCCGGGCAGAATAAGACCCGCACTCCTTACGATTGCGGGTTATATTTATGTATTTATATTGGATATTCCGGCGGGAGTGACACTTGTTGTGACTTCACTGCTAGTGTATCTTAGCGCTTTGGCTATCGAAAAAATGAAAAGCAAAAAGCAAATTCATAAGGCTAAGGCAATCTTTATATTTACCATTGTGCTTATTGTTGCCGCAATGATTGTGCAGAAAATACCTGCGATGTCTTTTGTTGCGATGATAGGTTTTTCTTTTTACGGGTTTTCGGCAATATCATATCTTGCAGATGTTCTTAAAGCTGATATCAGGGCGGATAAAAATATAATCGCTGTTCTGTTGTTTCTTTCATATTTCCCCAAATTTATCAGTGGTCCAATAGAAAGAAAAGGCCATTTTGATGCAGAAGTGAAGAAGGCTGAAAAGTTAAAATTCTTCGATACAAAAAGGCTTTCAAACGCACTGATGTTTATTATTGTTGGCGCATTCATGAAGATTGTCATAGCAGACAGACTGAATATTTATACAACGGATATATTTAACGGCTATGATGTATATGAAACACTTGGACTGCTGTTTGGTTCTCTTTCCTATACAATACAGATTTATGCTGATTTTGCGGGATATTCATATATAGCAGTAGGCGTATCGCTTTTGTTTGGCATTGGCATTAATAAGAATTTTGATACTCCGTATATGGCAGCCAATATAACAGAATTCTGGAGAAGGTGGCATATTTCACTCAGTAATTTTCTAAAGGACTACATATACATTCCGCTTGGAGGATCACGAAAGGGAAATCTTAGGAGATATATTAATGTAGGAATTGTATTTTTGTGCTGTGGAATATGGCATGGATATGGTCTGAGCTTCATTATCTGGGGAGGCCTTCATGCGGCGTATTCTGTTTTAGACAATATTCTTAAGGACAAAAATATAAGCAGGCTAAGGTCCGGGGCTGTCGGAAGGGTATTAACATTTCTTGCCGTATCATTTGCATGGATATTCTTCAGGGCACCATCAACAACTGAAGGCCTGAGATTTCTTAAAACAATGTTCACTGCGGGAATCGACTTTAAGGCTTTTACGGGCAGATTTCTTGCAGACAGGAGAAATATTACCGAAATGGTGATTGTTCTCATGACAATTATTGTAATTTTTACAGCAGACTATATATGTTACAGAAGAAAGCAGATATTACCTGAACTTTTACAGTCAAAGGGTACATTTGCAAAATGTGCTGCAGTATATATTGTTATAGTTCTTATTGTAGTTATAGGTGTTTATGGGCCGGAATTCAATTCGGCGAATTACATTTATATGCAGTTTTAATTGTTTATGAAGAAAAAGATACCGGTTTTATTTACAATTATTATATTGATACTTACGGTAATGATTTTGGATGCTTTGCTGGTACCAAAGACAGAGGATGGAATACGACAGGCAAAGTGTTTTTATGAGCAACCTGAAAATTCTATCGATGTAGCTTTTATGGGCTCAAGTCACATTCACTGTAACATTAATCCTTATGAACTTTATGAGCAGTTCGGAATTGCTTCTTATGATTTCAGTGCGGCAGAGCAGCCCTTATGGATAACCTACTATTATGTGCTCGAACTTCTTAAATATCAGCACCCAAAGGTTATTGTTCTGGATATGTATGCTCCTGCACGATTTAGGGATGACTATCAGTACAGATGGCTTAATGATAATCTTGCAGGACTTAAACTTTCAAAAAATAAGCTGGATATACTTGAGGTTGCCGCCGAACCCGACAGAAGAGGGGACTATTTCCCGGCAATTACCTTTTACCATACAAGGTATAAGGAAATCGGTATGGCAGACATTAAAGCATTGTTTGAAAGCAGTGCCGATAAGGAAAAATATAAAGGCTATACACCTTATGAAAATGTTTCTCCACAAGAACGCCCTGCATTAGATATGGATTCAATACGCGCCCTCACATCAAAATCAGAGGAATATCTGAACAAAATTATAGAGCTTACAAAGAGTGAGGGAATTGAATTATATCTTCTGGCTACACCATATCCTGTGAAGCCGGAGGAGCAGGCAAGCTATAATTACATTAGTGAATTGGCCGATAAGGCAGGCATTATTTTTGATAATACTAACTTAAAATATGATTCCATAGGGATAGATTTTGACGAAGATTTCAGTGACTTTTCACATCTTAATGTTAAAGGCAGTCACAAGTTTACGGAATATATTGGCAAGGAACTTCTGATTCATTATGATCTGCCTGACAGACGAGGTATGGAAGGTTGGGAATCCTGGGAAAATAGATAGGGTATACCTCTCCTTTTTCCTTGATAGAATGTGGATATTTTAGTAAAATATATACGTTAGCGATGATAAGCATCGTTGACAATCATTGTTGATAATCCAGAGGAATAAAAATGATAGCGAATATTGTCGCAAATTATCTTGTTAATAAAGGGAAGATTTCTGTTGAACAGTACTCCCGGCTTTTTGACGAACTCACAAGAGTAAGGGCCAAGCTTGGACTTATTGCTGTGCATGAAGGCTTTATGACAGAATATCAGGCAGATTCCATTAATCTTCTTCAGTCAACAATCGACATGAGATTTGGCGATTTGGCAGTTGAGAAGGGACTGCTTACGGCAAGTCAGGTACAGGAACTTTTGAAGCATCAGGGAGATCCGTATCTGTCACTGGCGCAGGCGCTTGAGAATATGGGCATCATGAAGCTTACGGATCTTGATCTTATGATGAAGAAATATCAGGCTGAGAATGAACTTTCATCTTCTAATCTTGAAGCCTTAAAATCAGATGAGATAGACAGAATTGTTCCTTTGTTTTTACCTCCGGATGCGGATGACTATGTAGATGTCATGCTTCTTGCGGTGAAAACTATCAGCAGATGCGTAGATGGAAATATAATACCCATTAAAGCATACTATACTGACAGATTAGAAGTTCAAAACGGTGCACTTCAGTTCGCAGACGGCAATCCGTGTGTTACTATTGCAATGTGTGGTGATGGTAATTCACTTCTTAAAATGGCAAGCACTTATGGAAGAGAAGAGTTCCCCTGTGTGAATATGGATGCCTTGGATGCAATTGCTGAGCTTATTAACTGTATTACAGGAATGTATGCTACAGCACTTAGTGCAAATCGAATTGATATGGAATTATATCCACCTGAATTTGATGATTCCGTTGAAAGCATTGGCGGGGCTGAGATGCTGGTGTTACCGCTTGTTGTTGGCAGCAAGTCTGTTAATTTGTGTGTATGTCTTGGTGAGAGACTGGAATTTGAATAGAGGTTTATTATGGCAAAGATACTGATTGTTGATGATTCAAGAACTTCGAGAAGAATGTTAAGGGCTGTTCTTGAGGAAATCGGATATACGGAAATAGAAGAAGCGGTTAATGGTGAAGACGGGTTTATCAAATATAAGGAAATTAAACCTGATCTTGTTACTATGGACATTACAATGCCAAAACTTGATGGAATTGAGGCTCTTGAACTCATTAAAAAGTATGATGCAGACGCGAAGGTTGTTATGATTTCGGCAGCAGGGCAAAGAGAAAAGATGTTCAAGGCAATTAAGTATGGAGCGGCAGAGTTTATCACTAAACCATATGAAAAGAATGAGGTCGAAAAGATTGTAAAAGGACTTTTAGATTAATATAGTTTTTAGACATTGAAAATTATTTATTATATGTTAAATAGGAATGGGACATTATCATTTTGATAATGTCCTTTTTTGTGCATTTTTTATATTTTTACCACTCATAAATTGTATAAATTATTGCAAAAAAGTAATGTTTTTAACTGATGATGGCGATATAATACTTTGGTACTATGTTAGGGAGGGGGAAGGTGTACCCTTCTTACATTTTAATTATAGTCGAGGACAAACAGATGAATAAGAAATCGAGAGTTAATAACTTAATTAATAGATCAATAAGTTTCCTGATGTCACTTGTAATGACTTTTGGAATGATGACATCAAATCTTGCTGTTATACAGGCAAATTCAGTGGAAGATCATGAGCATATATTTTCATATATATCTAACGGAGATGGAACTCATCTGGCCCAATGTAACCAGGAAACTGAATGTGATTATGAAGAATCTGAAGAATGCAGTTATGAAGAAGGAATCTGCACAAAGTGTGGATATGAAAATTATGAAGCAGCGCTGTTTTCGGATGGAGTTATTAATATATATGTCAAGGGCGAATCTGACAGTGCAGCCCAAAATGCATTTAAGGATAATGGAGCCAGCGTTGAATATGGTCAAAAACTTATACTGTCGAGTGACGGAGTAGATGAAGAGCTTAATTTTACAATCAAGAAAAGTGGAAGTGATGAAGACGATTCTTTGTTTGATAATAATGCGATATATTCTCCCGGAAGGTACTATATAGGCTGGACCTGCGATGAGAACGAAACTATTTATTATAATGGTTTTGAAGATTACTATTTCGATATCGTTCCTGCTAAACTTGCTGAACCTGAGGTCTCTTCTTTTGATTGGAATGGAGCAGAGGCAACCTTTGCTTCGGTAAGTAAGGATAGCAACGGAAATGATATAACAGGAGATTCAGGCATTTCAGTTTCCTATATTGTAAAGATATATAAAGATAATGTTCTGGTAAAGACTTCAGAAGCAATAGAAGGTGTGGCTTCGGATGCGCATACATATTCTCTTCTTTCGCTTATTAATTCTCCGGAAGGCGGGGCAGGAAAATACGCATTTTCTGTAACGGCTATTAGCTCTGATGAAAGTTTCTATACTGATTCCTCAGAGAGCAGTATATCAGACAGTGTTTTATATGTAACAAAAGTGACTCTGGACAAAGAGTCAGGTATTTCTTCAGCAAATGACAAAGCATCTTCTGAAAACACATTTCTTCTTATTTCAGGTGATTCAACATACTCACAAAAGAACATTATTGCAACTCCGGATACTGAATGGCAGTTTCTGAAATGGGATAATGATAATTCCAACATAACAATTGAAAACGAAAATTTAAGTGATACTACTATTACATATGGTGTAGTGAATGCCGAGGATTATAATTCGGAAATTACAGTGACAGCAAAGGCGACAGAAAACAATGCACCTACTATTGTTACAGACAGCTTTGCAAAAGGTGAAGGTATTGACGAGGGAAAGATTGTAGCCAAGTCGTATGACAGACAAACAGGTGTTAAGTCTTATGCATTTGCAACAGAGGAACCCGTTGCTGATTCTGCCGCTTGGACTATCCTGGCTGAATCTGTAATTACGGGAGTTGAGGTGGCTGAAGAAGAGAGTCCGATTTACCGATTTGCTCCTACAGATTCCGGTGCATATAAATTTTACGTTAAAGATGAAGCGGGCAATATGGCCGTATCTGACAACACGGTAAATGTTTCTAAAATAAATCTTGATTCTTATTATGTGAATGATGCGAAAAAGACCGGAAGTGACAGTACAATTCTTCAAATAGGAGATAGTGAGATTGTACTTCCTACCGACGATATAAGCAGGAAAGGCTACGAGTTTAAGGGATGGTATGAAGATCCGGAATGTACCAGAAAGATTACAAGCATTACGACGAATTCCGGTGCTGATACGATGGTTTATGCCAAGTGGGAGTTCGTAACACCAACCTGGAGCAAAAACCTAAACTCTGAAGGATATAATTATACCTATAATGGTCAGAACAGGGAGTTGACTGTAGAAGTCAATACATCTGCAGATGTTACATATGAATGGTTCTGCAAGAAAGATGGAGATTCAGAATATGAACAGCTTGCCGAATCGTCAGATACGTTAACTGTTAGAAACGTTTCTGATTCAGGAAATTATTATGTTAAGGCAACAATCAGGTACACAGATAATGAAGGTGTTGAACAGATCTTTGAATTAGATAGTAACAATTCAGATATAACAATAGCGCCCAAGGATCTTACAGTTAAGGCAGATAGTAAGATAATCGGTTATCTTGGCAACATACCTGAATACACATATACCTATTATGGTCTTGTTGGAGATGATGCAGATAATGGATCATTGACAGCAAAAGGAAGGGAGAGCATCACAGAGGGAACTCTTAAGTGCAGTTATGCCAAGGGAGATGTGCCGGATTCATATGACATTGAGTTTGATGAGCATTTTGCTTCAAATGGAAACTATGCAATAACAGAAGAAGCTGGGCTGCTTACCGTTAAGGTGCTTAATGTCGGTGAAATTGGTGCAGTCATCAATCTTGAACAGACATCCTATGAATATACAGGTGAGGCCATAGTGCCTGTATTTACGGTGACATATGAAGATGAGGATGGTAATACTGTAGCTATAGAGGCTGAAGACTTTGATATCTCATATGATGCAGAGGGAAATATCAAAGCCGGAACTCATACTATGAGTCTGACCTTTAAGCGTTATTATGAGGGTTCACTCGATACTGAATTTACAATTACTAAGGGTGTATTCGATGGAGAGGCTGAGGTTGAGATAGCTGATTGGAATTATGGAGAAAGCAAATCAGTACCCGATATAGTGACATCTACTCTGCCATCTGATTTGACAAATTATGATAAGACATACTACTACGTTCCCGGAGAATTAGAGGAAGCCAATTCATCAACAGGTGGAAGTACTGCAATACCAACTAATGCAGGAACATATTCAGTATACGCCCTAATTCATGATAAAGACGGAAACTATCAGGATTTTTATACTAAGCCAACAACGTTTGAAATTGGTAAGAGAAAAATATTCATAAAAGCTAAAGATTATTCCTGGACTTATGATGGTAACTCTCACAGCTATCCGGTAACTGAAGAAGATCCTGGTTACACATTTGAACTTGCTGATGGAACTGTCATAACCGAGCATGATGTATTTATTCTTCCATCAGAATCTTTTGCAAGTCTTGAACTTAGTGGATCTGTTAAGGATGTTGTTCTTGATTCAGAAGGTAATAATATTGGCGTTGACAATACAGTTATTTTCAACATGAAGGCAAATGCCGATAATTATGATATTGAATGTATTCCAGGAGTTTTGAAGGTTAATCCTGCAAAGCTTAATGTTCCTGCTATGCCCAAATGGGATGATACAAAGCCCGGTCAGGCAACCTGGGTTGCTATTACGAAGAGAGATCTTTCTGTAGAATATCAGCTTCAGCTCTTTGTACAGGATCCGGATGCAGGTACGACTACAATAATTAAAAATGGGGAATCAGATTATTTTGTGACTTCTGATACCCATTATGATTTCAGTGAGATTATTCATTCACAGATTTCAACTAATTCTAAAAAATCATTTTATTTCACCATAAAAACACTGGTCAAAGATTCATCAGACCCGGATAAACTGATTAAAAATGACTACGCGAATTCAGATGTCTCAGCACCGAGTGCACCTATCTGTACAGTAACAGTATCCCTTACCAAACAGAAGGTATCTGATGAGACTGATAATCCGGGAATTGAATCAATTGTATTCACAGATGAACAGTATAGGGGAAGGAATACAATTACGCTCATTTCCGGTGAATCTTTCAATATAAGAGTAGATGCAGCACTTGGATATAACCTTAATGAATTAGCGACGATTAATTCAGATGATTATAGTAAATTCATTGTCTCTTCGCATAAATATATCCATGATTTGAGAAGATATTATATAGAGGCAGAACTTACAGTTAAATCGGATATTGCTGAGTCACTACCGGATGTCAGATTAACCTGTAATACAGAAGATGATTATCCTACCACAAGAAATCTGACATATGTAAACTGTGAGAACCATGCAGAAGGTGTTAAGGTTAGCGCAGAACTATACGATGGGCTTTCGCTTAAGGACTGGATTATTGAAAAGGTTACAGAAAGACAGGACATAGTTGATGGAAAGAAGGTTACAACATATGAGCATGATTCCTATGTGGGCGACTGGCACAATGTTTCTGAGGATGGAAGTACAATAGGTAATAAGTGGGTCAGAATTGATACCATAGTAACAACTCCCGGAATATTAAGAATTCGTTGTCGAGATGCTGAAAATAACTGGTCAACCACAGGGGTATTTACAGTATATGAAATAAGCTTTGATAAAGGTGATACAGACGATACAGAACATGTAATGCAACCGATTTATAAGCTTGCCAATACAGAGATTTCTCTTCCAAAGCATACTTATGTAAAGACCGGATATGCTTTTCAGAACTGGAAGGGAGAACATTCGGGAACAAGCGTAGATGAGGCAGTATACAAGGCTAATGTAAGCGATGTTTTGGTTGCACAGTGGACTAATAAACAGTATAAATATACAGTTAATTATTTCTATATGGATACAGAAGGGAATTATTCTGATGAGCCTGAATCTTCAGAAGAGTTTTTTGGAAGGTATGGAGAGGTTATAGTCGCTTCCGATAGTGGAGAGGATATTCAAACAGAGGCTATCCAAAAGCCACGAAAGAATTATAGGAATGATCCGGCCCCTAATGTTGATGAATATGTAAATTCTATTACACTGACTGAGAATGGCCAGGTATTGAATATATATTATAGTTCAGGAAACTATAAAATAACCTATGCCTATAAAATACCGGGAACGGCCGAATTAACATATGAGATTGATACTGTAAGATATGGGGCTGAGGTTCCGGAACATATAAAGCCATCTGTACCGGGATATGATTTCGTGGGCTGGGTATATGAAGGATATGGAACTGCACCTGATAAAATGCCGGCAGAAGATCTTAAAGCAAGCGGAAGCTTCATACCAAAGCAGGCAAACTATAAGGTTGTCTACCATATGGAGACTTTGGGAGAAGGAGATTCTAAAACAGGTAAATATGTGATAGAGGACTCTCTTACACAGACTCTCAGAGGAAAACATGATGATTTAATAACTGCATATTTAACTAAAGATTCAGCCACAACTGCCAATGAGGTTGTAGCTAAAGAGCAGACGGGCTTCACAATTAATGGAATGATTATAACAAGAGGTGGCGCCTATACTGAAAGTGATGAACTTCCTACCGTGGAAGGTTATTATGGCGCAGGTACCATCGTAGATAAGGTAAGCAGTATTGATGGTGATATGATGTACATCAATTACTATTTTGAACGAAATGTCTATGATTATACCTTAAATGTATGGAAAGACAACAGAGAAAGCGAAGCTAACAAAAAATATACAAGAACTGTCAGAAAACAATTTGGGGAGGATGTTTCGGACCTCTCTACAGCGTATGCGAAGGATGAAACATATATAGGAAATGAAGAAACGGGAACTGAACCTTCACTTCCGGGATTTGAAATGCCGGAAGGTTATATTTTTACGTCCTACACAGACTATTCAACCGGTAATCCGCCAAGCAGCATGCCGGGAAGTGATGTCATTGTAACAAGGGATATCATTTCAAATGAGAATATTGAATATACAGTAGAAATATATTTTGAGAAGTCGGAAATAGGTTCATATGACAAGATGAGCACTATCACCTATTCTGCGCCTGCAGGAAGTAGGCTTCATGTAGTTAAAGAAGAAACTCCTGATACAAGGGATTCGGGTGATGATAAATATATATACTATGACATCGTTAAAAAGACAGTTAATAACAGTGATTATTATCAATATATAAATATCGAAAACACTTCGGTAGAAGAGGGAGTACTTACCAAGGGTGGAGAACCTGTGGTGCTCAAACTGTATTTCGAGAGAATATATACAGATGTAATTGTCAAATACAGATATGGAAATACTCACTCAAGCACTCAGGCTGAAGAAATGGCATCCTTCACTTTGAGAGGAAAGTGGGGAACTACCTATGAATTTGATCCCGATGCATTGTTCTATGCTAATACAGATTCAGATTGGATTCAGAATTTCTATGGTGATCAGCTTAAAGAAGGAGCAACGATTAAAAATGGAAGTACTGTTAATATAGCTGGAACAGAGCCTTCTGCAAATGCCCTGCAGAAAAATTTCTATGAGGACTATATTGTGTCCTATGCATGTTATTATGAATATTTTGATGAGAATGGAAATCTAAGCAGAACGTGGCCTAATCAGACTATATCCTATAAAGGTATAGGAGAAAAAGTTGCTGCTTCTACGCTTACTCCTTCAGGTTCAGGTTATAAAGTTTCAAATAATTCAAATGTTAAATTGAATAATACTGTGACCTGTTACTTCAGTCCTACAAAAGTTTATAGTACCGCATATTGTTATATTAACTACAATCAGATCGAAGACACTACTAACTGGTATCTTAATCTGAAGGTTAATACTGATGAAAAAGCTTTTCCTAACAGATATGCCGAAATGAATGAGGATGGAACTCCTGCAAAAGATGGTGAAGAAAAAGAAATCAAATATGCTTCTTCCAAAGATATAACTTTCAGCTATGATGGCAATAATTATCCGGTAAAGGCTCTTAATATTTGTGACATTCTGAATCATACACCGGGTGAGACAGCCGGAGAAGAGGATGAATATCCGGCGGTAATTACTAAGAAGAGACGTTATCATTATTCGTCATTAACAGATACCAAAGCTGGATTTACGCATATTGCAGCAGGCGATCTTGGGGACGATTATTTCTATTATGATGGAACAGGTTCCCTGGGAAGTACTCCCTTTGTGGCTATAGCGGTTACAGACAACAGATTTATGTTTGGGGCATATACGAGCTTTAGTCATAATTATGCGGTTAAATTAACTATAGTGGATGGCGTTCTTACAGCTGAGACAACAAAAGTAAAATCTAATGAATATAAGCAGGTTGAAGATATTATGCAGGATTATCAGAACCTGCATAGTGATAGTGGTAATGAAAACTTTTATGATTCAACCAATACTGCATTGTATATATATAATACAAGCTGGGGTTCTGCTTATGTTGCCGGTTCATGTGGAGACCTTGTTTATTCATATGCACATCGGGATGAACAGCGAATTACATATATGTTCGATGGCAGATTATGTACAAACAGTGAGCATGTATATCCTTATGCAACAGTAGTACCTAAGGAAAGCGTGAACTGCCCTGAACTTAGTGCAGGAATACAGGATGGCTATGAGGTGGTGTGGTATACCGATGGTGCACATACCAACCATATTCCTGATGAGGGATTAATCATGAATCGTAATTACACGATTTATGGTCAGCTCGAAAAAACGGTTATATACAATAAGGAATATATTTATTATGAACTTGCAGATGAACTTAATGGCCTGAACTATGTAACAATAAGTGATGTGAGTGATCCTGCGATTGAAGAGCATATTACATCAAACGTTGTAGATACATCGGAAGTTTCTGTTCCGATATCGACTACTCAGACAGTCACCAAAACTGCTAAAACAACGGAATATTATTGTGATGGAGTTCTTGTCATAGTTGAAAAGGAACGACCGACATGCAGCTATACCGAGCTTCATCTGACAAAGGATACACAGGAACCAGCAAAATCATATGAAGAGGCATATGGAAGAGAAGGATTTTTCTACGACGAAGCAAATAAAAATAACAGATCCTATGGATATGTAAATAACACAGCTCTTGAACTGAGGGTATTCTTTGAACGTGACAGATATCAGGTTGAAATAATAGCTAATCATTCAGATACAAGTAATGCGGAATATAAGCAATTCTCAATAGATCATGCAGTTCGCCTTGGAGAATATAACAAGGATGGTTATACTCTTGCCGGATGGGAATGGGAGAAGTTTGATAAGGCTACAGGAGAGTATGTGCCTTATACACCTTCGTTTGAACCCGGGCATGACTATTTCAGAATGCCTGCATTTGACTTGAGAGCTACTGCGGTGTGGGAACCTGCAGAGTTTGAACAGCCTGTCACACATTATTTTCAGACTTCTTCACAGGCATATAATACGACATTTATTGCTTCTCTTGAAGGAAAGGAACCTGATGCCGTATTAAATAAAGCAGCCTTTAATGGCTTACTATATGATGCTTCAATATATAAGTCAGGAGCAATAGAAGGAGTAGCTGTCAAAATAGATGACAATACTGTGTATTATTTCTCAACCGGAGAAATAAAGACTTCTTCAACGGTTGAGGTTAAAGAAAATGACCTTGTTGCAGCAACGACAATTATAACAGTTGAGAGTGAGGCAGAAACAGATCCCTCAGAAGGTGCTATTGAAGACTTTGGAATGTATTCATATTCATATACATCCTGTCATTCAGGCACTGAAGTAAATAAATATACTGCAGAAGACAAATATATACCTAAGTATGGAATGACACTTGAATATTTTTATCAAAGATCGGCGGACTTAATGGTTCGTCTGTTAGCTGTGTCATCAGATGGTGGAGAGAGTGGTCTTGTATTAACAGGTGGTGGACATCATATGTTTGGTGAGAATGTTAATATTAAGGCAAACATAGCCTCAGGATACTCATTTATGGGATGGTACAGGCCTGAAGACATATTTAAGGATTCTGATGGAAATGATGTTTACGATAAGGATTCAGATACAGAACTTGGTTCATATCCGATAAGAAAAGATATTGAAAGTGTTATTAAAGATGGCACAATCAGTCCGGTATTGACCGGTCTGATTCAGTCAGTTACTGTAACTGAAAATATCGATCTGGTTGCGGTTTCTGTGCCGGATGAAACAATTGCTCCTACACTCAGCATAACAGGTAATCAGAGCTATGATTATGGTTATCCTGCTTCTTCGAGCAACGCATTCATGGCAATAGCAGGAAAGCAGACATATACATCAGCAGAGGATCCTGACGGATCACTTGCTGTTCTCGCATCTAAAACAACAATTACAGGATATCAGTGGTACAGAGTTCCGGCCGAATTGTCTGAAGATGGAACTGAGGCCGTACCAACCGGTGAGGAAGAGGAGATAATTGAAGGTCAGACTTCATCAACTCTTCTTATTGAACGTGGAAAATCTGCCGGAGCATATATATACAGATGTAAGGTAAGCTATGTAAATAGTGATACCGGAAGAACCGGAACCATTGAAAAAGACAGAGGTCTTGTAGTAAATAAGGCTAAGATGTCTGTGGAAATAACTAATGTCGAAAAAATCTTCGACAATAACTATTATCATATAACGCTTAATGTTATAGATCCTTTTGGAGATTCGGATACTACTATCTATTATCATGCGGATACTCCTCTTGATAAGGATAATTATAGCACTATAGGAACTACAGAACTTCCTCAGTATAAGGATGTTAATCATGACAGTACAGGAGCCTGTGCCAACAAAACTTATATTTATATCAAAGATAATACAGGCAATTATGAGGATTATGTAGGTTATGGACTTGTAAATATTATTCCTAAGACAATTAGTATTAAGGCCAAAAATCAGATTTTTTCAAAGATTTATGACGCCTCTGATGTAGTAACAGGTGATGTGACTGATTCATCAACCGATCTTGGTAAATTAGCAGCAGGCGTAGGCTCAATATATGAGCTTGTGGGCTTTGTAGACGGAGACACGGCTGTAGATTCATATATTCTTTCCTGCGATGCAAGATTTAATTCGATGCATGTTTCAAAGGCTAACAGCTTTACTGTCTCAAATATGAAGCTTGCATTTAAGACAAATGGAGACACTGCTTATAACTATGCTTTCCAGGCTACGGATACCCTGACATTTTCGGGTCACATAGAGCCTCGTTCTTTGGATATTGAGTGGGAGGACAAAGAAGAATTTGTCTATAACGGAGAATTGCAGGCACCGGTTGTATCGTGGGCAGATACAGATAATAACAAAAATATTCCGGAAAGTGATAAAGGAAAAATCATCCTGACTACAACAGGAAAGCAGACCAATGTTACTGAGGATGGAAAAACATATACTGCATATGCACAGGCAATACATACAGTTGATGCACCATTTGAATCAGGGGATTATACATTCAATGATTTGAGTAAGAATTACAGAATTGTTCAGAGAAATATCTTTATTAAGCCTGTAGACACTGAGATTACATATAATGGAGAGAATCACACAATCACTGAATATAAGATTGTAGATGAAGATGGAAACGAAGATCTTGTTGCCAATGCTGATAAATACATAAAAAGTATAAGTGAACCGGACACCAAGGTTAATGCAGGCATCTACGATGAAATGGAATTTAAACATGATTTCAAAATCACATCAACAATAGGAAGAGACCTTACTTATAACTATAATATCTCATATGAAAAAGGTACGCTTACAATCAAAAAGGCTAAGGTTACTGTAACGGGAATTGTGGCAGATGATAAGCCGTATGATGGTACCACAGATGCTGTTATACATATTAATAATCCGACAACCGGAGATTCATATCTTACATTTACTCCGTTATATTCTCAGAATGGAGTTGTGGATAAGCTGGATATTGATGTTTCAAAGATCGACGCAGTATTCGAGGATAAAGCAGCGGGAACAAACAAAGTCAATATTACTATCCCTGCAGACGCCCTTATTGGAGATTCGGCAGATAACTATGAGCTTATTCCATCAACAGAGGTGTCAGGCAGCCAGAATTTTGCTACAGCAACAATAAGTCAGAATACCATTAAAGTTAAGGCTGTTCCTAAAACTGTTGTATATGGTGAAAGTGTCGACTTTGAATGTGAATACGAGAATATTATTAAGGAGGACGGAACATCCGGATGCTACGAAGATATCAAAGATAAAGTAACAGGTTCAGTGTCTTATTATATTAATACAGGAACGGATGAAGTACCTGTCTGGACCGGTTATACGGCAGGAGATATTAATGTCGGAGAATATGAAATCAAGGTTGATGTTTCAAGTCTTTCGCACCCGGACTTTACATTCGAATGGGATGAGGACGAAGATATTAAGCTTGAAGTTACTAAACGTCCGGTAATGCTTGCAGCTATGAGTGCCACAATCAGCAAGGAATATGATGGAACAACCGATGTGGTGACAGTACCTGCTAAAAATACACATTATGAGTTTAAGAAGACAGAAGATATCGGAGGCAGTGAGGTTTCAGCATCGGGTGTTCTCTCAAAAGATGCCACAGACTTTGATCTTAGTTCAAAAGAATATGTTTATAATTCAAAGGATGTTGCAGATGCTGATAAGGTATTACTGACGGACGCTGTTATTAATAATGATAATTATGAACTTATTAATGATAATGTGGAAATTCCGGGTGAGATAACTCCAATAGCATTAACTATCAGGGCTAAAGCTACAGAAATCACATATGGTGATACTTCACCTTCTTATGAAGCGGAATATGATGGATTTATTGATGGTGAAACCGAGTCTGTTTTAGATGGTGAGCTTACTTTTTCGAATAATGAATATGATCCTTCGGATTCCAATAAACGCCATGTTGGAACGTACACAGCAGATATTATACCTACAGGATTTGGCGCTGAAGATTCTGTAAATAATAACTATATTATTCATTATGTTCCGGCAGATATGACAGTTGAGCCGGCTGTAGTATATTTCACAGCAGATGATAAGGTTATGAGATATAAGGTCGGCAACGAAGAAGCCGGAATGACAGGCCAGGTTCCTACGTATACCTATACACAACCGGAATGGAAGTATGAAGGAGATGCGGCACGATATTCACTGACACTTACAATGCCACAGACCGAGACAGGACTGGAAGGTGATACGGCCATATCATGCTATACACTGCCCAAGGATTATCCAATTAAGATAAAGACTGATAGTTCAGGAAATGTCTTGGGAATTGAAAAGGTATCTGAAGAAGATACTCATACGGACTATATCTTTAAGGCAAAGGACGGCAAACTGACAGTTCAAAAGTTCCTGGTAAAGGTCACCGGTTCAATCACAATTGCTGACAGATACTATGACGGAACTGACAAAATATATAATGAACAGCTGCCGGCAGATTATTCTACGTTAACCTTTGATGGAATTGATGATGTAGATAAATCTTATTCGGGAATTGATGTCGATAAACTTATAGCAGATAGCAGATATGCAGGTACGAATGCAGGCGATAGTGTAACTATAACCCTTGATATAGCATTAAATGATTATCTTGCTGCAAGATATGAACTTGATTCTCAAAATACAAATGTTACAGCAAGCTCTTCTATTAAAAAGCGGCCTGTAGAAATTAAGGCTAAGGATAAAACTATTAGATATGGTAGTCCGATTCCAAATGATTATGGAATTGAGACTGTTCCGGTTGAGAGTCCATTGACATCAACTAACATGGGACTTGTAGAAGGCGATACTATAAGTGTATTTACTGCACCTACAGGCTATACCTGTGCTTATGCAGTAACCCCTGAATATTCAGCAACCGGAAGCTATGATGTCACACCGGTTGGTGTTACTGCAGATAATTATGAAGTTAATCCCGTATCAACCGGAAGTTTGACGGTTACAGCCAATAAGCTTGCAACACCGGTGCCACAATGGAATGCTGAGGCACCCGGAACCGTAACCTGGACAGATATTCCTTCAATCGGAGATGTTACAGTTGCAGGTTATATTATTGAATTATATAAAGAAGGTGAAGCGACAGCAGTTGATGTCGAAGGAACAAAAGAGTCTCCGATAGATGCTACAACCTATGATTTTGCATCTAAAATACGTGAAAATGATGGTGGTATATATAAAGTTAAGGTCAAGGCCATAGCCTCCTTGGTTATGAATGATGCTAATTGTAATGTCACTGACTCTGATTTTGGAGAAACAGTTAAAGGTCTGTATGCCACAAGAGTAACGCCTGTATTTGACGGTAGTTCAGATGGAATAGGCGCTAAAGACGGAGGAAATAATCCGGTTTATATTAATAACCTTGGAGCTTCGGAATCGTATGTCATTATTGAAGGGGAAAGTCCTGTTGATCTGGTTGGAATGCTTAAAAATGATACAGGATACATTGCTTCATTAAGTGCTGATACCGGTATTACTCTAGGTACTACAGGAGAAGTTACTGTAAGTAAAGATGGAACTCAGGGAAAAGCAACAAGTACTATATGTGTTGAAAAAGATGCTGCTCCGGCTGCTGAAACCAATGTTATCATAACACTTACAGCAAGACCCGCTACATTAAAAGCAACTATATCTACAACGGATAATACATCGCTTACTTATGGATATACAGCAGTTCCGACATTCACAGTAACACCTTCTGTGGTTTCGGATAATATAGATACAGACGGATATGACTATACCTATGACTGGTATATTTTAATGAATAAGGCAGCTGCGTATACTCTGATGCATTCAGGAACTGAAAGCAGTTATTCATTCCCTTCAGGCTACAATGTTGGTGCGGATTACAGAGTACAATGTAAGGTTACTGCAACAAGAAAAGATAATGGACAGAAGAAAGAAGCGGTTATTGCAACAACAGGTTCGGCTGAACGATATATTAAGGTTGTGATTAAGAGGGGAACCTATGCTCCATATCTTACATATCATACAGTAGATGGTAACTGGGTATATGGAGAGACGAGAGAATATCCGACAATAGAAGGTCTGATGGAAGAAGTAACAGAGCATGCCGTTAAGACATTTAAGTATTCGACACAGATTTCAGGACCGTTTGATACAGATAAAATGTATACAGATGTAGGAACCTACTATGTAATTGCTGAGTTGTCAGCAACTGAGAATTACGAATCGACAGCCACGGAGCCTATTTCTTATACTATAACTCAGAATAAGCTTCCCAATCCTGCAAACGTTAAGATGGAGGCTTCTTCAACTGCGCCTTATGGTAAATTTACCTGGGATGCAGTTGACGGATACAAGGAAAATGCAGGCGCTGTGGGAAAATCAGACTCTGATATTAAGGTTAAATATGAATTGAGGCTTTCATATAATCCTATTGGTGAAAGTGATCCTGTATTTATTGGTGATCCTGTAATAACTACAGACTGCTATTATGATTTTACCAGTCTTATTAAGGAACCGGGAACCTATCATGTATCTGTTAAAGCGATAGTAGATGAAAAGCGTGGTGGTAAGGATGCCCTGAACTGCCTTGATAGTGATGCTGTATCAATTGATGCAGTTATCACAATTGGTGCAGATGTGATCTCAGACACAGGAGAAGCAGATACTACAGGCTTTAGAAGAGTATATGATGGTACTCCTCTTAAACTGAAGGTAAATTATTCTGCAGGTTCAGATCCTGGAATCACATATACTTATCAGTGGAAGAAAAATGGTGTGAATTATACCGGCGATGGAGCTAATACTGATGAAATATCGATTACTTATGTGGATGAGAACGCAGTATTTGTCTGTGAGGTTATTCCGTCAACCGATCATAAGCCGGTATATACCAAAGCTGTAACTGCAACAATTATTCCAAGAAAGATTACTGTTTCTACTGATAGTAATGTAAAGACTTACGATGGTACACCATTAACAGACGGTGATTACAGTATTAAGCTTACAGGTTATGATGCTGCCGGACTTGCAGCCGGGGATACTGATTCAATTAATGTAAAGGGCCAAGCTACAGAGGTTGCTGATACTGCTACCGGAAATAACACATATGATAATCTTGTTATTAAACGTGGAGATAAGGTTGTTTATAAGGCGGGTGAAGCAAACAACAACTATGAAGTTACAGACAATCTTGGAACTTTAACAATTAATAAAAGACAGATTACTCTTAAGCCTAAAAATATTAATGCAGAATACAAGGGAAGTGCTTATACTCCTTCAGATTATGAAATAGTATCAGGAACTCTTGTATCAGGAGACAATATAGACAATGTAACCTACACAGGAAGTAGAAGAGATGTTGGAGAGAGTACATCAAACATAAATACCGGTGTTAAAATCATGAAGAGCGGTGAGCCTGCTACTGATAATACTGCCAATTATGATATAACACTTAACACTGGAATAATTACTGTTACGGCTAAGACAATACTTATTAATACAGAATCGGATTCTAAGGATTATGATGGTACTGCACTTACTAAGCATAGTGCGTCTTTAGCCGGTACCACACCATTAGCAGATGGGGATAGCATTGATTTTGAAAATGACATAACCTGGACCGGAATCCAGACCAATGCCGGAGAATCTGATAACAGTATATCTTCGGTTGTGGTTCGTCAGGGAACTGAGGATGTAACAAAGAACTATATTGTAACTTATAACTTTGGAAAACTTACAGTAAATAAGCTTGAGCGTATTATTACAGCTTCGGATACCACTGTTGATTATGATGGAAATTCTCATACCATTACTGCTACAGCAACGGGAATTTTGGATTCAGATAATGCAACTACACTTTTGAAGTATCAGGTTAATGGTGAAGACTTTGCAGGAGCTATAGAGCGTGGAGAATATGTAATAACGATTACTGCTCCTGAAACTACTAATTATACTTTGGCTACCAAGGATGTGAAGCTTACAATTAAGCGAAAAATCAAGATTACAGCCGCTTCAGACAGCAAAGATTATGATGGTACTGCTTTGACTAACAGTAATTATACTGTAGCTTTCAGTAATTCACTGCTTACAGGTGATGCTTTGGCATCAGGAGATAATATCACAGATATCACTATAACCGGAACGCAGACTGTGAAGGGAAGCTCAGGTAATGTTCCTTCAGGTGCAGTTATAAAGGATAGTGACAGTAATGATGTTACTAAGTTCTATGAGATAGCATATGTTGATGGAACCCTGACAATAGGTCAGAAAACACTTACGGTTACTGCTAAATCAGCAGAATGGGATTATGATGCCACCGAGCACAAACTTAATGAATATGAGCAGGAAGGCTTGGCTGATGGAGAAACTCTGACAGTAACCTTTAAGGATAGCTCAAAGATTACAGATTACGGAACCGTGACTAATGAAATAGATACTGTTAAAGTATTTAAGGGTGATGAAGAGGTAACGGGCAACTACTCTATTATCACGAAGTCTGGTGAATTGAAAGTAAAGAAGATTAATCTTAAGTTTAAGCCGGTAAATGTAACGGCAGTATATGATGGTAATGCCCATGTTCCGGTAGCATTTGAAATAACAGAAGGCAGCCTTAAGGGTTCTGACGCTATAGGTGAAGTTGTATATGCAGGAACCAGAACCGATGTTGGTAATACTGCTTCCGGAATTTCCTCTTATAAGATTAAAAATGGGGCAAAGGATGTCACAAATAACTATAATGTTATAACTGATATTGGGAATATAGAGATTACGCCGTACATTTTGACAGATGGAGATCTGACTATCAGCCCCGAAGCTTTTGAGTATACAGGAGCTGATGTAGGTCCTTCTATGATTAAAGTGGCTGTTGACCTCATTAATGCTGATAAGCATGATCGATCGACAGTAATAACTGAGGGAAGTGATTATACAGTAACCTCAGATGATAATAAACGAAAAACTGCAAGTCAGGTTGGAACATATACTATAGAAATCACCGGTACAGGAAACTATTCGGGAACTCTTTCAAAGATTTATACTATAACGGATAATAGCAGTGCTGTTATTAAGGATGGAAAAGAAAACGTTCTTGCGGATGCAAGTATAAATATATACTGTAAAGAAGCTAAGATAGTTGTTACTGATCCTAATCTTTATTCTGTAGTTATAACCAATTCAACCGGTGAAGAGGTTGCTAAGCAGGAAAATATAACTGAAGGAACTTATTCATATACCCTTGAAGGTCAGGGAGAGGATATAGATACTCCGGCTGATTATACTGTTACAGTCAAGGATGTAAAGGGAAAAGCTATGGACGGAACCCTTTCATATAATGAACAGACAGTATATATCAAGTTGTACCCGGATCATCATTTTGACAATTACACGGTATGCGACAAAGCACCTATTGGTGAGGTGTATGAAGGAACATGTATTCATGATCCTTGTGATGCTAAGGATTATATTATTAAGCCATCAGGAACGGTTAGATGGGATTATAATTATAGTTATTCCACAACAACAGGAACCCAGGAAGGAACGAAGGCGCATGACCAAAGGGCAACCTATGCAAGAGTAGATCTGTACATGAATAATCAGATTGTTGCCAGTAAGATTGTTGACTGCGATAGTCAGTGCGGGATCTCGGGAGCATACGACGAGGGAAGCTGTACATATACTTTTGAAGGTTATAATCCCTATGATGCGGCTTCAGATACAGGACTTAGCTATCTCCCATATTACAATAACGAAGGTTCAGTTAATAATTTCCATATAAGGGTTGTGCCATTGACTAAACTGGGAGATGGAAGCTATGAAAATGTAGTTGATTATACAGTTACTTATAGTATGGATAATCTGCCTGAAGATAATGCCCTTATTGAATATAAGCCCGGTTGTTTCGAAGTGCCTTGGATGGTAACACTTAAAGATGTTCCAGAGGGAATGGTTCCGGAAGAAATATATGTAAAAATACTTTATGCATCCTCTGAGGATGATGAAGATGAGGATTATCGTATAATTACTCAGCAGATAAGCCCTGACAATAAGGGATTCCTGTGTGATGCTATTGATAATGGTGATGGTACTTATTCTTATAGTGGAGAGTATCCTTGCTGGAAATATATAAGTGGTACAACTAAAACTTATTATCATAGGATTCAGATTACAGGCTATGTGGTTGATGGACATTATGTTGATACTTCTTCAAAGCGCTTTATGTCTGCATGTGATAGGGATCATATTAATCATACAGTGACCTATGATCCAGCAACAGATGCCTCTACAGGTACAATTCAATATACGCTTAACGGTCTTGTACCAACACTTATATTTGATGTCAACTATGGTAGCGAGGACAGGGATGTTTATGCCATACTTGCAGCCGGAATCGATGCCTTTGGTAATGGTGGGGAAATAACTAACGCTGATTTTAATTCAGTGCATAATCCATCAAGACCCGGTTATACTTTCCAGGGATGGTTTACCTCACCTACAGGCGGAACAAGAGTAACAGGAGATGTTAGTCTTGCGGAGGGAACTGTAAGACTTTATGCTCACTGGATGATAACAAAACCTGCTGGGGCTCCAAACGAAATCCCTTCTGAAGATGAAGGTTCACCTAATATTACATTATCACCCAAAACCAGTACTTCGCCTACACCTATAGTAGTTCCAAATCCAGTGGAAAGCCCTACTAATAAGCCGACGGATAACGGCGGTAAGCCAACAAATGATGATGTTGTTGAGAATAGTGGTAAAGAATCTCCGGCGCCTGTTCCTTCAAACAAGCCTAATGACAGTGAAGGAGAGGACTCAAAGAGTGGATCACTGAAGGTATATGTTGAAAATACTGGTGATGATACATCAGATGGTAATACTAATACTGATAGCCCTGATGCCGGTGAAGATAAGGTTAAAGACAGAATCACAGGAGATTTGCCGGATACTGAAGCTGTTGCAGAGGCAGTGCTTACAGATGAGGAGAGAAAAATCCTCGAAGAGGGTGGAAATATTGTTATAAGGCTTACAGTAGATGACAGTAGAAAGAATAAGCCTTCTGAAGAAGAAGATCCGGCGCTCTATATTGTATTAGATCAGTATGAAAAGGAGAGTCAGGAGAATATTCCGGGAGGAAAGGCTGTATTCATCTCCTTTGTAGATTTGAAGCTCGAGAAGAGTATAAATGCTGCTGACTGGGAGCGAATTCTTGAAAGTGGTATGGAGATTCCGGTTGTAATCGATTTGCCGGATGGAAGTGTTTTAGGTGCAAGGCGTCTTGTTCTTGCTAGAAGAGAGGGAGATCATTTTGTTATTCTGGAAGACCTTGATGATGATCCTAATACAATCACTTTTATGACGAATGATTTTGAGAGTGATTATGTATTACTTGGAATAGAAGAAATTGAAGAGCTTACAGAGGATAACGATTGCTTCTGGCACTGGTTGATTCTGCTTACAGGTATTATTGAGCTCATGATACTTCTTATAACTAAATCAAGGAAAAAGATAGAGGAAAAAGATGATCCTGAAATAACTCCGGAAGAGATAGAAAAGAAGCGAAAGAGAGTACGTAATATCAGAATAGCTGATTATGTACTGGGCACAAACATTTCCCTTATCTTTGCAATATTTGGAACCTGCTGGTTGGATTGGCCGGTATTTGCAGTTCAGGTAGTTGTATGTACAATTGCAGAATATCTTAAGGAAAAGAAAAAGAAGGAAGATGAACAGGCAGGTTAACAGCTATATTAGGTATTTTTACTGAAAATCAATTTTGTTTTTGGTATAATAGTAATAAATTGCAACATTGTTCTTATAATAATAGAGGGAGAATAGATTAATGGCACAGAGCAACTTAAAAAGAGACATTTTAGTTCTTAATATGGAATTACAGCTTAATGAGATAGCTAATACCATGTTTGGTAAGGAGCTTAAGGATCTGGGTGATAAAGAGCTTTATTACGTAATTCTTACTTATACCAAGCGTATAATGAAGTGTTCAGATACAAATGATGGAAAGAAGAAGGTATACTATATTTCCGCAGAATTCCTTATTGGAAAGCTTCTTTCTAATAATCTTATTAATCTTGGCGTATATGACCAGATGAACAGTATTCTTCAGAAATACGGAAAGAATATCAGCCTTATAGAAGAAATAGAACCGGAACCTTCATTGGGAAATGGTGGACTTGGAAGATTAGCTGCATGTTTCCTTGATTCAATTGCAACTCTTGGACTCCCTGGAGAAGGTATTGGACTTAACTACCATTTTGGATTGTTTAAGCAGGAATTCAGAGATTATCTTCAGTGCGCTGAGAAGAATGAGTGGATAGAAGAACATGGCTGGCTTACCAAGACAGATGTGACCTTTGATGTATTCTTTGGTAAGAAGAAAGTAACATCAAGATTATATGACATTGATGTTGCAGGCTATGATAGTGGAATTAATAAGTTAAGATTATTCGATATAGAGTCAGTAGATGAAAGCCTTGTTGAAGAGGGCATTGACTTTGATAAAGAAGCAATTGCCAAGAATCTTACATTGTTCCTTTATCCTGATGATTCTGATGAGGCAGGAAATCTTCTTAGAATATATCAGCAGTATTTCATGGTTAGTAATGCAGCACAGCTCATTTTACGTGAAATGAAGGAAAATAAATGTGATCTTCGTAAGTTTAATGAATATGCAGTGATTCAGATTAATGATACACATCCTACAATGGTTATTCCTGAACTTATCAGAATACTTGTAGAAGAGAAAGCATTCACTATTGATGAGGCAATTGATGTAGTATCAAAGACATGTGCATACACAAATCATACAATTCTTGCAGAAGCACTGGAGAAATGGCCACTTGCTTACCTCAAGAAGGTTGTTCCTCAATTGATTCCATATATTGAGGCACTTGATAAGAAAGTAAGAGCAAAGTATAAGGATCCATCAGTTCAGATTATTGACAAAGATAAGCGTGTTCACATGGCGCATATCGATATCCATTATGGATTTTCAGTAAATGGTGTTGCTGCCATTCATACAGAAATTCTTAAGGACACAGAGCTTAACAATTTCTATAAATTATATCCAGAAAAATTCAATAACAAGACGAATGGAATTACATTTAGAAGATGGTTGCTTGGATGTAACAGAGAACTTGCAGCTTATCTTTCAGAGTTGATAGGCGATGGATATAAGAAAGATGCAAACAATTTAGAGAAGCTTCTGGAATATGCAGATAACCAGAAGGTATTGGATAGAATTGCTGAAATTAAGGCAAACAAGAAGGTTGAGCTTGCTGAATACATCAAAGAAAAAGAAGGTGTTATATTAAATCCTGATTCGATTTTTGATATACAGGTCAAGAGACTTCATGAGTACAAGCGTCAGCAGATGAATGCTTTATATATCATTCATAAGTATCTTGAAATCAAGAGCGGCAAGAAGCCTTCCCGTCCTGTTACATTTATCTTTGGAGCTAAGGCAGCACCTGCATATGTTATTGCAAGAGATATTATTCATCTCATTCTTGTTCTTCAGGAGATTATTAATAATGATCCTGATGTTAATAAGTATATGACTGTTCTTATGGTTGAGAACTACAATGTAAGCTATGCCGAAAAGCTTATACCTGCCTGCGACATATCAGAGCAGATATCTTTAGCATCAAAAGAAGCATCAGGAACTGGTAACATGAAGTTTATGTTGAATGGTGCCGTAACTCTTGGAACTTCAGATGGTGCCAATGTGGAAATCAATAATCTTGTTGGTGATGAGAATATCTATATCTTTGGTGCAAAGGCAGATGTGGTAATTGATCATTACGCAAAGGCTGATTATGTTTCAAAAGATATTTACAAATCTTCCAAGGTTGTTAAAGAAGCTGTTGATTTTATCGTAAGCAAACAGTGTTTGAAGATTGGACATAAGGAAAATCTTGAAAGACTTTATAATGACATACTCGGTAAGGACTGGTTCATGGCATTGCTTGATCTTGAAGACTATATCAAGGTTAAGGATCAGATGCTTGCAGACTATGAAAACCGTGATAAATGGAAGAAGATGGCACTTGTAAATATCGCAAAAGCAGGATTCTTCTCATCTGACAGAACAATTAACGAGTACAATAAAGATATCTGGCATTTGAATTAGTTGAAATATTAATCTTTGAGTATGCCGTCGGGAGACCGACGGCATATGTATATAATGACTGTATTGTAGATAATAATAGATTTTTGGATAAAAAAATGAATTTTTGGACACGAATTAATACCAGGTGGTCGGCTAAGGATCTGGATTCCTGGTCTTCAATAAGTAAATCTTTATATGTATTATTTCCTGTGGTAATCTATTTTCTTGCAGGTGAAGTGGTTCAGATAGTGCTGTTGACAATTGTGAATAATTACTTTGCCGCTTCGACTGCTGAATCACAGATGTGGGCGCAAAACAGCAGCTATACCATTTGGGCCATGATTTATGGATTGGGAATTGTTGTAAGTCTGGCATTGATTTTTAAGGCGGCAAAAAGCGAAATAATATTCGCATTTAGTGGAGAAGAAATTGAAGGTGGTAAAAAATCACTGTTTCTTCCACTGCTTGGATGCTCGGTAATTTCAGTAGCCTTTGCCATAGGACTTAATTATCTCTTCTTCTTTATTGGAGCCAATGAGCTCTCTAAAACTTTTGGAGAAGTTCAGAAAGCACAATATGGTGTGGATTTTACTGTTGGAGTTATTTTGTTTGGAATTTTGTCCCCTGTAGTTGAAGAGGTTATGTTCAGGGGAATGTTATATAACAGACTGAAACGAATGTTCTCAATGTATTTGGCTATGGGAATTTCCTCTCTCTTATTTGGCGTATTCCATGGAGATATTGTTCAGGGAGTATATGGTTTTCTCATGGGGCTGCTTATAGTTTTTTGTTACGAAAGATTTAAGAGCTTTTGGATTCCGGTAGCAATGCACATAGTTGCCAATGTCTGTGTTTTTGTGTTAAATTATACAGTATGGAAATAAGAACATCTGTACGAAAATTAGTTGAATTTATACTGCGGTCCGGCGATATTGATAATCGTAAAACGGTTTCGGCACCGGATGCCATGCAGGAAGGTGGGCGCATTCATCGCATGATACAGCGATCAATGGGCCCTAATTATTATTCAGAGGTGTCGCTTCGACACGTTATTCCAACATCTAAATATAATATTGTTATCGATGGACGGGCAGATGGCATAGTATTTACGACAGATACCCCAACAGTAGATGCAGTGGGAAGACTTGAAGACAGTTCAATTACTAAAGCAATGAGGTCTTTGAGGAATAAGGACGAAGATTTTTCTGCGTACTCACTGCTTGAACTTAGCGGAGCTGAATTAAAGGCATTGTCTGAGTATCTTACTGTAACGATTGATGAAATAAAGGGAACTTACAGAGATGTTAACAGGATGAAGAAGGCTGAGGACATTCATCTTGCCCAGGCAAAATGCTATGCCTATATTTATGCTCTTCAAAATGAACTTGATAATATCAGGGTTAGAATTACGTATTGTAATATGGAGACCGAACAGATACGTTATTTCCATTTTGATTATACCTTTGAGGAACTGGGTGAGTGGTTTGGAGAATTGATTTCTGAATACAGAAAATGGACCGATTTTGAATTTGAGTGGAAAGAAAAGCGGCAGGCATCAATTAAAAAACTGGAATTTCCATTTGAATATAGAAAAGGCCAGAAAAATCTGGTTACCTATGTATACCAGACGATATATCATAAGCGAAAACTGTTTATTGAAGCTCCAACCGGTGTTGGTAAGACTATTTCGACAGTATTTCCCTCAATTAAAGCTATGGGTGAAAACCTAAGTGAAAAAATATTCTATTTAACAGCAAAAACTATAACGAGAACTGTTGCAGAACAGACGTTATCTACATTAAGAGAGCAGGATCTTTTCTTTAAAACAGTTACATTGACTGCAAAAGATAAGATATGTTTTCTTGATGAGGCAGAATGCAATCCGGTTGCCTGTACGTTTGCAAAAGGTCACTTCGATCGCGTAAATGAAGCACTTTTTGACATATTGACCAATGTGGATAATTTGTCTCGTGATGAAATTCTGAAATATTCGATTAAATATCAGGTGTGTCCTTTTGAATTGAGCCTGGATATTTCCCTGTTTGCGGATATGGTTATATGCGATTATAACTATCTCTTTGATCCACATGCATATTTGAGAAGATTTTTTACCGAAGGTGTAAGAGAAGACTACACATTCCTTATAGATGAAGCTCATAATCTTGTCGAACGCGGACGGGATATGTATTCAGCCACACTTATCAAAGAAGATTTTTTACGTCTTAAGAATATAGTCAAAGAGCATGATGAAAAAATAGCCCGTGCGCTTGAAGCCTGCAACAAGGAAATGCTCCTGCTAAAACGTGAATCAGAGGGAGAATACAGAATTCTTGAGGAGATGGATTATGCTCCGTTTATGCGAAGGGTATTACGTCTTTCGTCGCTTATGGAGGATTATCTTGAGGAGCATGAGGATGGACCGGTTCGAAAACAGATTCTTCTGTTCTATTTTGAAATCTCACATTTTCTTTTAATGTATGAGAATCTGGATGAAAACTATGTGACATTTACGGATTTTACGCAGGATAACTCGTTCTTTATTAAATTATTCAATGTAAATCCGTCCAAGAATCTAAGGGAATGTATGATGCGTGGGAGATCCACAATTCTCTTTTCGGCAACTATGCTGCCGATAGATTATCATAAGAATCTTCTTGGATATTCCGAGGGAGATTATGAAGTATATGCGGAAAGTGTATTTGATAATGAAAAGAGAGGTTTGTATCTGGCAAATGATGTTACAAGTAAATATACAAGAAGAAACATAGCAGAATATGAATCGATATCTGAGTACATTTTCAGAGTAGTAAATGCCCGAGAAGGCAATTATATGGTTTTCTTCCCTTCATTTGCCTTTCTTAATATGGTTTCCCAGATTTATGCTGAAAAGTATCCGGAACACAGACTTCTTATTCAAAACTCATCTATGAAAGAGGATGAAAGAGAAGAATTTATGTCCCAATTTAATGAAGAGCATGAAGGTTCTCTCATTGGTATGTGTGTTATGGGAGGTATTTTTGCAGAAGGTATTGATCTTAAAGAGGACAGGCTTATAGGTGCATTGATTGTCGGAACCGGCCTTCCGATGGTTTGCAATGAGCGGGAAATCTTAAAGAAGCATTTTTCCAAGGCCGGATTTAATGGTTATGATTACGCATACAAATACCCGGGAATGAATAAGGTACTTCAGGCTGCCGGAAGAGTTGTGAGAACCGAAAAAGATATAGGAGTTGTGGCACTTTTGGACGAAAGATTTCTTGAAACGGGATATCTTAGAATGTTTCCAAGAGAGTGGAGCAATTATGAAATTGTATCAAAAGATATTATTTCAAAACGTGTTGAAACTTTCTGGAATTCGTGGCTTTAAATGAAAGAAACTTGCATTTTGACGAAAAATGACGCCATTTTCTTACATATATGACACATTGTTAAGCGAGTATGACAACCTTGTCATTGTGGATAACTATGTGGAGAATGTGTACTTCTCACCTATAAATCAAGCTTTTTCGGTGATTAACATAAGATATTTGCATAATTATCCACCGAAAATTGATGCAATTAGTATGACGGAAGGCATTTGGTGTATAAGTTGGTCAATATGCAGGATAAAAATTGACTTGATTAGACAAAAACCACTGACTAAAATAGTCAAAAGGTGAATTGCTTGTTATTTTTGTATCTTTTATTCTTCTTTTCGCGGTACATATCAAGATCGGCTGCGGCTATATCATCTATGATATTTGAGTTTTCAAAATTAATCTCGGTATATCCGAAGCTCAAAGAGAAAACGAAACCGTTAATCTTAGTATCAGAAAGCTTTCTTACTTTTACTTTAATCAGATTAATAAGTGAGGCAATGTCCTTTGCTGATTCCAGGGAACAAATAAGCATAAACTCATCACCGCCGTATCTAATGGGAATGATTGATGATCGAGATTCAAATTCGGAAGAAACTTCATTTAATATATCGGTTATCTGCAAAAGAACCTGGTTTCCTGTTTCCCTTCCGTATGTACGGTTAAGGTCATCAAGATGATCTATGTCCATAAAGATTAAATAAGTAGGATTTGTAAGAGTTATGGTTGACGAATTAAATAAAGTCTCTATTTTCTTATAATTTTTATATAGCCAGTTCCTGTTGTACAGGAGAGTCAAGTCATCGACATCAATTTCGAAATCGGATATTTTCAGGACAAGTATAAGGACCGGAAGAGTAAAGCCAATGCTGTTAACGGGGTAACCCGGGAACTTAAGCTGAAGAATTACACTTACCATTGCAAAGATGAAAAAGAAGCCGCAGGTCACGTATATGGACCTGTAGAGAACCTGTTTTTTGTTAAAGACACTTATCCATGAAATCAGTGAAGCGGTAAACATATAGCAAAGGGTTACAATCACCTGGATGATATAGAGAGATCCTCTTTGATACGCCCCGGTGGAGTCTATGCTGAATATCCAGCCCGTAACAGGGGTGAATAGTGAACATATTATAAGAAAAAGGGCAGGCACTGACATTATGAAGATAAGAAATTTACGTTTGTAAAGGGCAGATTTTTGAATGCTCGTACAATAAAGGAACCAAAAATAAACGGATAAAGAGGTGAATATAAAATATGCAATATTAACTGCATAGTTGATACTTCTCGACGAAGGTATTATATTGCCGTCAAGAAGAGCCCAGAGTGAATCGCAAATTGTAACCATGACATACATAGACAGTGTTAATATAAGTAATTTGTGTGTCTTTCTGGAAAACTCTTTTTTAACAATTCGCCATATTGAAATGATAAGAATAAAAATGCATATAGCGTTTAATTCGAAATATAAACCTGTAACCATAAGTCTGTAGTTCCTTTTGTTTTAAGCAAGATTATTTTTAGCATTATTAAGATGCTTTCTTATGACAGGGACTTCCATATCTATTTCTGTATAACCTGCCGAAATAGAAAAATCAAAATGCTGAGTGACGTTATCCTTGTTGGATAACTCATTTTTTATTTTGGAAACCAATTCTCCTGTGAAGGAGTCATTTTCAGTCGAAACGAAAATGGCAAACTCATTTTCACTGTAGCGAAGGTGAGAGATGGTACTGTGCTTTCTGAAAGTCAGTAATAGGGCCGACAGTTTATTTGAAATAGCGAGTACAAAGGAATTTACTGCCTTTGAACCATTGTTTTTTGTGATTTCAGAGAAATTATCGATTCTGACGAGTATCAGATAATACCTTGTCGAAGGGGAATAGGTTCCTTCGTGATAATGTTTTTGACAATTTTCAAAATATACATGAAGCCATGTGTCGTTATGCAGACCTGTAAGCTGATCGGTCATGGCCTGGCATTCATCCAGCTTGAGGAATGCCAAAAACAGAGGAATTGTTACTCCGATGGCTGCAAACGGATATCCGGGAAGAAAAAGCTGAAGACTAATTGCAAGAATGGCAAAAATGGCATAATTTCCCAGGGTATTATAGAGAGACTTCTTAAGTCTGTCCTCCTGAGAAAAAGCGTTCTTCCAGGACAAAAGGGAAGCCATAAGAATATAACCGTTAACAACAATAAGCTGAACAATGTAAAAGTCGCCACGATGATATTTGCCTAAATCATCAATATAGAAGATCCATTTTCGAAGAGGTGAATTGATTGACATTATTGTAAGCACTATGGCAGGAATCATAAGCAGACCAAGTATTGTTCTGTTATGGTATATTTTTGAATCCTGCAGCTTAGCACAATATAAAAGCCAGCTGTATGCCGCAATTCCTGAAATGGAGAAATATACTATGTTTACAGTATAATTGAATACTATATTTGAAGGAATGGTACCGCCATCCGACAATGACCAGAGGCAGTCGCTTATGAAGAATATCATCTGAGATAAGAGATTAAATATGAATACATCCTGCCCTTTTTTCTGATATGGATTTGTCTGTAGTTTGTACATAAAAATAAACAGTATGCATACGCATAAAAGGTTTATTTCCGCATAGATTCCTGCTGACATATGAGTTCTTTTTATTTCCTTTTTATGATTATTTTTATACGGATGATAAAAGTAAAAGATTATGTACCGCTGGGTACGTTTTGAGAGCTTTTACAAAAATACAGGCTCTCTATCAATCCATTATATCATTGAATATGCAGTTTCTCTATCTATACATATTAAATATATTTTATGGAAATTTAAGAAAATGCGTTTCCCGTATATGTTGACACTAAAAATCTGCTGAATTATCATTTAATTTGATATGTTTTGCTCATTTGTAAAAATTATGGAGGCTTGTCGGAATGAAGAAATACAGTAAGTATATAAGACCATATTTGAGCGCTTTTATACTGGGACCGATTCTTATGATAGTTGAAGTAATCGGTGAAGTACTAATGCCAAAACTTATGGCTAATATTATAGATCTTGGTATTGTTAATGAAGATTATGCATATATCTGGGGCCATGGAATACTGATGGTAATTGTGGCGCTTCTTATGATGGTTGGAGGAGTCGGAGGCGCTTACTTTGCTGCAAAGGCAAGCGTCGGTTTCTCATCCGATATGAGAAGGGATATATTTGGTAAGGTTCAAAAGATGTCTTTTGCCAATCTGGATCAGTTCAGTACCGGTTCGCTTGTAACAAGAATGACAAATGACACAACGCAGGTGCAGAATCTTCTTAATATGATGCTCAGAATGATGCTTAGAGCACCGGGAATGCTGATAGGCGGAATTATTATGGCAATTGTTTTGAATCCGGATCTTGCCAAGGTACTTCTTGTTGCACTTCCTATTATTATTATAGTTGTAGTGCTCAGTATTAAATTTGTGTTTCCCAAATTTAAGATAATGCAGGATAAGCTTGACAAGCTGAATTCAAATGTGCAGGAAATAATGATCTCGATAAGAGTTATTAAGTCCTTTGTGCGTGAAGATTACGAGAACGTTAGATTTGAAGAGAGCAATTCAAATCTGAAGGAATCAACCTTAAAGGCAATGAAATTTATTATCCTTCTTATGCCTACAATGTCTCTTATTATGAATTTTACAACACTCGCAGTTGTGTGGTTTGGAGGAAAAGAGATACTTGCAGGACGTATGGATGTGGGTAATCTTACAGCTTTCATTACATATATTACACAGATTCTGGGATCATTACTTATGGTGTCGTTTATGTTCCTTCAGAGTTCGAGAGCATTTGCATCTCTTGCAAGAATAAGAGAGGTATTGGACTGCAAAATCGATATTAATGATGATAATGCTGCTCAAAAAGAAAAACTTGTTAATTCAGGAAGCGTTGAATTTAAGGACGTTTCGTTTAAGTATTATAAAAATAATAGTGAATGGGTACTTGATCATATTTCATTTAAGATTGAATCCGGAAAAACGCTTGGAATTATCGGATCAACCGGTTCGGGAAAAACAACTCTCGTTTCGATGATACCAAGACTGTATGATGCAGACGAGGGAACGATTCTTGTAGATGGAGTGGATACGAGAGAATATTCATTACATAACCTCAGAGAAGGCGTCGGAATGGTATTGCAGAAAAATGTGCTTTTCTCAGGCAGCATTTCAGAAAACTTACGATGGGGTAATGAAGAAGCAACACAGGAAGAACTGGAGCAGGCATCAAAGGATGCCGAAGCTTATGAGTTTATAAGCAATAAGCCCGAAAAATTTGAATCCGAGCTTGGACAGGGAGGCGTTAACGTATCAGGTGGACAGAAACAGAGACTTTGTATTGCAAGGGCCCTGCTCAAGAAGCCTAAAATACTTATACTGGATGATTCAACCTCAGCTGTTGATACTGCTACAGAGGCACGTATCCGTGAATGCTTTTACGGCACTTTGAAGGATACGACAAAGATAATCATTGCACAGAGAATATCTTCAGTTAAGGAAGCTGATGTCATTATGGTATTGGATGACGGAAAAATTGCAGGTATGGGAACTCATGATGAACTTCTCAAGAGCTGTGTTCCTTACGGTGAGATATATTATTCTCAGGTAGATAAAAACGAGGAGGTGGCTGAATAATGAAAGAAGAAAGACTTAACTTCCTCCAGGCAAAATATGAGAGTAAATTAAAGCCAAAGTCACTTGAAGAACTTACCAAAATGACCGGCACCAAGGGTGGACACGGGCCAAGGGGGGCCATGGCAGCAGGCAAACCCAAGAATACCAAAGATACAATTAAAAGGCTGCTTTCGTACATATCAGGTGAAAAACTGTTGCTTACAATAGTTTTTGTCTGTGTAATACTGCAGACAGTAACATCCTTGATTGCGGGATACATGTTAAGACCAATAATCAATGATCTTACAGGAGAAGATGCTTCTGTGTCAGGACTCTTAAAGGGTCTTATGGTTATGACCATTATTTATGTTGTTGGAATCTTTGCACAGTATCTGCAGCAGAGAATTATGATAGGAGTTTCACAGAATGCGCTGATGAAACTTAGAAATGATCTCTTTCAAAAGTTATCAAAGCTTCCGGTTAAGTATTTTGATACCAATTCAAACGGAGATATCATGAGCCGGTTTACGAATGATGTAGATTCGGTTGGCCAGATGCTGAACAGTACTGTTATACAGTTATTTTCAGGAATAATTCAGATTGTCGGAACATTAGGCCTGATGATATATACCAACTGGATACTTACATTGATAACAATCGTTATGATACCTCTTATGATGAAGGCTCTCAAAGCAATAACCAAGAGGTCTCGTAAGTACTATAGTTCTCAGCAGGCAGCTATTGGAACTATGAACGGTTATATAGAAGAAACCATGACGGGACAGCGTGTTGTCAAGGTTTTTAACCATGAAGAGGAAGCGGAAGAAGAGTTTGAATACTTAAATGAAGATTTAAGAAATAAGCAGATTAAGGCACAATTCTTTGGGGGAATTATGGGACCTGTAATGGGAAATCTGAGTCAGGTTTCATATGCGCTGACAGCCTGTATCGGAGGTGTGCTTTGTGTAGCCAACGGCTTTGATGTGGGAGGCTTAACCATCTTTGTAAACTATTCAAGACAGTTTTCAATGCCAATAAACAATCTGGCAATGCAGGTAAATACTATTTTTGCAGCTTTGGCCGGTGCCGAAAGAGTATTTGCAGCAATGGATGCAGAACCTGAAACCATGGACATAGAAGACTGTATTACAATTAAAGAAGAGAAAGACAGAAATCTTTATGTTATTCCAAAAGCAGGAGATTATGCAAAGAATTTGACTGACAGGAGCGATATAGTTTCTGAGGATGAACTTTATCTTTATAAAGAGGTTAAAGGAGCCGTTACACTTAATAATGTAACCTTCGGATATATTCCGGAGACTATTGTGTTAAAAGATATATCTTTGTATGCAAAGCCGGGTCAGAAGATAGCATTTGTAGGTTCTACAGGTGCCGGAAAAACTACCATTACCAATCTGATTAACAGATTTTACGATGTACAGAGCGGTGAAATTCTGATTGATGGCATTCCGGTTAAATCAATACGAAGAGATGATCTTAGACGAAATATTGCCATGGTATTGCAGGATACTCATCTGTTTACCGGCAGTGTAATGGAAAATATTCGATATGGTCGACTCGAGGCAACAGATGAAGAAGTTATTGAAGCTGCGAAAATAGCATCTGCCCATTCATTTATTATAAGACTGGAGAATGGATATGATACTATTCTTGAAGGAGATGGTTCGAACCTTTCGCAGGGTCAGAGGCAGCTGATAAATATTGCAAGAGCGGCTATTTCAAAGGCTCCAATTCTTATTCTGGATGAAGCAACTTCTTCTGTAGATACCAGAACCGAGAAGCATATCGAACATGGAATGGACAGAATTATGAGTTCAAGAACTACCCTTGTTATTGCTCACAGACTTTCGACGGTAAGGGATTCGAATGCCATTATGGTTTTGGAAAAGGGAAGCATTATAGAAAGAGGAGATCATAAGGAACTTCTTGAAGAAAAGGGTCGTTATTATGAACTGTACACAGGAAAGAGTGAGTTAACCTAATGTTATGATTTTTCACCCTTAAGGTTAAAAGGGTGCGAGGAAAAAGTATTGAGAGACGATGTAAGACCACATTCGCCAAGAGGCAGAAGGAATCTTGATGAATTTTATAAAGAATGGGCAGATGACGGAACGGAATACTTGAATGATGCAGAGCAGAACGAATGGGACGCGTCTGATTTTGCCTGGGATTATGCCGGGGAAGATAATGATTCAAACGGAATGCGTGCTTCAGAAGAAGGTTTAGGGGCGTTTGCACCGGGACAATATTCCGAGAGCAGAACGGCAAGAAAAAATATGTCTGAGGACGGTAAATCAGGTAATAGAGCCGGCAAAAGGAGGAAAAAGAAAACCTCCAAGGCAGGGATTATTATCCTGTCGCTTATTATTCTTCTGTGTGTTGCAGGCTTTGCATTTTACTATTTTCTTGGTAACTCATTCCTGATAAAAGGAAATTGGACGGGAAGCATCGATTATTCTGAATCAGTTTCAGAATCCATAAAGAATTATTTAAGAGATGTTGACGGTAGTGAAAATATTAATGTAGACGATGCCGTTGGAAATATAAATATTACAACCTCATTCCGGATAGAGACCTCCGATAAGTTTGAAAAAATAATAGATGAGGAATCTTATAAGGTAGCATCCGATAACGCTGAAAATTCATTGAAAGCAGTTATGCAGGAGCTCCTTACTTCAAAGCTTCAGGCTATGGAGGTTCAGACAGACGCCACTATCGATGAATTAATTCAGGAAATGCTGGGGATGAGCCTTGAAGAATACCTGAATCAGTATGGTCCTCAGCTTTTACCGTCATTTGAAGATATTGCCGCAGAGGAGAATCGGTCAGGAACCTATGAATATTCACGAAATTCATTGAAACTTAGCTGTCTGGACGGAACTATTTATGATGTCAGGTATCTTGTTTCTGATGAAATGCTTGTTCTTTCAATTGATGGAAAAGAATATATTTATAAAAAAGAAAAATAATGTTGGATTGTTAAACATAGTTGGATGAAGGAATAAAAGTGCGAAAAAGATTATGCTCAATAATGCTTGCAATGGCATTGTTAATAGGGATGGTTATATCGGTAATGCCGGCATCGGTCATTGCGAAGGCGGCAGTATATACCGAAAATGTTAAAGTTCATATAGATGGTAAAGAGGCTGCTGTTGTGAGGGCAATGCATTATGATTATCTTCACAATATGTATCTGTCTGTAAGAGATCTTGCGGCTTTACTCTCCGGAACGGCCAAAAATTTTGAATTTTCAATCTCAAAAGCGAATGATGAAACCTGTTTTAAGATTGAGACCGGTAAGGATTACGGAGCAGTTGGCGGCGAAAATACGCCTTTTGAAAATACACTTGAAGCATTGTCAAATTCGCGTAAAAGACTGAGCGTTTTCGTTGATGATGTTGAGAATCGTTTTTACGTTATTCAGGGAAATAATGTTGAAGGTAAGTCTGACTGCTTTATGAGTGCGGGAGAGCTTGCCATATCGCTTAACTTAAACATGTACTTTGAAAATGGTGAACTGTATATTGATACACAAAAAGATTTCGATTTAACTATTGAGGACCCTTTCGGTAACGATTTCTTTTACTTTGCAAGCGGATGTGTGGTAGGAGATGCTACGACCGGGGAAATCTATTATGCTCTTGATGCGGATAAATCCGTTCCTATTGCAAGTACAACCAAACTTATGACATATCTTGTAATAATGGATGCTGTATCAGCAGGAGAAATATCGGATAAAGATATGGTTTCCTTCTCAGCAGAAGCTGAGAGAATATCAAAGAGCGGAGATGGTGTCGTGCCTGTAACAGAGGGCCAGAAGGCTCCGTTTAAGGAAGTAGTCGCAGCTATGCTGATTAAATCAAGTAATGAGTGTGCGCTTGCACTGGCGGAACATTTGTCAGACTCTGAGGTTGAATTTGTTAAGAGAATGGGATTAAAAGCCAAGGAACTTGGCCTTTCTGACGGTGTCAGATTTTTTAATTCAAACGGATTGCCTGTATATCCTGATGATGTTGTTAATACAAAGGTTCAGAACAGAATGACAGCAAATGATATGTTTATCATTGCTTCAGCCATTTTTGACAGACATCCTGAGGTGATTGAGATAACCTCAGCTAAGGAAATGCGCCTGGAATCCCTGAACTTTACAGCTAAAAATACCAATGTACTTTTATATAATATGCCAAATACGGTTGGACTTAAAACAGGAACCACATCCAAGGCAAAATCCTGTCTGGTAAGCGCTATGGAAAAAACAGATGATAACGGAGAGATTCACTATCTTGTTTCTGTAGAGTTTGGGGCCGAAGATGCACAGGTTCAAAGCTTTGGTTCGACAATGCTGTTAAAGTATGCAGATACTGTTTTTGATGGTTCAAAGGATAAAAATAATACAGGGGACGAATCCCCTGTATTTCCGAATAATGCTTCAAAACTATACGATGCTTTGGTTAAGCAGGCCCTTGGTCACTTAAACTTCAACTGATTCTGATCAGGATCGTATGTGATTTTAGATGCGGCAAGAGTTGCGGCAAGTTCTGTGTAATCAATATCAAGATCGTCACACAAGTCCTGTAGAGACGAGTAGTTATCTCTTAATTTCAGATTGATAAAGCTTAACAGCATATTTGGTTCACTTGGAATCATCATAGTAGTATTCTCCTTAATTTTTTCTGACAGAAGCAGACAGCTTATTATCTGCAACATCAATCAGTATCACATCTCCTTCATCAACTTCTCCGCTTAATATAAGCTTGGCAGAGAGAGTTTCGACATGCTTTTGAATGTATCTTTTCAGAGGTCTTGCTCCGTATTGCGGATCATAGGCATTTTCTACGATGTATTTCTGTGCTTCTTCACTTATTTCTATCTTAAGTTCACGCTCTTTAAGGCGCTTGTTCAAGTCTTTAATAATAAGTGTTATTATTCCTGAAATGTTGTCCTTGTCAAGAGGCTTAAACATTACTATTTCGTCAAGTCTGTTGAGAAATTCAGGTCTGAAAGAACTCTGCAATTCTTCCATAACCAGTGACTCTGCCTGCTCAGATATCTTTCCTTCTTCTGTTATTCCGTCAAGCAGGATAGGGGCACCAAGGTTTGAGGTCATTATAAGAATAGTATTCTTAAAATCAACTACTCTTCCTTGAGAATCTGTTACACGGCCATCATCGAGTACCTGGAGAAGGACATTAAAGACATCCGGGTGTGCTTTTTCCACTTCATCAAAGAGGACAACACTGTAAGGACGTCTTCTGACTGCCTCAGTCAATTGCCCGCCTTCTTCATAACCTACATATCCGGGAGGCGCTCCAATCAGACGGCTTACGGAATGCTTCTCCATATATTCGGACATATCAAGTCTTACCATATTGCTTTCATCATCAAATAATGAAGCGGCCAGAGCTTTTGCAAGTTCTGTTTTTCCAACACCTGTAGGGCCAAGGAAGAGGAATGAACCTATAGGCTTTTTTGGATCCTTGATTCCGGCTTTTGAACGAATAATTGCCTCGGCAACCCTTGTAACACCATCATCCTGACCGATAACTCTTTTATGCAGTTCATTTTCAAGATTAAGTGTTTTATTTCGCTCGGATTCATTAAGCTTGGCTACAGGTATTCCGGTCCATCTTGAGACTATCTTTGCTATCTCTTCATCTGTTACGGATTCGTGTACCAGCGCCATGTTTTTACTGTCTATCTTTTTTTCCTCATCTGCAAGTGCAGCCTGGAGTGAGGGGAGAGTACCGTGGGTAAGTTCGCCCGCTTTTTCATAATCGCCATTCTGCATTGCTATCTGGATGTCTGCATTTGTCTTTTCAATCTGCTGACGTATTTCAGAAAGTTTTTCGACAGAGGCTTTTTCATTTTCCCAGGTAGCCATCATGGTATTGAACTCATCTGTAACTTCTGCAAGTTCACGCTGGAGAACTTCAAGACGTTCACGGCTTAAATTGTCATCTTCTTTCTTGAGAGCACCAATCTCTATTTCCATCTGTATCTTTTTTCTGTTAAGCTCGTCGAGCTCTGTCGGCATGGAATTGAGCTCAGTTTTGATAAGCGCGCAGGCCTCATCGACTAAGTCTATTGCTTTATCAGGCAGGAATCTGTCAGAAATGTATCTGTCTGACAGCATGGCAGCCGTAACAAGCGCATTATCAAGAATTGTAACATGGTGATAATTCTGATAACGCTCCTTAAGACCTCTCAATATGGAAATGGTCTCTTCAACAGAGGGTTCATCAACCAGTACCGGCTGGAATCTACGTTCAAGGGCGGGATCCTTTTCGATATACATTCTGTATTCGTCAAGTGTTGTAGCCCCGATACAGTGAAGCTCACCACGTGCAAGCATAGGCTTTAACATGTTTCCGGCATCAAGGGCGCCGTCAGTCTTTCCGGCTCCGACGATTGTATGAAGCTCATCGATGAAGAGAATAATCTGACCATCAGATTCTTTGACATCCTCAAGAACGGCTTTTAATCGTTCCTCGAACTCACCTCTGTATTTTGCGCCGGCAATAAGTGCTCCGATATCAAGAGAAAATATCTTTTTATCCTTCAGATTCTCAGGAACATCTGCCGAAGCGATACGCTGTGCAAGCCCTTCAACAACAGCTGTCTTTCCGACACCGGGTTCACCGATAAGAACCGGATTGTTTTTGGTTTTACGGGACAGAATTCTGATGGCATTTCTTATTTCATCATCACGTCCAATTACGGGATCGAGCTTCTGGCTGCGAGCCTTTTCGACAAGCTCCTGTCCGTATTTTGAAAGCGTGTCATAGGTTGCCTCAGGATTGTCTGAGGTTACACGCTGATTGCCTCTTACCGACTGAAGAGCGGTAAGGAAACCTTCACGGTTTATATCATATTCTGCAAAAAGATTTTTAAGTTCCCTATTTGGATACTTAAGCAGTGTGAGGAAGAGATGTTCAACAGAAACATACTCATCACCCATGGCAGAAGCCTCTTTATCGGCGCTGATAAGTACTTTGTTCAGTTCTTCCGTACATATAAGCTTGCCACCTGATACTTTTGGTATTTTATTGATTGCTTTTTCACATGAGCTTTCAAACTCAGAGGGAGTTATTCCCATCTTGTCCAGAAGCTTGCTTATGAGGCTGTCCTCCTGCTTCATAAGAGCATACAGAAGGTGCTCTTCATCAAGCCGCTGATTGCCGTATTCGTATGCATAGGATTCGCATTTTTGAATGGCCTCAACGGATTTTTTAGTGAATTTATCTAATGTCATGACCATACCTCCTTATATAGTTACAGTAGTTAGTCACTTTCGTAAAGTGTGCTGCATTTATGATTTATGACTGAATGATATCACCACTTATTAGCACTGTCAATCGGTGAGTGCTAATGAAAATATAAACTTTTTATTAAAGAAGGATAGGGAGTAATTCTATCAATTATCCGATTTCTATGGTAAAATTAAAAGGCTATGGACATTTTTGAATATATGAGTCAAAAGAATAAAGATAAAGAGGCTCCGCTTGCCGCCAGAATGCGTCCAAGGACTCTGGATGAGGTAGTAGGACAGCAGCATATCATTGGCAAGGACAAGCTTCTTTACAGAGCCATTAAAGCTGATAAACTCAGTTCCATTATCTTTTATGGACCGCCGGGTACAGGAAAGACAACGCTTGCAAAAGTTATAGCCAATACTACTTCTGGTGAGTTTATGCAGATTAATGCAACCGTTGCCGGTAAAAAGGATATGGAAGAAGTTGTGGAAAAAGCCAAGAATATCCTTGCAATGTATAACAAGAGAACCATTCTGTTTATAGATGAGATTCACCGATTTAATAAGGGACAGCAGGATTATCTTTTGCCCTTTGTTGAAGACGGAACGGTGATTCTGATAGGTGCAACTACTGAAAATCCTTATTTTGAAGTGAATGGAGCTCTTATTTCAAGATCGGTTATTTTTGAACTTAAGCCACTTGCTTTTGATGATATAAGAGAGCTGCTTAAGAGAGCAGTATATGATCCGGAAAGAGGAATGGGATCGTATGATGTGCATATAGATGAAGAAGCTCTGGATTTTCTTGCGGATATCTCCGGAGGAGATGCAAGGTCGGCATTAAATGCAATAGAACTTGGAATAATGTCTACTGACAGGTCAGAGGATGGAAAAATACATATCACACTTGAAGTGGCTGAAGAATGTATCCAAAAACGAGCTGTTAGGTATGATAAGTCCGGAGATAACCATTATGATACTATTTCCGCGTTTATTAAAAGCATGAGAGGCTCTGACCCTGACGCAGCGGTTTATTACCTTTCACGAATGCTGTATGCGGGAGAATCGGTTACATTCGTAGCAAGAAGAATCATGGTTCATGCGGCAGAGGATGTCGGACTTGCTGATCCTAATGCTCTGAATGTTGCGGTGTCAGCTTCTCTTGCTGCGGAAAGAGTCGGAATGCCGGAAGCCAGGATTATTCTGGCTGAAGCTGCGATGTATATTGCAACAGCACCTAAGTCGAATTCGGTTGTAGCTGCAATAGACGATGCGATGGCAGAGGTTTCAGCTACGGGAGATTTAACTATTCCATCGCCATTAAAGGATGCTCATTACAAAGGGGCAGCAAAACTTGGACACGGAACCGGATATCTGTATCCTCATGCATATGAAAATAATTATGTGGAACAGCAGTATTTACCGGATGAGATTAAAGATAAAGTGTTCTATCATCCATCAGATAACGGCCATGAGGCTGAGATAAAAGAACTATTCAGGAAGATTAAACCCAATAAATGAGTGACGATAAAGAATTACAATTTATACAAGTGAATAGAAGAGCACAGATGCCTGAGGATGAGAATGTTCAGATACCGGCAGGTAATGGTGCAAGAAGGCCTGGCGACAGAAGGCGCAGAAGACGTAAGAAGTCCCGTAAGCCGTTATTTGTCCTTGCGCTGATTCTTATTGTGGGAATTATATTTGCAGGACTTGAACTAAGCGGAGTCATAGATCTGATTCCTTCAGAAAGTGATAATCCTGCTGAAGCAATTATTAATGAAGAGGACCTGATTGATACCATTCCTGAGAAGATAGAGGGAAATGAAAATATAGGGGCCGGAATTATTAAGCATATTCTTACCGCTATGGCGTACACAGAAAATGCTTATGCCGAAAGACCTAAAACCATTGAACTTACGGATGAAAACAGAGCCGATTTTGCCAAGATTTCGCAATGCCTTATAGATCCTGAAACAAAAAACGTAAATCTTACCGTAACGTCGGAAGGCATACCGCAGTCAGATGACAAATATTACTACCTGTTTGAATTCCCGGGATATGTGGATGATCCTGTGCCGGGAGAAACATTTATAGCAAAAGCATATAAGAATGATAATTCAGAATTGACATTCCCTCTTGTAGAGGATGGAAATACAAGATTATATAAGAAATTCGGAGTGGCTGTTAAGGTTAATGGTGAGTTTTTGCTTGTAAGCAGACCATCCTTTGTGACCAATCCGGAAGATATATCAAAATATCCAAACGCCTACATGGAAGCAAGAAGTAAGAAGGGTATTTTGATTGACTATAACAGAGTTTTCACGGGCCAGCTAGAAGATCTTGGGGTAAACCAGGCCGCAATTAATATACCGCTTGCAAGTATTCTGGGACCTACAACTAATCCGCTGTTCCCATCAATCCATTATACATATAATGGAAAAACATATACATTTAACGGAGTTATTGTTGCAGGATTTGATTCGACGGTTCAGGCTCTGACACAAAAGGGTATTCAGACAACGGCGATAATCCTTAATAATTATACCTCTGCCTACATTGATATAATACATCCTGACGCAAGGCAAAAGGGTGTATGTCCCTATTATATGTTTAACGGATCAACGCAAGAAGGTGTGGATATTCTTGCGGCAGTTGGTGCATTTCTTGCAGAAAGATATTCGGGTTCTGCACATGGAAGGATTTCAAACTGGGTTATTGCAAATGAAATAAATGCAAGAAAAGAATGGAATTATCTGAAATATACAGATGTTGATACCTACGCAAGAGAATTTGCAAAAGGCTTCAGAGTGCTATATACGGCAATCAAGAGTATGAGCGGTTCTGCAAGAGTTTATATTTCTCTTGATCAGACCTGGGATAAGAATGTAGCAAATTCCCCGGATTATGATGGAAAGGACCTGATTGATTCATTTAATGCTTATGTACGTGAAACAGGAAATATAGACTGGTCTCTTGCATACCATCCTTATAATGTTCCGCTTACAAGCTGTAAGACCTGGGACAGTTCAAAATATGTTTCGCATAACAGCAATACCGGAGTTATCTCCATGCAGAATATCGAAGTTCTTGTGAATTATATGAATCAGGAGCATTTCCTTAATCCTGATGGTGAGTGCAGAAGCATTATGATAACAGAACTTGGATATACATCGACTGCCGGCGAACAGCTTCAGGCAGCTGCAATTGCATATGCATATCTTAAGATAGACCATTATCAGGATATTGACGGACTTCTGCTAAACAGACAGACAGATGATGCTACAGAGATTGCTCAGAATCTGGCTACAGGTATAACCAAATCAAATGGTGCAGCCAAGTATTCATATAATGTATTCAAATATATGGATACTGATCAGAGGGATAAATATTTAGACTTTGCAAAATCAATAATCGGAATTAATAACTGGAGTGAGATATATTATTAGAAATAATAGCAATTGAAGAGAATAGTTATACTATATTAAGATGTTAACAAAATCAGTAAAAGCTGCATCGTTGATGCAGCTTTTAAATATGTATATGCAAGAATTGCAGCGCACATCTTACAAATAATTGAATGTGCAGTGTATTAGAACAGTTCTTTAATCAGATATCTGTATATACGCTGATTTTTCTTATTCCAGTTGTCGCATATGGAGATTGCATTCTCCTCAGTCGGAACAGAGAGGGTCATGTCTACAAGATTAATATTTTTATCCTTGGCAATAAGATGTGCTTCCCATTCACCGGTGGTAGATTTATAGTAGTCGGCAATGATTGATACTTCATTTCTGAACTTAAGAGAGTTCTCTTTCAAAAAAGCATCTATTTCATTTCTGATTTCGGGATTGATTTCATTCACGAAATAGCCAATGGTCTGACGTCCTTCAGCAGTGATCTTAAGATGTGTTCTGTTTCGGTATGATTCTGCGATAACAAGCTTATCATCGACAAGGTCGCTCATTACGGCCTGGAGAGTCATAAAATTGGTATATTCCTTTTCTAATATAAAATCACCAATCTGAGCCTTGGTAAGCGGAAATTCTACCCTGTCCAACATAAATAAAACTATGAGTTTGTAAATTGCTAAGGTGTCTTTCATACTGAATCTCTCCAAAATAAAAATGAAAGTGACAAAATATAAAGATACGGATCCTGTCAGGATACGTAAAGGTAATCCAATATCTTAAATGCTTAATTTATGCTTTGGCACGACTGCGGCGCTTCTTTATAAAAGATGGAAGGCCCAAAATGCACTTGACTAAAATAGTCAACACACTGATTATAACAAATTCCTTAATAAATAACATCAGTATCTGCGTGTTGCTGAAAGGAACACCCGAGTGCTGCAAAGTAATGTAATCAATTACAACATGATGTATCAGGAAGAACTCATATGAGAAGCCTGCCAGTATTGCAAGGGCTTTCATGAGTCGGGGTAGTTTACGGAATACTTTTTCGAGTCCCATGAAAAGGAGGAAGAATCCTACATTCTGTACGAGAATCCAAACACTGTTATATGAAGGAAACAGTGCTATGGGACAAAATAAACTAACACATGTTATTGGTATTGAAACCACCAGACAAAACCATTGGGGAATACGGTCAACAATTGTAATCAAAAACATTCCCAGAACGAATTCATATATTTTACACAGGAAGTTAGTGAAGCCGGGAACGTATCCGGGTCCTTCCTTTGCAAAAGGAAATAGTGGATAAATTATAACAATGATGATGAAATAAATCGTGGCTATGAGAAGTGTTATCCATTTGTTCTTGAGCATAGCCTTTCGTATAAGCGGAAAAACAATATACATCATCACGAGAGCACCAAGAAACCATTCTCCAATACCAAGTGAAAAGGTATTTACGCCAAAGGTTGCAAGATATGCATCCATACCAAGCAGGGTATAAATAATACTGGTAACAGGAGTTCCGTGATTATATACGGCAGAAGGCCCCTGTTTTGTTAATATCATGAAGGTTATAAGCCAAAGAACATAAACCAGATAGAACGGAACAAGGATTTTGAGAACTCTTTTTTTATAATAGTCTTTCAGACTGAAGTTTTCCTTGTGCATGGATGAATACATAAGTCCGGCACCGGAAATCATAAAAAATAAACCGACACCGACAGTTGCTATGTGCATATTTTTAGTCTGGAACATAAAGGATACACTATCCAACTGACGTATTCCGGTCTGATACAAAGAAAAAAACATATGATAAAAGACGATAGCAAGCATGGACACAATTCTGATTACATCCATAAAGTAATATCTTTTTTTCATCCAATCTCCATCCTGATTCAATCGTATAACAAATATTGGGTAACTGCGAATAATGCAGTCACCCAATATATTACAAATTTCATTATATTTTTACAAGTTTTACATCAAATTCCTATTTAATGTTAGCCTTAACAGCTTCGGCAACCTTAATTGCAACCTGAGGATTGAAAGCTTCAGGCATAATATTGTCAGGATTAAGTTCACTTTCAGGAACAAGATCTGCAATTGCCTTGGCAGCTGCAAGCTTCATGTCTTCGGTAATCTGAGGAGCTCTTCCTTCAAGCGCACCCTTGAAAATACCGGGGAAAGCAACAACGTTGTTAATCTGGTTAGGGAAGTCAGAACGTCCTGTACCTACGATAAATGCACCGGCTTCCTTTGCAACGTCAGGCATAATTTCCGGAACGGGATTGGCCATTGCGAAGATGATAGGCTTATCATTCATAGACTTAACCATATCTGCAGTAACGATTCCGGGAGCACTTACACCGATGAAGATATCGGCACCTACGAGAGCATCTGCGAGTGAACCGGTCTGATTATCAAGGTTTGTAACTTCAAGCATCTTTTCCTGCATCCAGTTGAGTCTCTCGCAACCCTTTGAAACGATACCCTTTGAGTTACAAAGAATAATCTTTTTGAAACCATAACGAAGAAGGAGATTACAGATAGCTATTCCTGCAGCACCTGCGCCTGAGATTACAATCTTACATTCTTCAATCTTCTTGTCGCTAAGTTTCATTGCGTTAATCAATGCTGAAAGAACTACGATGGCTGTACCATGCTGGTCATCATGGAATACAGGAATATCAAGAGTAGCCTTAAGTCTTTCTTCAATTTCGAAACATCTTGGAGCTGAAATGTCTTCAAGATTAATGCCGCCAAATCCGGGAGCCATATATGTAACGGCTTTAATAATTTCTTCAGTATCCTGAGTGTCAAGACAGATGGGAACAGCGTTAACACCGCCGAATTCCTTGAAAAGAACAGCCTTACCTTCCATAACCGGCATTGCTGCATAAGGTCCGATGTTACCAAGACCAAGAACTGCCGAACCATCGGATACAACTGCAATTGTATTAGACTTAATTGTATATTTGTAAGCAGCTTCCTTGTCTTCAGCGATAATCTTACAGGGTTCTGCTACACCGGGAGTATAAGCAAGAGCCAAATCTTCACGGCTTTTAACAGGAGCCTTGGATTCTGTTGTGATTTTTCCTTTCCATTCTTCATGGAGCATAAGTGATTTTTCGTTAGTAGTCATTTTTATAAATCTCCTTTTTAATTTGACTTAAATTATGAGTATTATCAATCTATCTGTATAGAAATTGAATTACCGTCCATAAGACCGGATGCTGAAGGCTCATGTGTAATGGCTTTTTTAATTTCAGCATGTCCGAGAGGACTGATTTTGGCCTCGAAACCATTCTTCAATCTTACTGAAAGCATATTCAGCTTCTCAATGTACTTTGCATTAATAATTAAATTTTTGGATGCCTGAATAAAATATTTATATGTCGCCAGCGAACCTGTAAGGCTTGATATTGAATCAGTAACTTCAACAGTTTCACCTGAACTTAGCGAAACAAGCAGCTGACCATGATCAAGTCTGACACAGATAATGTCATAAGGACGGACATACATGGTATCTTTGAGGTGTCTCAATTCGATTGTCGGTTCAAGTTTTGAAAATATAATTTCAGCTCTGTCCAGAATGTTGCTAAGGTCAGCTTTCAATACCGGCTTTTTGAGAAACAGAATGTTTGAAGGTACAGAACATTTGTCGCGAATTGAAATTTCATAGCCTTCTATCGCCGAACACAGAACAATAGGAGAGGTAACACCTCCGTTACATAATTCGATGGCAAAATTGTATGCGCCGAGTTCGCTGTCGGAGCCATCAAGAAAGAACAAGTCATAACTCATTCTTTTAGGAAACAGACTCTGACCTTCTCCGAAAGAGTCCATATAATGAATCCCATTTTCGTCTTTTCGTTTGTCGGCTTCACGACCGAGCAGTCGCTCAAGCTGCTTTCTGTCGGCTACATTTTCGTCAAGTATAGCAATGTGCATAAGAAAAATACCTAAATAGTAACTACATCAACAAATGGGCCAAAGATAATCACAAGAGCAATGATAATCTGAACTGCCAGGATTACAGGCATACCGATTATAAATGATCTGTGCCTTGTCTTGTGGCGAAAAAGATACATGCCCAATATTGACCCAATACTTCCCCCAATAAAAGCAATAAGGAAAAGGGTTGCCTCGGGAATGCGAAAGCCCCTTTTCTTTGCTTTAAGTTTATCAATTCCCATTACAAGGAATCCTATTAAATTCATTAAAATGAAATAAAATAGCAAAAAAGTTGCAACTGAAGGTAATTCCATAAAAATCCATTTCAACAGGTCATTACATTTCGAGAACCTGCCCACATTAATTAACTTTAGTCAACAACGCTATGATACAACAATATTGTGGGTTTTGCAACAAGGATTATATGCATAAATATATATTTTTATATAAAATTATATGAATAAAATATGCAAAACACTTGATAATTATGCATGATATATGTATAATTATTCAAAAATATTTACAAAAATTTACCATTATGGCATTGAGTTTTTTCCTATTAAATAGTAAACTAATATGGATTGACTAAAAACTTACCTTTGGAGGAGTTAATATGGCAGTTAAAGTTTTCATCGATGGTAGTGAAGGAACTACCGGATTAAGAATATACGAAAGATTTGAAGGAAGAGATGACATTCAGTTATTAAAGATAGATCCGGAATTGAGAAAGGATCCAGCCGAGAGAGCAAAGATGATAAATTCATCAGATATTACTTTTTTGTGCCTTCCCGATGCAGCAGCTATGGAATCGGTATCCTTGGTAACTAATGAGAATGTTCGTATTCTTGATACTTCAACCGCTCACAGAACCAATGAGGGATGGGCATACGGATTTCCTGAACTCAAGGGTCAGAGAGAATTGATTAAAAATTCGAAGCGTGTTGCAGTTCCGGGATGTTATGCAACAGGATTTATTTCAATTATTCGTCCAATGGTTGAAATGGGAATTCTTCCTGCAGATTATCCGGTTAACTGTTCTGCATTTTCAGGATATTCAGGCGCAGGTAAAAAGGCTATTGCCGTATATGAAGGTGATGAAAAGCCGGCTGATTTTGTTTCGCCAAGACAATATGCACTCACTCAGCAGCATAAGCATCTTAAAGAAATGAAGAAGATTTCTGGAATAGACAGAACCCCTATCTTTACACCTGTTGTTGATGATTATTATTCAGGAATGCTGGTAACACTTCCGTTCTATACAGATATGCTTAAAGGAATAGATGGCCCGGAACAGCTTCGTGACAAGATTGCCGAATATTATGAAGGTGAAAAATTCATTAAGGTTAATGAGTTTGGAGCTGAAGCCCAAAGTAATGGATTTTTGGCAGCGAATGTCAGATCGGGCTGGGATGGACTTGAAATATTTGTAACAGGAAACGAAGAGCGTGTTGTGGTAAATGCCCGCTTTGATAATTTAGGTAAAGGTGCTTCGGGAGCAGCTATTCAGTGTATGAATATACTTTTGGGTGCTGATGAAGCAAAAGGATTGAATTTATAATGGAATATGAAGTAAGGACAATGACTATAGAGGATTATCCGAAGGTAAAAGAGCTTTGGATGACAATTAAGGGATTTGCAATCAGAAGTATTGATGATTCAAGAGAAGGTGTGGAAAGATTCTTAAGAAGAAATCCAACGACTTCTGTTGTTGCTGTTTCAAATGGCGAGGTAATCGGCGCTATTTTGTGTGGACATGATGGAAGAAGAGGATGTCTTTATCATGTATGCGTTCGTGAGGACAGCAGACTTCACGGAATCGGAAAGAACATGGTTATCAAATGCATGAATGAACTTAAGAAGGAAAAGATAAGTAAGGTAAGTCTTATTGCTTTTTCAACCAATGACATAGGAAATGCATTCTGGAAACAGATTGGATGGACCAAACGAGAAGACCTAAACTATTATGATTTCACTCTTAATGAGGAAAATATAATCAGATTTAATGAGGGAAATTAATATATTATATACAGTTATTATGAAAGAAGGATTGTTATGAAGATAATAGATGGCGGAATTAATGCACCAATAGGATTTGAAGCAGCAGGAATCGAAGCTGAGGTTAAATACAAGAACAGAAAGGATATGGCTATAATTTATTCAAAGGAGCCGTGTACGGTTGCAGGAGCTTTTACTTCAAACGTGGTTAAGGCAGCACCGGTTCTCTGGGACAAAGATATAGTTGAAAATGAGCCCTTTGCGCAGGCGGTTATTGTCAATACCGGAATTGCCAATGCAGGAACCGGAAAAGAAGGAATGTCTTATTGTGAGGAAACTGCAAAGAAAGCTGCAGAGCTTCTTAACATTCCGGTTAAGGCTGTACTTGTAGGTTCTACAGGAGTAATCGGAGCACAGCTTCCTATTGATAGAATTAAAGCCGGGGTTGAAAAACTTGTTGTTGCAAAAGCGGAAGACAGAGAAAGTGGTACCAATGCCTCAAAGGCTATAATGACTACAGATACAGTTAATAAGGAACTTGCAGTCGAAATCGAGATTGATGGTGTTAAGGTTACACTCGGCGCAATGTCAAAGGGTTCAGGAATGATTCATCCCAACATGTGTACAATGTTAGGCTATGTTACAACTGATGCTGATATTGATAAGGCAGCGCTGACAAAGATGGTCAAAGAAGATGTGGTTGATACCTATAACATGATATCTGTTGATGGAGATACATCAACTAATGACACATTACTTGTTATGGCTAACGGAATGGCCCAAAATAAGAAAATCGTTGAAGGAACCAAAGAGTATGAAATCTTTAAGGAAGCCCTTCATTTTATAAATGAGACACAGGCGAAGAGACTTGCAGGAGATGGAGAAGGCGCAAACGCACTTATCGAATGTAAGGTTATTAATGCAGATACCAAGGAGAATGCAAGAATTCTTGCAAAATCTGTTATCTGTTCATCGCTCACAAAGGCAGCAGTGTTTGGTAAGGATGCCAACTGGGGACGAATTCTTTGTGCGCTTGGCTATTCAGGAGCAAAGTTTGATCCTGAAAACATGGAGCTTTATTATCAGGGTTCATCAAACAGTATGCTTATATTTAAGAATGGTATGGGAACTGACTATAGTGAGGAAGAAGCTTCAAAGATTCTTGGTGAAAGCGAAGTAAGATTCCTTGTTGATATGAAGATGGGAGATGCAACGGCAACTGCCTGGGGATGTGATCTTACCTATGATTATGTCAAGATTAATGCTGATTACAGAAGTTAACACAACAGATGTTATTGAAAGAAAAATGTAGAAAGTTAAAGATGTGAGAGCATTTCTTAGGTCAGATGCTGCGCATATATTTATAAAGATATAATGAAGTGATGAAAATATAAGGACGGAGAAAGATATGAAGGACATGGATGAAGTATTAAAAAAGGCAGAGGTGCTTATTGAAGCATTACCTTATATACAGAAATTTAATCGTAAAATTATAGTTGTTAAGTATGGCGGAAGTGCAATGAGCAACGAAGAACTTCAGAAGAATGTAATTGAAGATGTTGTTCTTCTTAAACTCGTCGGATTTAAGCCTATCATTGTTCATGGCGGCGGAAAAGAGATAAGCAGTTGGGTTAAGAAGGTTGGTAAGGAATCGCAGTTTATCAACGGACTTCGTGTAACAGATGCCGAAACCATGGAAATCGCAGAAATGGTTCTTAATAAGGTTAATAAGAGACTTGTTAACATGGTTAATGAACTTGGAGTTAAGGCCGTTGGTATTTCCGGTAAGGATGGAGCGCTTCTTAATGTTGATAAGAAGCTTTCAAACGGACAGGATATAGGATTTGTCGGTGATGTTAAGAAGGTTAATCCACAGATTCTGCTTGACCTTCTTGAAAAAGATTTTCTTCCGATTGTTGCGCCAATTGGTTTTGGAGATGATTTTGAAAGCTATAATATCAATGCTGATGATGCTGCATGTGCGATTGCGAAGGCTGTCGGAGCTGACAAGCTTGTTTTCTTGACAGATGTTGAAGGACTCTACAGAGATTTTGAAGATAAATCCTCTTTTATACAGAGAATTACAGCATCCGGTGCAGAGGCTCTTCTTTCAGAAGGCATTATTGGCGGCGGAATGCTTCCAAAGCTTAATAACTGTATTTCAGCAGTTCAGAACGGAGTAAATAAGGTGCATATTCTGGATGGAAGAATCGCACACTGCTTACTTCTTGAAATATTTACAAAAGAAGGAATCGGTACAATGATTCTTAAGGATGAGGACGAAGAGTAGTAAAAGGAGAAACTATTATGGGAATGAAGGAATATATTGAAGAAGCAGAAAGCGCACTTTTACATACTTATAACCGCTATCAGGTTGTTCTTGACCGGGGAGATGGCGTATATCTTTATGATACAGACGGAAAGAAATATCTTGATTTCTGTGCAGGAATAGCAGTATTTGCACTTGGTTATCAGGATAAAGTATATAATGATGCTCTTAAAAACCAGATAGATAAGGTTATTCACACTTCAAACTATTATTACAATGTGCCTGCCATCGAGGCTGCAAAGTCTTTGCTCAAGGCATCAAAGATGGATCGAGTTTTCTTTACAAACTCAGGCGCTGAAGCAGTCGAGGGTGCAATCAAGGCTGCAAGAAAGTATGCATACCTTAAGGATGGTTCTACAGATCATGAGATTATTGCAATGGAGCATTCTTTCCATGGAAGAACTATGGGAGCCCTTTCTATTACAGGAAATCCTAAATATCGTGAGGCTTTCCAGCCACTCATTGGAAATGTGAAGTTTGCTACAATGAATGATCTTGAATCCGTTAAAGCAAATATTACGGATAAGACCTGCGCAATATTCCTTGAAACAGTTCAGGGTGAAGGCGGTATTTATCCTGCTACAGATGAATTCCTTAAGGGAATCCGTGAGATTTGTGATGAAAAAGATATACTGCTCATTCTTGATGAAATTCAATGTGGAATGGGTCGTACAGGATATATGTTTGCATGGCATAAATATGGTGTTAAGCCTGATATTATGACATCAGCAAAAGGACTTACTGCAGGTGTTGCGGGAGGTGCATTCCTTCTTAATAAGAAGGTTGCCGATAATTCTCTGGTTGCAGGAGATCATGGTACTACTTATGGTGGTAACCCGTTGGCAGCAGCGGCTACAAATGCTGTGTTTAAGAGATTTGACGAGTTAAATATTCTGGATAATGTCAAAGAGGTTGGAGACTATCTCTTTGAAAAACTGGAAGAACTTATGAATGAAAATGAAGATATTATTGCCCACAGAGGTATAGGACTCATGCAGGGACTTGAGTTTAAGATACCTGTTGGCCCTATCATTAATAAGTGTATGGACAATGGACTGATTCTTATTAATGCAGGTACCAATATCATTCGTTTTGTTCCGCCGCTTGTTATTACAAAGCAGAATGTTGACGATATGCTTGTGATTCTGAAGAAGAGCCTTGCATAAGTAATTATTAGTTATAAAGGTTGATTTAATGAAAAAAAGATTGTTATCCGCACTTCTTGTCCTGTTGCTTGCAGCGGCAGCGATAGTTGTGGCATGCTTAAAAATTCCATTTAAGTCTGTTGAAGGTGATGACGGTGAAGCCGTCGACGTAGTATATGACAAGGAAACGGTATACTTGTGGTATTCTGATGATGCTCTTACCGATTATCTTAATGCAGCATGTGTTCAGTATAATGAAGAGCATGGAACCAGAATCGTACCATCCTTGCAGTCACCGCTTGAATATCTGAATAATATTAATAAAACTTCAATTGAAGCAGACGTTCCGGATTTGTATATTGTGTCGCACGATATGCTTGGAACTGCTTATATGGCAGGACTGGCATCTGAGATAAGCATGGATAAAGCTCAGTTTGAAAGTCTCTATCTGAAAGAGTCTGAAGCGGCTGTAACTTACAAGGATATGCTTATGGGATATCCGTTAAGTTTTGAAACAAGTACCATGCTTTATAACGAGACATACCTTAAAAGTATGGCACTTAAAGCTCTTTGGCAGGATGAAATGGCCGCAGAATCCGATGGTGAGGAGGAAGAAGCCGATCCTAGGAAGGAGCCTGAAGCAGAACCGACACTTGAAGAACTTGAAGCAAAATATACTCCGGATCAGATAGCTGCAAAGATTCAGGAAATTCTTCCTGTAACAATGGAACAGATGACAGAACTCGCAGATAACTTTGATGCACCGGATGAAATGGAAAGCTTCATGACATGGGATGTATCGGATATCTTTTATAATTATTTCTTCATTGGAGATGCAATAGATGTCGGTGGAGAAGAAGGCTGGGACAAAAATAAAATTGATATCTATAACCTTGAGTCACTTAAGTCATTTAAGGCATATCAGGGGCTGAATAACTTCTTCAGTATTGACCCGTCAGAGAGTAAGTACGGAAAAATATTAAATGATTTTATTGAAGGAAAAATAGTATTTACAATTGCTACGACAGATGCAATCGGAATGCTGGAAGCTGCCAAAGCAGAAGGTACACTTAAGTATGATTATGGTGTAATGCTTATTCCTGATATGAACGAATCGCTTGATACAAGAGCAATGTCAACTACAGCCTGTGTTGCAATTAACCCGTATTCAAAGCATGTAGAAGTTGCAAATGATTTTGCTAAGCATCTCACCGTGGATTATTCACAGGATTTATATATGAAGACAGGAAAAATAACCTGCTCCATGCAGACAGAATATGATTTTCCTGCGTTCACTATTTTTGCATTAGAGTATAATTATTCAAAACCGCTTCCTAAAATACTGGAAACAAACAATTTCTGGGTTAAGCTTGAGGCTACCTTCGCGGAAGTTTGGGAAGGCGGAGATTACAATAAGCTTCTTAAAGAACTTGCAGAGCAGATGGCATATCAGGTTACAGGTGAGCGCCCATCGTTTGAAACCATAGAAGTGCCTGATGAAAGCGAAGAACTGGAATACTTTGATGAGGATGCCATAAGACAGGAGTTGGCCTCAGAAGAAGATAATGGTTGAGAAGTCTGAAATACGCAACCGATAACAAATTAAAAAGTCAGCATACGTCCGAAAGAGCCTTTTAAGAAAGGCGGACGATGAATAATAGAAAAATTGTATTAATTGTTGTAGTGATACTTATTGGCACTGTTTTTGGACTTTGGACAAATTGCAGTTCAGGATGCGGGGGAAAAGATGAGTTGCTAATAGTATCCGACAAAGATGCGACTGCCCTGTCAGCGGAAGGAGACGGAACAGATATCGATACCGGATCTTCTTCGATTGATAAGGATGAGGAACTGACAGTTGATAAGTCAACAGAGGTGATGAATGCAGATGAAACAGTTTCAACTGCATCAGCTTCCGATAATGCAGCCAGGATTAAAGGCAGTTGCGAAGTTGTTGTTTTTGTATGCGGATCGGTGGTTAATCCGGGGGTTTATAATCTGCAACAGGGGGACAGAGTTTCGAAGGCTATTGATAAAGCCGGAGGATTCGCAGATGATGCAGACATTAATTACCTGAATCTTGCACTTGAATTGACTGATGGTATGAAAATATACGTGCCGTCAATAGAAGAAACATCGCAAATAGAAGTTAATTATTCCGAAAGCGGAAATGCTTTAAGTCAAAAAGACGGGTATCTGAATGGTCAGGTATCATCAGATTCAAACGGACTTGTAAATATCAATACAGCTACTGTAGACGAACTTATGTCCATACCGGGCATCGGTGAGGCAAAAGCAAAAAGTATTGTTGCTTACAGAAATGAACATGGAAGGTTCAATTCCATAGAAGGAATAATGAATATTCCAGGAATTAAAGAAGGATTGTTTAATAAGATTAAAGATAAGATTTCAGTTTGATGAATATCAAAAATAAAAGGTGCAACACATTGATGTGTTGCACCTTTTGATATATGATAATTCATTATTACATATTAGCGAATCGTGATGGTTAGCTTCATTCCCATAGCTTTAACTAATTTCTCGATTGTATTGACAGAAGGATTGGCAACGCCTCGTTCTATTTTCGATATATCAGACTGATCAATCCCTGATTTAAGTGCTAAATCCTTTTGAGACATATCTATTTTGCCACGTGCTTCTGCTATAGCATGAGCGACGAGATGATTTGCGCTTACCGGTAATGTTTTTATAGTGACACCATCCTCATATATTGTTTCCACTTCTATGTCTATCTCGTCATTCCAGATTATTCCATATGCACCAGCCAACTTTCCGGATAAAAATAAGTCCCTGTTTTTTAGAGAACTAAGCTGTGGGTATTTATCAAATAATACTGACATATCATATAATTTTACTTCACCATTTTGAAAAGTTACTTCCAATGATGTTCCTTCATTAAATTCTAGTGCTATAGCTTTATGAAACATATCAAATTAACGGTGGGAGCTTTTTATATTTTTCGGTCACCCACATTTCCTCCAGTTCTTTTTGGTAGTTTAAGATAAATTCCTTCACCAGATTTTTTGCTTTTGAAGGAAATTCTCCTTCCATTAGTTCTCCGGTAGCAATGAGAAATGGTGCAGCATAATCCTGAGTAATTGCGTGTACATGTGGAGGATTATGTTCCTTATTTCTTAAATACATTACTATTATTATTCCATAAAAAGTGCTTATTGTTGGCATTTATTCTCCTTATATAATAGGGGATATATCCCCTTGGTGTCAAATTGTTTTTGTTCTTAATAAATATGTGATTTCCATTTATTCTTTTTAATACATCATCAGGAACTATTGATAAAATGACTTAACTCAGTAGTTTTTCCGGATACAGTAATTGTTAACTGACCACCTTTATCAGTTCTCATAACATTAACTGCCATATCGGTTAATTTATCTAAAGTTTCCTTATGCGGATGACCATAACGGTTATTTAATCCGCAGGATATTAAGGCTATATCAGGGTTAAATACCTTGAGAAAAGGAAGGGAAGTCGATGTCGAAGAACCATGATGAGCGCATTTTAGTATCCTGATTCTATTGTCATCGGATAAAGGATTATCCGAGCTACTGCTGATTATATTTCCGGAATTATCTGATAGATACTGTTTCAAATATCCGGTCATTGTTATCTCTGCGTTATTTTCAATATCTCCCGGGAAGACAGCAGTTATGTCTTTATAATCAATTAAAAGAGTTAAGGATTCTTCGTTTGTGTCAGAATAGTTAAAATCTGGAACCGGCCATATGCAGGATATTTTAAGGTCGCGAAGTTTAAGGCTGTCTCCGGTTCCAAATTTAATGACATTTACGTTTTTAAGACGGGACAAATCCAAAAGCTGTTGATAATAATCAGTATTAACAGAATTTGGAGCAGAATTAATTCCTATGTTACAAATCTTAATATCAGATTCAGCCATATTTTCGATAAGTTCTATCACCCCATTGATGTGATCTGCATCGGGATGGGTTACAAATATCCAGTCAAGAGTTGAAATTCCCTGATATTTCAGAAATGGGAGCAGCTTATAGGTTGCAATTTCCCTTTCAGAAGTCGAACCGCAGTCTATCAATATGTTGGTTTCGGAAGTTAAGCCCGGAAATGAGATCATAGATGTGGTTTGGACAAGTGTACAGTCACCCTGCCCAACGTCAAGCATGTGGATAACAAATTCGGACCTGACTCTAATAGTCAACACTATAATCAGCAGTAAAATAACGCTATATTTTTTTAAAGAAGTCAGCTTATTTTTAAGAAGCCGGACTATAGTTAGTCCAAGATAAAACATAACGGCCTGGAAGTTTGAACACCTGCCCGGGGTGTAATAATGAAAAGGCAGAGATTCAGCCATTGTTGAGGCATAGGTGAAGAAATTAATAATACCTGTTATTATTAATCCGAATTTTTGTCCGAGCGATAATGATATACTTCCGATGATGAGAAGAATTATTCCAAGTGGCATAAGAACTGTCATTACCGGTATTACCAGTACATTCAAAAGAACAGAATATACAGGAATTTGATAACAGTATATATAATATACCGGCAATGTTGTGACCAATATAGTCAACGATGAAAAGAAGGCCTTAACGGGAAGCGGAGCTTTGGGGATGGTTAGAAGCTCTCCGAAGAGACCAATTGAAATTACACAGCCAAAGGAAAAAGCAAATCCCGTGTGGTGAATATAAAGTGGCTGCTGAAGAAGAATCAGCAGACCTGCAATTCCGGCAGAAGTGGTAAGGTCATAGGTTCTTCCTATCAGAAGTGAACACATTGAAAGTAAGAACATGATAGTGGCTCTTATTGATGAAACCGACAATCCGGTCATCATAGCGTAGAGCAGCAGGAAAACTGAGGAAATAATGGCGCTGGGTTTGACGGGAATGCCGGTTTTCCGAAGGAACTTAAACAATCCGATGCCTATAACGGAAATATGAAGTCCTGAAATGGACAGAATATGTGATATTCCGTTTCGCTGATATAAAGATTTTAGTTCATTATCAAGTTCACCCTTTTCACCAAGCAGCATTGTTTTCATTACACCGGCAGTTTCTTCCGGAAGGGTTTTATCAAGAATGTTGCTGAGAAAGCGGCGAAACGTGAACAAAGCATTTCCGATATGAGAATAATCTTCGGATTCTGAGAGAATTATGGCGTCATTAAGTCTTAAGTGAATCCCGAGAATTTCATAATACTTTCGTGCGTCAAACTCACCCTGATTTGTCGCAGTATCAAAGGTTTTAAGCTTTCCGCGCAAGGTTATCCGGCTTCCGATTTTTGGAAGTTCTTCATTCACCTTAAGGTTTACCAGAACTCCCTCATCAAGATAGATTAATATAGACAGTGTGCCGTTTTTATTCTTAAATTCAATGGAATTAACTGTTCCCTGAATCGATTTTGTAACGCCGTCATATTGGGAATATTTATCATTGTAATCGCTTGAAAAATCCGTGAATGTCGTTAGAATAACGCAAATCAGAAGACAAAAAAGAAATAATGGTCTTTTCATGTAAAACCGTATTTTTTAAGTGAGATGAATATAACAACAAGAGGGATGGATGTCAATAGTTCTGTGGAGGTTGAATGCGTATGGCGATAGTGTATGATGAGGCAACTTAATCTAAATAACCGGACATTCATATAATAATATCTAAAGGAGATGATATCCTGAACAAATCCATATAACTAAATATCACTAAAGATGCTATACTATAAATCGGCAAATAAAGATGAGGGCATTTCAGCCTTTTCATATTTAATTAGCGAATGCTTAAACGATAATTCTGTGTTTTTGAGTCGGAGAAATAAATGTTAGATAATCTGATTTTTAGCCTGAATGCGACAATGCCTATCTTTTTAATGATGGTTTTGGGCTATATTTTGAGGGAAATAGGGTGGCTTAAGGAGCCGACAATAGGTGTGATAAATAAGCTTGTTTTTAAGGTCTTTTTACCGGCACTTTTATTTACTGACCTTGTAGATCAGGACTTTGAAAATATATGGGATGGTTCTTTTGTTCTCTTTTGTCTAGTGGTGACAATAATCAGTATTTTTATCGCATTACTCATATCTTTGTGCAATAAAAATAAGGATGACAGAGGGGAAATGATACAGGCTGCTTACAGGAGCGCTGCCGCAACCCTGGGAATCGCCTATATGACAAATATATACGATAACGCGGCCATGGTTTCTCTGATGATAATAGGCTCCGTGCCGTTATACAATATTGTGGCGGTCCTTGTGCTGACAATTACTTCGCCTGACAACAAAAATGCCAAGAGTAAAAAAGAGGTTGTCAAAAGAAGTGCAATAAACACGGCAAAGAATCCGATTATTCTCGGAATAGTGGTTGGACTTGTCTGGGCTGTGTTTAAGCTTCCACAGCCACAGATTATGATGAAAACTGTCGGTTATCTTGGAAATGTAGCTTCGCCGCTTGCGCTTATAGGTTTGGGGGCATCCTTTTATTTTAAGGATATGAGAGAAAAACTTGTCCCGGTTCTTTCAGTAGTCGGATGTAAACTGTTGCTGCTTTGTGCAATTTTTCTTCCGGCGGCAATCTGGATGGGATTTAGGGATGAGAAGCTTGTCGCAGCACTTATTATGCTTGGATCTGCGACAACCAGCAGCAGCTTTGTTATGGCAAAGAACATGGGACATGAAGGCAAAATTACCAGTTCGGCAGTTATGCTTTCGACTCTTCTTGCATCATTTACCTTGACTTTATGGCTCTTTATTCTTAAAAGTATGGGATATATATAGGAAATTACCATTCAAAAGTGTGTTGATGCCGTTTGACAGGTAATGGTAGGCTGAAA
>JAKSRY010000012.1 GCA_024403415.1 Lachnospiraceae bacterium
ACTGAGCATCTGAATGCATACGTCCCATAGTATCTGTCATACCATAAGAAGCAGGTCCTGCAGCCATGTTATCAGGATGAAGTGTACGTCCTGTACCACCACCTGAAGCAACTGAGAAGTACTTCTTACCAGCTTCAAGTCTTTCCTTCTTATATGTACCTGCTACAGGATGCTGGAATCTTGTAGGATTGGTTGAGTTACCTGTGATAGAAACGTCAACATTTTCTTTCCACATGATAGCAACACCTTCACATACATCATTAGCACCATAACAGTTAACCTTTGCACGAGGAGAATTTGCATCCTTTGAATAGCACTTTCTAGCTACTTCCTTAACTGTATTTGTGTATGGATCATACTGTGTCTCAACAAAAGTAAATCCATTAATTCTTGAAATAATCTGAGCTGCATCTTTTCCAAGACCATTAAGAATAACTCTTAAAGGAGTCTTACGAACCTTATTAGCCTTTTCAGCAATACCGATAGCACCTTCAGCAGCAGCAAATGATTCGTGTCCTGCAAGGAAAGCAAAACATTCTGTTTCTTCTTCAAGAAGCATCTTACCAAGGTTACCATGTCCAAGACCAACCTTACGTGTATCAGCTACAGAACCTGGGATACAGAAAGCCTGAAGGCCTTCACCGATTGCAGCTGCAGCATCAGCAGCCTTACGACAATTCTTCTTGATAGCAATAGCAGCACCAACTGTGTATGCCCATTTAGCATTTTCAAAACAGATAGGCTGAATACCTTCGATAAGGTGATATACATCAATACCTGCAGCATCGCAGATTTCCTTACATTCTTCTATAGATGAGATACCATATTCCTTGATTTTAGCAAGAATCTGAGGCTCTCTTCTTTCATATGATTCAAATAAAGCCATTTGTTTGTCCTCCTTTTCTTACTGTTTTCTTGGATCGATAACACGAACTGCATCCTGAACACGACCATACTGACCCTGAGCTTTTTCGAATGCCTTGTTTGCATCATCACCAGCCTTAATGAAATCCATCATCTTTCCAAAGTTAACATACTTGTATCCGATGATTTCATCGTTTTCATCAAGAGCAACACCTGTAATGTAACCATCTGTAAGTTCAAGATATCTGGGACCCTTCTTAAGTGTTCCGTATGTTGTACCAACCATTGAACGAGAACCCTTACCAAGATCTTCAAGACCGGCACCAATCTGAAGTCCATCCTCAGAGAATGCAGACTGTGTACGACCATAAACGATCTGAAGGAATAACTCTCTCATAGCTGTATTAATAGCATCACAAACAAGGTCTGTATTCAATGCTTCCATAACAGTAAGTCCCGGAAGAATTTCAGCTGCCATAGCTGCTGAATGTGTCATACCAGAACATCCGATTGTCTCAACCAAAGCCTCCTGAATAATACCTTCTTTTACATTTAAGGATAACTTACATGCACCCTGCTGAGGAGCACACCAGCCAATACCATGTGTGTAGCCGGAAATATCCTTTACTTCCTGTGCCTTAACCCATTTTGCTTCTTCAGGAATAGGTGCAGCACCATGATGTACGCCCTGAGTTACGGGGCACATTTCTTCAACTTCTTTTGAATAAATCATGTGAAAACTCCTTTCAAGTTATTAAATTGCCTTGTATATTTTTGCATATGAAATGCGAAAAAACAATGCTAACTCATTCAAAGACTAATATAACATAATTATGTATCAATAACAAACTAAAATGATTAGAATAATAAGTAAATTATTTATATTTTACAGAAAAATATCTGCAAACTGATCTATTAATTCTTTTTAGGTACTATATTTTTACCATCCTTAAAAATTGAATTCGCAGCAACACATCCCCTAACTCTCGAAAGTGGATATATATTTGTGTTCTTGCCTATCACAGTTCCAGGATTCAAAACAGAATTGCAGCCGACTTCAACATTATCTCCGAGCATTGCTCCAAACTTTTTAAGACCTGTTTCTATTTTTTCATCATTCTCTGTGTTTTTAACAATAACAAGCGTCTTATCCGATTTAACATTTGAGGTTATTGAACCTGCTCCCATATGAGCTTTATACCCCAAAATACTGTCGCCTACATAATTATAATGCGGGACCTGAACTTTATTAAAAAGAATTACATTCTTAAGTTCAGTTGAATTTCCTACTACGGCGCCCTTACCGACAATTGCAGAACCTCTGATAAAAGCGCAATGTCTTACCTCAGCATCCTCATCAATAATAAGTGGTGCTCCAAGATATGTTGAATCAAATACTTTGGCACTTTTTGCCACCCATACATTTTCTTTGACTTCTTCGTATTTATCTTTAGGAAGTGTCGGACCGATTTTTAGTATAAAATCTTTAATATCTTTTAATACTTCCCATGGATATTCCTTTCCTTCAAAAATATCTGAAGCTATTGTCTCATTCAAATCATACAATTCGCTAATTCTGTATTTCTTCATTTTTATTCTCCTCTATTTCTTTGGCATCAAAATCAAATTCGGTCCTGCCGTCTTTATATTTAATAACCGTATCAAACAGATTACCACCTTTGCTCAATAAACCGGTAACCTTTTTCTTTGTCCGCCCAAGAGTAAGTAACTCCCTGACTTCAGTTTCAGATAATTCTTTCTTTGCCACAATGTGATACAGTCTTAATCCGCACTCGCAGGAATACGACTTATCTCCTTTCATAAGCTTCAACTTACAATTGGGACATTCAATATCAGTCTGTATTCTTTCGCTCTGACTGTTGTTATTTTCAAATTCAAAGCCAATAGATTTGTCTTCCTTAAGAACAAGCATAGCATCAAATTTCTTACCGTTTTTTGACTTAAATCCTTTGATCAGTTTAGTCTTTCCCTTAAGTATTAAATCTTTAAAATCTTCCTCTTTGAGCGACTTTCCGCATATTTTACCGACAGAAAACTTACAAGGATTTTCCTCATTTGAATAATTGTTGCATCCAAATCCAAAGGGAGTTGTCGTCAGTTCACCCTGACACATCGGACATTTGATTTGAAGTGATCGTTTCATCTTAGCGTCCTTGTGAACAAGTGGGCTGATAATCTCTTTAATTTCGCCTCCAAGATCATTATTAATAATATTCAAGGTTCCTGTTCTTACAAAATCTTCAAGTTTTACCTTATAGTCTTCAAATGAAACAGTATTATTGGTAATACCATCCAATCCCTTCTCCCAGGAGGCTGTCATTTGCGGATTAAGTAATGACGGTGCTGTCATTTTAACCACTTCATAAATCATTTCTCCAAGGTTCTGCGGTGTAATAACCTGAGTTTTTTTATTTATTTCAATATACTTGTTTACATCGAGTTTTTCGATAATTCCCTGACGTGTTGCCGCAGTTCCGATTCCGGTAGTCTTAATTTGAGCCCTCAGTTCTTCATCTTCTATAAGATTACCCGCATTTTCCATAGCAAGAATAATAGTTCCTGATGTATATCTTTTTGGAGGAGAGGTTTTACCTTCTTTAAGTTCGTAAGAACAAATTTCAATTTCGTCCCCAACCTTGGCACTCTTTACAAGATTGACCAGGGCCTTCTTCTCATCGTCTGTTCCTTCCTCTTCCGATTCTGAATCAATTTCTGTTTTATCCTGCTTAGACTTGGAATCTTTTGACTTTGGAATTCCCGTAATTTCCATATATCCGGGCTTTAATAAAACTTTGGCAGATGCAAACAAAGATTCTGTATCAACATTAATGGTTACTCTGCTTTGCTCGTATTCAGCCGGCGGATAAAAAATAGCCAAAAATCTTCTGGCAATCAGGTCATATACTTTTCTCGACAGATCATTTAATGAATTAATTCCCTGTGTATATCCCGTCGGAATAATTGCATAGTGATCTGTAACTTTGGAATCATCAGTATACTGGCTTTTTTCAATTCCGGCATACATTTTATTTGAAAGAATATTATTTGCAAAATCGGAAACGGGAGAATAATTTTTTAATCCTGTTATATTCTTGTATATTTCCTTTGCAACGGCTGTCGTAAGTACTCTTGCATCAGTTCTGGGATATGTTGTCAGTTTCTTTTCATATAATTCCTGAACCACATCAAGGGTCTGAGAAGGAGTAATCTTAAAAATCCTTGAACAATCTGCCTGTAATTCAGCAAGGTTATACAAAGCTGACGCTTTTTTACGAGTAGTCTTACTATCAAGAAATGATATTATTCCTTTTTTACCATTAAGAAATTCTATCAGTTCATTGGCATATTCTTCAGTTTTAAATCCGTTTTCTTTATATAATTTAAATGAATTATAATATTTTGAACCTTCAACAGCTCTGTATTCAAATGGGATATGCGAATTATCATAACCAATAACTCTGTAAAACGGAGTGTCATTAAAATTCCTGATTTCTCGCTCCCTGTCAACAACCATGCCAAGAACACAGGTCATTACTCTGCCGACCGCAATCGGCCTGTACTGATCGGTTTTTGCAGCCCTGTTCAGAAGACCTGCATAACGCAAAGAAAGGGCTCTTGAAAAATTAATTCCAAGAGCATAATCTTCAATAGCACGCATAATACCGGATTTTCCAAGTGAGGCATAATCAGACATAGGGCGGGCTTCTCTGATTCCCCTTAAGAGTTCCTCTTCTGTCTGAGAATCAACCCATACTCTTTTTTCTTCAATACCGATCCTCACGCCGCCGTAATTTCTGATGTTTTCTTCAATTGTCTGTCCTTCTTTTCCTGAGTCACCTGCCCAATATACAATGTCTACCTTATCACTATGAAGAAACTCATTTACTAACTGATATTGTTTCTTAGCAGATTCAACTACTCCATATTTATATTCAGCCGGCAAAAAAGGCAAATCCTGTATTACCCATTTTTCATACTTGGGATCATATTTTTCAGGATAAAGCATTTCAACAAGATGTCCAAAACACCAGGTTACAATATATTCATCATTTTCAAAATAACCATCATGTCTGTTGTTAACTTTAAGAACCTGCGCATAATCACGTCCAACAGATGGTTTTTCTGTAATTATCAGCTTTTTACCCAACTACTAAACCTCACATCTCGTCAAGACTGATGAGTTTAAGATTACTCTTAACCTTAGCCTCAAGATTTAATTTTTCATCAAATCTTCTTACCGAGAATAAATATATATAATCAACTTTAATTTTAGCTTCTTTACAGCAGAACATAAGCCATTCATAATCATCATATCTCATCATTGGCTTGTCCCAGTTACAAATGGCAACGATCGTATCACCATTACTATTCTGCGCTATAACATCTATATTTCCCAACTTACCTACCCATTCACCAATCCTGTCAATCTGAATAGGAAGCTGTCCCCATTTATTCCACTTCTCAATATGCTGTCTGCAGACAGTCTTAAAATAATCAGAGACATATGTTCTGAATGTAGGTGCAACATACTCCTTATAAAAATCTCCAGGTGTTATGTTTTCAATATCGGTAAGATTAGGATAAATATAGGTAAAATAGAAATTAACAAAATGATTACTGATTCTGTAAATACCCTTTTGTGTATTCTCTTTTCCTTCCGTATCATAAGAAAAAACTTTTTCAACCAGTTCAAGTTCCATAAGATTTTTAAGATATACAGAAATCTTTGCCCTGCTAAAATCAGTATGCATGTATAAATCATTCAGTTTATGGTTTCCCTGTGCGATAGAGGCAAGTATTGTGTTATATACACCTGTTTCGCGAAGTTCTTCCTCAACAATTCTCTGACCTTCCTGATTAAGCAGTGACATCGGCGAGAGAATACTTCTTATTATATTTTCCTTAACGGATAATTTATCATTAAAATATGCCCACAGGCCAGGAATACCACCAAGTACAGCATATGCTTCAATACACTGTTCGATTGAAAATCCTGCAAAATGCTCTGTTATGCTTTCAAAAGACAATTCTTTCACTTTGAGAAATGAAGAAAGCTCATATGCTGCATCTCCAATTTTATTAATCATTGAATTTTCAACCCAGCCAATTGAAGAACTAACAAGCACAACCATTAAATTCTGAGTCTGCCAGTTATTATGAACGAATGAGACAAGTTCTGACATAAAGTTATCTGATGATTTAACTATATACTGAAACTCATCAAGAATAATAACCTTCTTAGCCCCTTTATTTTCGATGATAGCTTCAAAAATATCTGTAAATGAAGGATATTTTGAAAGTTTAATATCCTTTCTTCCAAGTTCTGCTCCCCATAAATATCTCTGTTCTCTTTCAGAAGCAGATTTTGCATGATAATAATAAAAAGATTTGTCTTCTACAAAATCTTTCAACAGTTGAGTTTTACCGACATTCTTTTGTCCGTAAACAACCATTATCTGCGATCCGTCCTGGTCATAATATGTATTTAAGTGTTTTAATTCTGCTGTTCTTCCCGGTAACATATATCCCCCATTAATAACCAAGTTCGTCTAACAAATCTTCTATTCCATTAACATTCATGGGTTTACTTAAATAAAATCCCTGAATACAGTCACAGCCTATATCTTTAATATATGAATTCTGAGATTCAGACTCTACACCTTCCGCTATAGTTTCATAACCAAGTTTTTTTGACATACGAATTATTGATTCCAAAATGATCTTGGAATTGTCGTCACTGTCAATTGAATCAATAAAGGTCTTATCAATTTTTAAGGTATCGATAGGAAGACCTTTTAAGTAGCTTAATGATGAATATCCTGTTCCAAAATCATCAAGCGATATCATTATTCCATATTCTCTGAGAATAAGCAGTTTTTCGAGAACATCCTTAAAATCATCTATCAATACACTCTCAGTAATTTCAAGTTCAATATCAGACGGATCAACATCATATTTCTTTATAATAAAAATAAGCGATTCAACAAAGTCAGACGCTCTGTACTGGATTGCAGATATATTGATTGAAAGCTTAAAATCAACCGAATATTTCTTCTTCCATATAGAGTAAACTCTGATACTTTCTTCTATTACAAAAGCCCCGATTGGAATGATGGCTCCGTTTTTTTCCGCTATGGGAATAAATACAGCCGGACTTATCATTTTTCCGTCATAGTCCTTCCACCTTATCAGAGCTTCAACTCCTCTTAGTTTTTTAGTTCCTGCTTTGTATTGAGGTTGAAAATACATTTCAAAATTATTTTCAAAAACTGCTTCCTTAAGCTTATTCTCTATAGCAACATTATTAAGGAAATCACTTAATATAGGTGCGTCAAAATATTGAATTACACCTCTTCCTGCCTTCTTTGCCCTAAACATTACGATTTCTGCACAATTAATAAGGTCAAGAGTATTCTGAGCAGCTTCAGGATATTCAGCAACTCCCATACAAAATGAGAGAATTACTTCGCTTCCATTGCTCAGTCTAATTGGATTCTTTAATTTTTCGTTAATGCTTTTAAATATGGTTTCTGCATTGATAACACTGTTTGGATTATAAATAGCCATACAATATATATCCGCATTAAAATGTGAAATCAAAACATTGTCACTTTTATACTCATTAAGCAAAAATCCAAATTGCTGTACAACCTCATCTCCTATAACAATTCCCATTCCATCATTTATTTTATGGAAATCATCAAGGTCAAAAAAAAGCACAGAAATAATATCATTGTTATTTTTTGCTTTCTCAGTAAATTCGGCCAATAATTTTACAAAATAATTCCTGTTATATAAACCTGTAAGCAAGTCGTAATATGCCATATAGGTCAGTTCATCATTTTGCTCCTTACGTTTTGTAACATCCGAGAATCTGATAACTTTATCTGTCGGGTTATTTGCCGCATCATAAATAACATTAACCCTGCATTCTATAAACTTATTACGTCCTGCAAGCTTAAAAGTATCTGTTTTAACCTGATTTTTGCTGTTTTCAAGAAAAAGAAGTTCTCTAAAGACTAGAACCGACTGGTCCTCAACATATGTATATAATTTAGATAATTCATTTACAGAATTAATAACCGTATCCGGGAAATATGCATCCCAGTCTCCAAGCATTTTACATATATTTTTCTTGAAATCTATATATATAAATGCGTTTGAAGATGTATCGCAAACAAGCCGATACATTTTTTCATCGGCTTGCATGCGTTGATTCATTGCGTTAAGAAGATCTACCTGATAACGTAAGTCATCCATCTTATAACCCCACTTAAAAAACTATTTAGCCTGAATATATCCCTTAGCCTTCAATAATTCAGCGCAGAGGATACCACCGCCTGCAGCACCTCTTACTGTGTTATGTGAAAGTCCTACAAACTTATAATCATAAACAGAATCTTCACGAATACGTCCGATTGATACACCCATTCCGTTTTCATAATTTACATCAAGTTTAACCTGAGGACGATTATCTTCTTCCATATACTGAATAAAGTTCTTAGGTGCAGAAGGTAATGCAAGTTTCTGAGGTTCACCTGAAAATTCTTTTAATTTTGCAATAAGTTCTTCCTTTGAAGGCTTATTCTTAAATTTAACAAATGCTGCAGCTGTATGTCCGTCCAAAACAGGTACTCTGATACACTGAGCAGTGATGTTAATTCCTGTTCTTGGAACAATAACACCATTTTCAATCTGTCCCCATACACGAAGAGGTTCTTTTTCAGATTTCTCTTCTTCACCACCAATATACGGAATAACATTTTCAATCATTTCAGGCCAGTCTTTAAATGTTTTTCCTGCACCTGAAATAGCCTGATATGTACAAACTACTACTTCGTATGGATCATATTCCATCCATGCAGTAAGAGCAGGTGTATATGACTGAATTGAACAATTTGGCTTAACTGCAACAAAACCTTTAGTTGTTCCAAGTCTCTTTCTCTGGAATTCGATTACATCTGCATGCTGTGGATTAATTTCAGGAACAATCATTGGAACATCAGGGGTCCATCTATGTGCAGAGTTATTTGAAACTACAGGAGTCTCTGTCTTTGCGTATTCTTCTTCAATAGCGCGAATTTCTTCCTTAGTCATATCAACTGCAGAAAATACAAAGTCAACGCTTGAAGCAACCTTCTCAACTTCATTAACATTCATAACTACAATGTTCTTTACTCTTTCAGGCATTGGAGTAAGCATCTTCCATCTGTCGCCAACAGCTTCCTCATATGTCTTGCCTGCAGATCTTGGACTTGCAGCAATTGTTGTAACTTCAAACCAGGGATGATTTTCAAGTAAAGATATAAATCTCTGACCAACCATTCCGGTTCCGCCTAAGATACCAACACGTAATTTTTCACTCATTTTATTAATCTCCTCTTCATATATAATCATTTAATTATTGATTTCATCCAAAAAAGTTCTGTATGTGTCAAGAACCTTTTTCATTGCATCAGGTCCCGGAGCGCCAACAGTCAATCGCTTATCTACACATGTCTTAATTGAAATAGCCTCATATACATCTTCATCAAAATCTTTTGATATGGAACGAAGTTCATCTATTGTAAGTTCATCTATTGACTTATCCTTTTCGATACAGAACAAAACAAGTCTGCCAATAATTCCATGTGCATCTCTAAAGGGAACTCCCTTCATAACAAGATAATCTGCTGCATCCGTTGCATTGGTAAATCCCTTCGCTGCACTCTTTTCCATTATCGCAGAATTAAACCTGATGGTTTCGAGCATCCCATTGAACAATTCAAGGCAATCCTTGACTGTCTTAATTGCATCAAAAGTAACTTCCTTATCTTCCTGCATATCTTTATTATATGCGAGCGGAATGCCTTTCATTGTTGTAAGAAGACTCATAAGTGCACCATACACTCGTCCTGTTTTTCCTCGTACAAGTTCAGCAATATCAGGATTCTTCTTTTGAGGCATAATACTTGAACCGGTACTAAATCCGTCATCTATCTCAACAAAACGATATTCGTTACTGTTCCATATAATTATTTCCTCAGAAAATCGGCTAAGGTGCATCATTATAATAGAAAGAGCCGATAAAAATTCCAAACAGTAATCTCTGTCAGCAACTGAATCCATACTATTTAATGTTGGGCCATAAAACCCTAGAAGTTCAGCAGTCATATCTCTGTCAAGCGGATATGTTGTTCCTGCAAAAGCACCTGCTCCCAATGGACAATAATTCATTCTTTCATATATGTCCTTAAGCCTTAAATAATCGCGCTTAAACATTTCAAAATATGCACCCATATGATGAGCAAGCGTAGTTGGCTGAGCTTTTTGAAGATGAGTAAAACCGGGCATAAATGTTTCAAGATTTTCACTCATCAATTTATACAGAGTTTCAAGAATAGTTCTAAGATCATCTGAAACCTCCTGAACCTCTTTTCTTACATACAGCCTCATGTCCAGCGCAACCTGATCATTTCTTGATCTGCCTGTATGCATTTTCTTTCCTGCATCACCGATTCTGTCAATCAGATTAGCTTCAACAAAAGAATGAACATCTTCATATTCATTTGTAATAATAAGTTTACCGTCCTTAACGTCGTTTGAAATGGAATTTAAGCCCTTAATAATATCATCCATTTCATCTGACGTGATTATTCCCTGCTTTGCAAGCATTGTTACATGTGCAATACTTCCCTCGATATCCTGATCAAAGAGTTTCTGATCAAATAAAATGGAAGCATTAAAATCATACACCTGCTGTTCAGTTGCTTTGGTAAATCTTCCACCCCATAACTGAGCCATAAAATTTACTCCTTATTTAATCCTGATTTAATCGTTAAAACCTAATATATCATATATAAATATAAACATCAATGTTTACAGTCGTCATTTTTCCTACGTTTCGATAGCAAAGAAACAGAGACAATCCATTAATGAATTGTCTCTGTCAAAATCCCTAAAGCTCCCGAGGGGAATCGAACCCCTGACCTACTGATTACGAATCAGTTGCCCTACCGACTGGGCCACGGAAGCATATTGTTGGGAGTTATTTCCCAACAAAAAATGATTTTACTAAAAAATACAAAACTATTCAAGCAAAATGTAATTATTGATTCATTGCTTCTTCAAGTGCTTTCTTAGCTTTTAAGATTTCACACTCCTCATTCTTATAGGCCTCATCCGCCTTAAGCTGCATTTCCTTGATTTTAGCCTTTGTCTCTTCAAGAACCTTTTTAAGTTCATTCACCTGTGTTTCTGCATTTACTGCAATTTCATGGTATTCAGAAGCTCTGGTTTTTGCAAGTTCCGCCTCTTTTTTCTTCTCAATCACCTTCTTTTCAGCCTCAGTAAAAGGAACATATAAAAATGCACATGCCGTCAAGGCAGGAACTTTAATTTCTATTGAATATGGCATTGAATCAGCTTCAATTTCTGATACAAACTTATTTTTTGAATTTGTTTTATTTTTACCGCCGTATTCTTTTGCATCAGTATTCAGAATCTCTTTATATTTACCCGCAATATCAGTACCGACACGTAAATCATAATCAACACCTGCAAAATTACAAACAACTAAAATAGCCTCATCATCCTTATCTGTTTTTCTCATGAAGCTTATTATACATTTCTCAGCATCGATAGAATTAATCCAGTTAAATCCTAATGATTCATTATCAAACTTATATAATGCCGGGTATTTTTTATAGAGTTTATTAAGATCTCTTACCAGATTCTTAATACCTTTGTTATCGTTTTTCCTTAATAACTGCCACTGTTCTTCGACACTTTCGTCAAACTCGGATGCTGTTGCAAAATCCTGTCCCTGGAAAAGCATCTTTGCACCCGGATGCATAAACATATATGCATAAGTCAGCCTGAGATTTGCCAATTTATCCTTACTTTCTCCCGGCATTCTGTTAACAGCAGCTCCACATCCATAGACAAAATTCTCATGTGAAAGAGCATTGATATAGTTCTCCGAATACTGATAAACCATACTGAAAGTCAGTTCCGAATGATGATGAGCTCTGAAATAAGGATCATATGATATATAATCAAAATAATCTTTAGTCATTCCCGTATTATATTTATAATCAAATCCAAGTCCGTCCTCATCAACAGCAAGTGTAGTTTTAGGATAACCTGAATCTTCATTCGCAATAAGCAAAACATCCTTATAATTTTTATTAATAATTGAATTTAGATGTTTAATAAATTCTATTGCTTCAAGATTCTCGTTTCCACCATAAATATTTGCAACCCATTCCCCATCATTTTTACCATAATCAAGATAAAGCATTGATGCTACGGAATCCATCTTAATTCCGTCGACATGGAACTCTTTAATCCAATATAAAGCATTGGCAATGAGATAATTTGACACCTCTGGTCTTCCATAATTAAATAAAGCCGTTCCATAAAATGGATGAGTATTCTTTCTTGAGTCGAGATGTTCATATAAACAAGTACCATCAAAATTTGATAAACCATATTCATTCTTAGGAAAATGAAATGGTGCCCAATCCAAAATAACACCGATATTATTCTTATGCATAACATCGATAAACTTCTTTAAGTCATCAGGTTTTCCGTATTTAGCTGCTGTGGCATAAAAGTGAGTAGTCTGATAACCCCAGGATGCCTCTAGTTCATGCTCCATTACAGGCATCAGCTGAATGTGAGTATATCCGGTCTCGGAAATATGTTTGACCAGCTTATCTGTAATATGCTCGAATGCAGAACACTTATCATCTGCCTTAAATATATTGCCTGCATATACTTCATAAACAGACAATGGCATCTTAGTCTTATTTAATTTTTTCCTGCTTTTAATATAAGCATCATCATCGAATTTATAATCTGAGAAGTACACAACTGATGCATTGCCATTTTCCTTATTCACAACTGTAGAAAAAGGATCAGATTTTAGTACGCCCGCACCCATTTTGGATTTAATATAATATTTATATTCAGTTCCCTCTTTTATATCAGGAATAAATAATTCAAAAATACCGGCAGTTTCATTCTTTTTCATAGGATGGGTATACTGATTCCATCTGTTAAAGTCACCAACAACAAATACACTTACAGCATTAGGTGCCCAGACTGCAAATTTAATACCGTCAACACCTTTTACAGAACATTTATGAGCGCCAAGAATATCGTATAATTCATAATGAATTCCTGCAGTAATTTTGCTGACATTCTTATCATCTGTTTCATATCCGCTAAAACTGTAGGTATCCTTTGCCTCAATAATCTCATCCGGATAAACATATTCATATTTGTATTCTGATGGAATTTTTCCTGTTATTGTCTGAGCAAAAAAACCTGCATCATCAACAAGTTCCATTTTAATCTTCTCATTTTTAAGAATAATTGAAACTTCCTTTGCCCCCGGAGCAAAGGTCTGAAACAGGCACGAAGTTCCATGCATATGAGGCCCCAAAATCTTAAATGGGTCGCTTTCGTCTCCATATACAATACCTTCAATCTGAGGCCAATTCATCAATTTATATAATTTTTTATTCACTGTCAGTCCCCTCCGCAAATAATTAGTTCTACCAACCATATTTACCTCTCTATATATTAAATAATAACAAAGTTAACTATTCAAAACAAGTTTAAGGTGTTATGATTATCTAAATGCAAATTATCGGAGGTGCTTTATGACTGATAAAGAATTACTGGAAAGAATCAACAAATATTCAGAAAAAGTATTAAAGGATATCGATCCTCAAACTACTAAAATATCTGTTCAATTAGATAAAATACGTCCCGTAATGGAAGAAATTGCCAATGAAACTGGTATGAGTCTTGAAGATGTATTTATTAAATACATGGATCTTGCATCAACACAAAAGGTTGAAATGAATGACAAATTAAAAGACACTCTTAATGATGCCGGTGTGACTAATTTAGGCGGACTTGAATTCAGATAAAAACATTCTAATAACGTTTTCAGAAGATACAGTTTATTATTCTCATTAATTATCACTAAAAAAGCTTGCACATAATTGTGCAAGCTTTTAATTTCATTATCTTTTACCAGAACAAATAACTAGTCTTACTTAACCACTCTTACTCTGATAACACCATCAATTGCCTTAAGTTTAGCAATTGTAGCTTCATCTGCCTTCTTTTCCACATCAAGCAATGTATATGCAAACTCACCTCTTGACTTATTTGTCATATCAGAAATATTAATTCCAAGTTCACCAAAGCAAGCTGTAAACTGTGTAATCATATTAGCTGTATTTGAGTGAAGAATTGCAATTCTTCCCTCCTGCTGGCAAACACCCATATCACAATTTGGGAAATTAACTGAATTAACAATATTACCATTTTCAAGGTAATTCATCATTTCTTTAACAGCCATCTTTGCGCAGTTATCTTCAGACTCTTCTGTAGATGCTCCAAGGTGAGGAATAACGATTACTCCATCCTGGCCTGCTGTTGTGCCATTAGGGAAATCAGATACATATTTTCTGATTTTTCCATCTTTAATTCCCTTAAGAATAGCCTTTTCATCGCAAAGAAGATCACGTGCGAAGTTAAGAATTATAACTCCGTCCTTCATCTTTGAAATAGCTTCTTCGTTGATTGTATTCTTTGTAGAATCAAGAAGCGGTACATGAATTGTAATATAATCACATTTCTCATAGATTTCATCTACATTAAGAACATGCTTAACGTCACGGCTCAAATTCCATGCGGCATCAACTGATACATATGGATCATAACCATATACTTCCATTCCAAGATGCTTAGCCATATTGGCAACCGGTCCACCAATTGCACCAAGGCCGATAACACCAAGCTTCTTATCTCTTAATTCTGTTCCTGCGAATGCCTTTTTAGCCTTTTCAGCTGATTTTCCGATATTTTCATCAGAAGCATTCTCTTTTACCCATTCAATACCCCCAACGATATCACGAGCTGCCATAAGCATTCCGGCAAATACAAGTTCCTTAACACCATTTGCGTTTGCTCCGGGAGTGTTAAATACAACTATTCCTTTCTTTGCACAATCTTCAAGAGGAATATTGTTTACACCTGCTCCGGCTCTTGCAACTGCAAGAAGATTATCAGAAAACTCCATATCATGCATAGCTGCAGATCTTACAAGAATACCCTCAGCTGCATTAACATCTTCTGTCTTAGCAAAATTGTCATCAAAATTATCAAGACCAACTTTTGCAATTGGATTTAAGCAATAATAATTAAACATCTGTTACTCCTTATGCGTTCTTAGCTTCAAAAGCTTTCATAAATTCAACAAGCTTCTCAACGCCTTCGATTGGCATAGCATTATAGATAGAAGCTCTCATACCACCAACTGATCTGTGTCCCTTAAGATTAACAAAACCAGCTTCTGTTGCTTCCTTAACGAACTTAGCGTCAAGTTCTTCATTTCCTGTAACAAAAGGAACATTCATTAATGATCTGTCTTCCTTTCTTACAGTACCCTTAAACAACTTTGATGAATCAAGGAAATCGTAAAGAACCTTTGCCTTCTTTTCATTAAGCTCCTTCATTGCTTCAAGTCCGCCCATCTTCTTAAGCCACTTGAAAACCTTTCCACAAATATAAATTGTGTAACAAGGAGGTGTATTGTAAAGAGAATCATTGTCAGCCTGTGTCTTCCACTTAAGCATGGTTGGAGTTCCGGGAAGACATTCGTCTGTGATAAGGTCTTCTCTGATAATAGCTATAACACAACCTGCAGGTCCTACGTTCTTCTGAACACCACCATAGATCACACCGTACTTGGTTACATCTACAGGTTCAGAAAGGAAACATGAAGAAACGTCAGATACAAGAATCTTTCCCTTTGTATCAGGAAGAGTCTTATACTTTGTTCCATAAATAGTATTGTTCTCACAAATATATACATAATCCATATCATCAGTAATAGGAAGATCACTACAGTCAGGAATATATGAGAATGTTTCATCTGCAGACGATGCAAGTTCTACTGCTTCACCATACATTTTAGCTTCCTGATAAGCCTTTTTAGCCCACTGACCTGTTATAACATAACCGGCCTTTTTATTTTTCATCATGTTCATTGGAACTTCAGCAAAGAACTGTGAAGCACCTCCCTGAAGGAATAATACCTTATAGTTATCAGGTATATTCATCAAATCGCGCAAATCTGCTTCAGCATCCTTAATAATCTTGTCGTATACCTTGGATCTGTGACTCATCTCCATTACTGACTGTCCTGATCCCTGATAGTCAAGCATTTCTGCTGCAGCTTCTTTGAGTACTTCTTCAGGCAAAACTGCGGGGCCTGCTGAAAAGTTATAAACTCTTGACACCTTTTTATCCTCCTAAACAATTAATAAAGTATCACTTTACATTACTAAATTCATATTCTAATATTAATGACCTGTTTTGTAAATATAAACATTTCATACACAAATCAAAATATGAATTACAAATAACTTACATGCTTACCGTATGTTTATAACATACTAATAAAATACAAGAACCGGCGTTCCAATCTGAATCAGTTCATATAATTTACCGACTTCTTCAGTCCTTGTATTAACACAACCATGAGAACCGTTTGTCTTATATATATCTCCACCGAATTTTCCATATCGCCAGCTTGCGTCATGAATGCCAATACTATGTCCGATAAATGCTATCCAGTACTTTACATGTGAGACATAATCAGCTCCTGTAAGTACTGTATTTCTTGCTTTATTATTCACATAATAAAGACCGGTCGGTGTTCCATGTCCCAATCTGAGATTTCCTGTTACTATATCGGAATCCACCTTAAGTACTCCATCTTCATAGTAGTACAAATGTTGATTTGACATATCTATCTCAACATAGGTGCTCCCAATATCATCTGTTCCGTACACTCCGCAAAACTGCTTAAAGTGAGGAATATGAACTTCACTCTTTTTACTGTTAAAAGCTTCAAGCAGATGCTCTTTTTCATATTCTGCATCTATAATATTACCGTAATTGCCACCGCTTACATTAACTACTCGTCCTGCAGTAGTTCTAAAAACCCTGTTCTTGCCGACTGTGTCATATTTTTCTGCAAGCGAATCAACAAAAGCATATACTTTTTCTTCATCGGTAACAATATTTCCACTCTCATCAAAAACAATATTTCCATGTTCATCTGTCTTTGCAAATTCACACGCAATTTTCGGACTTATCGGAATAATTTCATCACCTATCTTATAAGAGATATAAGTTGTTTGAAATTCATCAAGCTTGTCACTCAACTTAATTGCTTCCAACATTTCAGGTGTTCTTGGAAGATCTTCATAACAGCCCTCGTCCTTCAAATTAATCGTTGGAACTTTATTTTCAAATCCTGCGAGAATTAATTCAGTTGCCTTATCCTTTCGAAGAATATTATCTCGTTCATTAACTAAATAATAACCTTCTTCACCCTTTTTAATGCAAAGTTCTCTTTGATCGTCAGGTATTTCATCCATCCATACCGGCAATTCTCCAACTTTTTGCTGTAACAAAACAGTGTTATAGGAAATATCCGGAAGAATTGTATGGTCGGGATTCTCTCCCAAAAAATTCATTCCCCATCCAAATTTGCTGTGAGAATTACTATACTCCTCAAGCTTCTTTGTATAATCATACGTCAGGTTAACTTCATCTGCTGAAATAAAAAAATCATTTCCGTCTTTGTCATAGACAGTTATCCCTCTATATTTATCCGTCAAAGCAAGCAACTGAGAATTAATTTCTGCTATGGAACTGTCTGTACAGTATACGCCATTTATATTTGTGCCATAGGAGAAATCACCATCATACTTAAACGCAACAAACAAATATAAACCAATAGCAACAATTGCAAGTGTTAAAATGGATATTAAAAAACCTTTTAAGACTTTCTTAACCATGTCATCAATTCCATTTTCACTTAATTTTCTCTTTTTGCCAAATCAGATGCATCAAATGCTTCATCAATAGGAGCACCACCGGGTACCATAGGAAATACCTTATCATCTTCCGGAATAATACATTCAATTACTACAGGTCCATTAAGTTCAAGAGCCTTAACAATCGCCTCATCAACTTCTTCTTTTGTTGTACATCTGAATGCGGTACATCCAAGACCTTCCGATATCTTAACAAAATCCACCTTATCATTAAGAACTGTCTGTGAATATCTCTTTCCGTAGAACAATGTCTGCCACTGACGAACCATTCCAAGTACATGGTTGTTTATTACTACCTCAATAATCGGAATGTTGTATCTGCTTGCAGTTGCAAGTTCATTTAAGTTCATTCTAAAACATCCGTCACCTGCAATATTGATACAAATTTTATCAGGTCTGCCTACTTTTGCACCTATGCAGGCACCAAGTCCATAACCCATTGTTCCAAGACCACCTGAAGAAAGAAATGTTCTTGGTTCTGTATATTTGTAATACTGCGAAGCCCACATCTGATGCTGGCCTACATCAGTTGTAATAATAGCCTGTCCCTTAGTAGCCTTATCAATAGCCTCTATTACATATGGACATGAAAGAGCTGAATTGTCATATGACAGTGGATATTTTGCTTTCATATCCTTAATATGGTTCATCCAATCTTCGTGCTTTACAGGTGATAACTTTGCATTAATTTTTGTTAAAACCTCTTTAAGATCACCAACTACAGATGCAGTGGTCTTGATATTCTTATCAATTTCAGCAGCATCAATATCAATATGGAGAACCTTAGCATTGGTAGCAAAACTTGCTGTGTTGCTGACTACTCTGTCGGAAAATCTTGCCCCGAGAGCAATCAGAAGATCACATTCACTGACTCCGAGATTGGATGTCTTAGTTCCATGCATTCCGATCATACCTGTATAATGATCTGAATAGCCGTCCATAACTCCCTTACCCATGAGCGTATCACACACCGGTGCATCTATTAATTCAGAGAGTTTTCTGACTTCTGCAGAAGCATCTGATATAATTGCGCCACCACCAACATAAATAAATGGTTTCTTTGCTTTATTCATCAAATCAACAGCAGTATTAATATCTGCATCTGTATATGAATATTCCGGTTTTTCCATAACAGGCTTTGTGAACTCATATTCACACATTGCTGCGCTAACATCTTTTGTAATATCAACAAGTACAGGACCGGGTCTTCCTGTAGAAGCAATCTTGAATGCTTTTCTTATAGTATCAGCAAGAACGTTAACATCTTTTACAATGATACTATGCTTGGTAATAGGCATAGTAACTCCGGCAATATCTACCTCCTGGAATGTATCCTTTCCAAGCAAAGGAAGAACAACATTACAGGTAATTGCAACCATAGGTACTGAATCCATGTGAGCTGTTGCAATACCTGTTACAAGGTTGGTTGCTCCTGGACCTGATGTTGCAAAACAAACTCCTACCTTTCCGGTAGCTCTTGCATAACCATCAGCTGCATGCGAAGCACCCTGCTCATGTGATGTAAGCACATGGTTGATTGCTTCCTTTGGATTCTGTTCATTGTATTTATATAAAGCATCGTATACGTTAAGGATTGTTCCTCCCGGATATCCAAAAACAGTATCAACTCCCTGCTCCTTCAAACACTGAATTACTATATCTGAACCATTAATTAACATATCATATACTCCTTAAACTTATTTAGGCATTTCCATTACCGCACCACGATTACCTGATGTTACCATCTTTTCATAACGAGAAAGATAACCCTTTGTCACCTTAGGCTGTCTTGGTTGCCAATTAGCCTTTCTCTTTGCGAATTCTTCATCAGAAATCTTAAGTGTCATTGTTGTATTAGGAATATCAATAGCAATAATATCTCCCTCTTCAACAAGTGCAATAGGTCCTCCTACTGCAGCTTCCGGTGATACATGACCGATTGAAGCGCCTCTTGATGCACCTGAAAAACGTCCATCTGTAATAAGTGCAACTGTAGAGCCAAGGCCCATGCCTGCTATAGCGGATGTAGGATTAAGCATTTCTCTCATTCCGGGGCCACCCTTTGGACCTTCATATCTGATGACAACCACATCACCTGCAACGATCTTACCACCCTTAATTGCATCAATTGCATCTTCCTCACAATCAAATACTCTTGCCGGGCCTTCATGAACCATCATTTCAGGAACAACTGCGGAACGTTTAACAACAGATCCATCAGGAGCAAGATTTCCTTTAAGGACTGCAAGTCCGCCAGTTTCAGAATATGGATTATCCATTGTTCTTATTACTTCCGGATTAAGGTTCATTGCATTTTTAATATTCTCGCCAACAGTCTTACCGGTTACTGTCATACAATCGGTATTTAATAAGCCTTTATCTGCAAGCTGATGCATTACTGCACTAACACCACCTGCCTCATTCAAATCTTCCATATATGTTGGACCTGCCGGAGCAAGATGACATACATTAGGAGTCTTTGCACTTATTTCATTAGCATATGAAATATCAAAATCAAATCCAATTTCATGAGCAATTGCCGGAATATGAAGCATTGAATTAGTTGAACATCCAAGAGCCATATCTACTGTAAGTGCATTAATAATTGCTTCTTTAGTAATAATCTGTCTTGCTGTAATACCTTTCTTCAACATATCCATTACAGCATAACCTGCCTTCTTTGCAAGCTTAATTCTCTCTGAATATACTGCGGGAATTGTTCCGTTTCCGGGAAGTCCCATTCCAAGAGCTTCAGTCAGACAGTTCATTGAATTTGCTGTATACATACCTGAACAAGAACCACAGGTAGGACATACCTTGTTCTCATATTCCTTAACTTCTTCCTCTGTCATAGTTCCTGCCGAATAACTTCCAACAGCTTCAAACATGGAAGAAAGTGATCTCTTCTTTCCATTTACATGACCTGCAAGCATAGGTCCGCCTGATACAAAAACAGTAGGTAAGTCAAGTCTGGCAGCAGCCATAAGAAGTCCGGGAACATTTTTATCACAGTTAGGAACCATTACAAGTGCATCAAACTGATGAGCAAGAGCCATACACTCTGTTGAATCAGCAATTAAGTCTCTTGTAACAAGTGAATACTTCATTCCCACATGTCCCATTGCAATACCGTCACATACGGCTATAGCAGGAAATACAACCGGTACACCACCGGCTTCGGCAACTCCGATCTTAACGGCATTAACGATTTTATCAAGGTTCATATGTCCGGGAACAATCTCGTTATATGAACTTACAATACCAATCATGGGTTTGTTTAATTCTTCATCCGTAAATCCCAATGCATTGAACAAACTTCTGTGAGGAGCCTGCTGCATACCTTTTTTAACATTATCACTTCTCATATCAAACCTCCCAATTATATATTAGCCAAAATCAAATCGCCCATTTCTGAGCAGTTTACTTTTTTCATTCCTTCAGAATACAAGTCACCAGTTCTGTATCCATCTTTAAGCACTTTTTTGATAGAATTTTCTATTGCATCTGCTTCCTCATCAAGATCAAATGTAAATCTTAACATCATCGCTGCAGATAAAATTGTAGCAATGGGATTTGCAATTCCAAGTCCTGCAATATCAGGTGCAGATCCGTGAGACGGCTCATACAAACCAAATTTTGTCTCATTTAATGATGCGGAAGAAAGCATTCCTATAGATCCTGTTATCATTGAAGCTTCATCTGAAAGAATGTCTCCAAACATGTTCTCTGTAAGAACAACGTCAAACTGGGAAGGATCCTTGACAAGCTGCATTGCACAGTTATCAACAAGCATATGTGAAAGTTTAACCTCCGGATAATCCTTTGCAACTTCATTAACAACTTCTCTCCAAAGTCTTGAAGAATCAAGTACATTGGCTTTATCGACAGAAATAACTGACTTTCTTCTCTTCATTGCTATGTCAAATGCCTTAATGGCAATTCTTCTTATCTCATTCTCATTGTATTCAAGAGTATCAACTGCTGTCTTTACACCATCGATAACTGTTGTGTTTCTCTTTCCAAAATAAAGACCACCGGTTAATTCTCTCATAATAACCATATCAAAGCCCTGTTCGGCAACTTCTTTCTTAAGCGGACACGCATCTGCAAGATCTTCATATAACAGAGCGGGTCTGACATTTGCAAACAGATTAAGAGCTTTTCTGATTTTAAGCAATCCTGCTTCAGGTCTTAAAGATGGCTCAAGTTTATACCAGGGTGAAGTATTGGTATCTCCACCTATTGATCCCATAAGTACTGCATCAGCAGCCTTTGCTTTTTCAATAGTCTCATCGGTAAGCGGAACTCCATGTACATCTATTGAAGCGCCACCCATAAGCAACTGAGTATATTCAATTTCATGACCAAACTTTTCAGCAACACCGTCAAGTACCTTCATAGCTTCAGTTACAATTTCAGGACCTATACCATCACCTTTAATCACAGCAATATTTAACTTCATAAATAACTCCATTCTGCCTTAATATGGCATAAATAATAATATTCTTTACTCAAAGAAAGCGCATAGGTTACCCTATGCGCATCATAATTCATTACTATTCTTCTGACTCAGCTTTTTCTACCTGAGTAATAGCTGCCTTCTGCATAGGGATACGACAGTTCTTGTTATTACCAAATTCAACAATTACAGTATCATCTGTAATATCGATAATAATTCCATAAAAACCACTTGTAGTAAGAACGCAGTCACCGACTTCCATAGAATCATGCAAAGCCTGCATCTTCTTCTGTTCCTTCTTCTGAGGACGAATAATCATAAAATAGAAGAAACCAACAATAATAGCTATCCATAATACTATCATTATAATGCTGCCGGTTGTACTCTGCTGACCACCTTCAGCCACCTGCCCCTGTGCCGGCATACATCCTGTCAATGTTGATATCAGCAAACCTAAAATTGCTGCTAAAGATACGATTTTTTTCATAATTAATAATTTCCTTTCATATTTTGAAACGCTAAAATAAATATTACTAAAAATAGTAACTAAAAACAAGTCTAATCTGCTATAATCCTTGCCAATTAATGGTCACACAGATTCTGTTAATCAGGTTAATTCCCCTGCGACATACTGTAAAGCAGGTTCTCCTTATATTTTGCAAAGCAATCATTATCAAGAGCATCTCTGACTTCTTCCATCATATTATTATAAAAATAGAGATTATGAAGAACACAAAGACGCATTCCCAACATTTCCTTAGCCTTCAGAAGATGTCTGATGTAAGCTCTTGAGAACCTCTTACATGCAGGACACCGGCATCCTTCCTCAATAGGTCTTGAATCCTTTTCATACTGCTGATTAAACAAATTGAGTTTTCCATATTTTGTATATACATGACCATGTCTTCCGTTTCGTGAAGGATAAACACAATCAAAGAAATCAATTCCTCTTTCAATTCCCTCAAGTATATTGGCAGGAGTACCTACTCCCATAAGATATACAGGCTTATTATTTGGAAGATATGGCACCGTTTTTTCGATTATATCATACATCTGCTCATGAGTTTCACCAACAGCCAGTCCGCCAATCGCATAACCCGGAAGATCAAACTCTGCTATTTCTTTGGCATGTTCAATTCTGATTTCCGGAATAATTGCTCCCTGATTAATTCCAAACAAAAGCTGATTTTTGTTAACAGTATCTTCCAGAGAATTCAGTCTCTCCATTTCTTTTTTACATCTTAACAGCCACCTTGTTGTACGTGCGACCGAATCCTTAACATACTTTGCTTCAGCAAGAGCAGGAGGACATTCATCAAAAGCCATCGCGATTGTCGATCCCAAATTGGATTGAATCTGCATACTTTCTTCAGGTCCCATAAATATCTTCCGACCATCAATATGTGAATTGAAGAAAACTCCCTCTTCTTTTATTTTTCGAAGAGAAGCCAGCGAAAACACCTGAAAACCACCTGAATCTGTAAGTATGGGCCTGTCCCAATTCATAAATTTATGAAGTCCGCCCATCTCTTTTATCAGCTTATCTCCAGGTCGAACATGCAAATGGTATGTATTTGATAATTCAACCTGACATTTAATTTCATGAAGATCAAAAGTATCGACAGCTCCTTTAATTGCTGCTACAGTACCGACATTCATAAAAACAGGCGTTTCAATTCTTCCATGAACTGTATCAAAATGTCCTCTTTTTGCATTTCCTTCTCTTTTTGTTATTTCAAACATAAATATTTTTCCTCATATCCAATAAACATAAAAACAAAGACAATTAATAATACTATAAATACATATCCCAAAATTCTTCAAGGCATAGATTATTATTCATTATAACTTCAGCTGCGTCAACACCTACATATCTGAGATGCCAGGGCTCATATTCTATTCCTGTAATATATTCCTTTCCTTCAGGATATCTGATAATAAAACCATATTCAAAACAATGATTTTTAAGCCATTGCCCTTCATTTGTATCTCCGAAACCTTCATTTAAAGCTGTATATGACGTTGATACAATATCAAAAGCAAGTCCAATTTCATGTTCAGAGGTTCCGGGAACCGTTACTGTCTGTGCTGCAAGTTTGTACGATTCCATATAGGAATATCCCTCTTTCATATATTTATTAATTTTTTTACTAAACAGTTTATTTTGTTTCTCTTCATCTCTGTAGGGAGAGCATATTTTTAATTTATATCCCTCATTTTTAGCATCTTCTATCATTTTGTTCAACTCATCCAGAACTCTTACATCGCACTGCATCTGTCCTTTTATTGTTGTCAGTTCAAACAAATAGTCATCCGGAATAGGATGCTGTTTATTAACAAGAATCAGTTTCCAGTCACTCTTTTCAAAGAGGGTGGAATTATCTTCTTCAGCAGCCACAAAACCATCGTCTGCGTCCTGTTTGGTTTTATCGTCTGTTAGAGTATTATTTTTCGTCGTTTCATTGACTGACTCGCTCAATAATATATTAGTATCCGGTTCTTCTATTTTCGTTTCATTATTCATGACGATAAGTTCACCGGAATCTCTTGCCATATTCATTTCAGGAACTATATCATCGATTTTCTCATTTCCGATACTGATACCGATAAAGAATAGACCTATCGCCAAAATTATGAGCGCAATTCTTATGTATCTTTTTTTGAAAAAATCCATTATTCGTGAGACACAAAAGACAATTGTCAGCGCTATCAGAATTAATGGAATAATAATCTTATGTTTTTTTCCTTTTTTTATTAAATAATCTTCTATCTTTTCGTATCTGTCTTTAGCCATATTTGTTCTTTCAAAACATAGAATGCGGTATGGCGAAAATTCACCATACCGCTTTACTAAAATCTTATTTCAAATTCATAATCATATTTTGTAAAAGATAATACAGTTTGGCTGATTAACCTTCAACTCTTTTCCGTTCATAACTATCGTTTTATTTTTTTCATTGAAACTGAAAAAAGTCATTGAATTTGTTTCATGATTCAAAGAAACTAAATGCTTATTGTCCGGGAATAACATTGCATCCTTAGGATAATCTCCCGAAACAGGAAGACAGACTATCTTTGTAAGCATACCTGTTTTGGAATCTGCAGAATAAATAATAACTGAATTATCACCGGCATTGGTACTGATCATATATTTAAAATCAAATGACCAGTTAAGTGCTGAAGCCGAAGTAACTGATGCATGATAATCGTTCAGTGTTGAAATAGACTGAATCTTTTCAAACTGTGGATAAGCATGTGATGTTCCATCATATGTATATACATCTATATAACTTTTAAGTTCATGAACAACATATAAAAACTTACCATCTTTGCTGAATTTAAGATGTCTCGGTGCTGATTCCTGTTCTGAATGAATAATATCAATCTGTTTGAGTTTTCCTGTAGTATGGTTCACTTCATATACCACAATATGGTCCATTCCAAGATCCGCAACAAGAAGATATTTGTTATCTCTTGTCATCTTAACGCAATTCAAATGCGGCTTATAATTTCTCTCTGCAATTGATCCCAAGCCTTTATGGAAAATTTCGTCAGTTATTTCACCGACAGATCCGTCTGAATTGAGTCTCAATACAGTAAGTTTTGCATCATGATATCCTGCAACAAACAGTAGTTTATCCTCATAGTCTGTCGAAAGATAGCAGCCTCTCATTCCGTTAATCGACTCTTTGTTTAGCAACTTAAGATTTCCATCTGCTAAAATTTCATATGACTCAACGCCAAAGTCTGTAATTGAATAGAGAAACTTTCTGTTATGCGAGATAGTAAGATACGATGAGTTTGTTATCTCAACCTGATCTCTTAATGACATTCTTCCATTTTTAACATCAACATCATATATGCCAATGCCCATTTTGGTTTTATTTCCCGATGTATAACTGGATACATAAGCAACATAACTGTCTTTTGTTTCCATATAATCCTCCAATAAACAATTATCTATATAGCAAGATATCAAAACCATAACTAAAATTCAATAAAATAATACATAACAGATAATTTTATATCAGCTCAGAGTATAATTAACCACGAACTGAATAATCTCCTGTTATAAGATATTTATATGAAGTCAGTTCTTTCAGTCCCATAGGTCCTCTGGCATGCAATTTTTGCGTACTGATTCCAATTTCTGCGCCGAGACCAAATTCAAAACCATCAGTAAATCTGGTAGATGAATTAACATATACACATGCTGCATCAATTCCCTTAAGAAATTTCTCTTTATTTTCTTCATTTTCAGTAAGTATTGATTCTGAATGATGTGTTGTATATTTATTAATATGTTCTATTGCCTCATCAACATTGGCAACTGTCTTAACCGAAATGATAAGTGAAAGATATTCTGTACCAAAATCTTCTTCTGTTGCATCAATACATTCAATAATTTCCTTAGTTGCCCTGTCTCCTCTTATTTCGACATTCTTTTCACGAAGTGCTTTTGCCAGTACCGGAAGAAATTCATCTTTAATATTTTCATGAATAACCAACGATTCACAGGCATTGCAAACTCCAACTCTCTGAGTCTTTGCATTTATGATAATATCAACTGCTTTATTTAAATCAGCTGTTTCATCAACAAATATATGACAATTTCCGGTTCCTGTTTCAATAACAGGAATTGTACTGTTTTCTACTACAGATCTAATAAGTCCTGCCCCACCGCGTGGTATCAGTAAATCAACGTATTCCTTCATTTTCATAAATTCTGCAGTAACCTGTCTGTCCGTTGATTCGATAAGAATAATAGCATCTTCAGGAATTTCACATGCTTTGAGCGCCTCTCTGATAGTGTTGGTTATAGCTTTGTTACTATTTATTGCATCAGATCCTCCTTTAAGGATAACCGCATTTCCTGATTTGAAAGTAAGCGCAAACGCATCTGCAGTTACATTCGGACGAGATTCATATATAATCCCTATTACACCCATTGGAACTCTGACTTTTTTAATTTTTAAGCCATTATCAGCAATATAGTCATCTAACAGTTCGCCGACCGGATCTTCCAGCTCTTTTACCTGCAAAATTCCTTCAGCGATTCCTTTGATTCTTTCTTTAGTCAGTGTAAGCCTGTCAACCAGTCCCGGATTCATACCTTTTTCTATTGCCTTATCCAAATCAATTTTATTGGCAGCCAATATATAATCTGACCTATCAATCAAATATTCCGCTACTCGTTCAAGAGCTTTATTTTTAACATCGCAGGATAATTTTTCAATTATATATTTTGTATCAAATGACCTTTTACAAATATTAATTAATTCCTCATTCATATTCCTATTATCCTTTCTTCTGTAATAATACAATCAAGTGCTTCATCTTGTGAGCCCGTCGGAATTAACTCATCACTAATCTGCATTTCATATGCAAAACCTATTTTAAGAATATCTTTATTCTGCTTCAGAAATCTGTCGTAGAATCCTCCACCATAACCCATTCTATTACATTCAGAATCAAAAGCACACCCCGGAACAATAATTGCAGTAGATGACTTATCATAATTTAACTTAAGTCTGTTATCATCTGCATTTTTCGGTTCTCTGATTCCTTTATATCCGGTAACCAAATCTTTAATATCACTTATCTTATAAAAATATATGTTATCATCTTCTACCTTTGGCAAATAGACTTCAATATCTTTTTTACTTAGCAAATTACATATCAGCCCGGTGGTTTGAACCTCATTATTATAATCTGCATATATCAAAACATTTTTGATATTTTTTGAAGCCAAATAACCCTCTGCTTTGGAACAGATTGAAGCTGAACACCTCTCGGTGCTTTCTTTTTCTATCAAAGTTCTTTGATAAAGATAAGTCTTTCTAATCTGTTTTTTTCTTATTTGAAGGGCAACCATCTGCGCACCCAGTATTCCATCCATGGCTGCACTGGCAATTCCACCGGCATAACCTGCCCCTTCTCCTATTACATACAGATTTTTGATATTAGATTCAGCATAACCATTTCTTTCCATTCGTACAGGCGAAGAGGTCCTTGCTTCTACACCTGATAATAATGCATCTTTATTGCCAAATCCTTTGATTTTTTTATCAAAGGCCTCTATTCCTTCTATAATGTCAAGATTGATATATTCAGGTAAAATGTTTCTGACATTTTCATGAATCCATTTGCCTTTGATGCACGGATTAATATCTGTACTATCAGTATCTATTTTGCCATTAACAAATTCTTCGTATCTTTCAACCGGTACTGATCCCTTTCCAAGAGAATAAGCCTTTTCTTCAAGATCTCTCTGAAATCTGACACCACTCATCGGATCATTACCATCACCATAATCTTCAGGACTGACAGTAACTATAATCGCACTATTGGAATTTGCTGCATCTCTGTCATAGTAGCTCATACCATTAACGCATAATCTTTTATCTTCTGATGATGCATTGACGACATATCCTCCGGGACACATACAAAAAGTATATACTCCTCTGTTATCACTGCAGGTATGGGTTAATTTGTAATTAGCCGCTCCAAGACAATCAATTTCTTCTTTACCATACTGGCTATAATTTATCATTGTTCTCGGATGCTCAATTCTAAGTCCTACAGCAAATGGTTTGGGTGTCATATAAAGGCCCTTCGAATACAATAATTCAAAAGTGTCTCTTGCACTGTGACCAATTGCCAGAATAACCGGATGTCCCAATAATTCCAGATTTGAAACAGAAGACCCGACAGCTGCAAGTTTTCCGTTTTTTATGTCGAAGGAATCAATCACGGTATTAAAATGAACTTCTCCGCCAAGATTTATAATATCATTTCTGATATTCTTTACTACATCTTTAAGTCTGTCGGTTCCTATATGTGGTTTATAATCATAAATAATTTCTTCAGGTGCTCCATAATGTACCAGGTCCTCAAGAACAGCTCTGTTTCTTCCGGACTTATCCTTTACAAGTGTATTTAGTTTTCCGTCAGAAAAAGCTCCGGCACCACCTTCGCCAAATTGCACATTTGAATTTCCTGTCAAAAGACCATCAGTCCAAAAATTGGTAACAGTATTGGTTCTTGCGTCAATATCCTCTCCCCTCTCAAAAACTATCGGTCTGAATCCGGCTCTTGCAAGATACAGGGACGCAAAAAGACCGGCAGGTCCTAAACCAATCACAACCGGTCTGTCTTTTTCCTCAACTCTATCAATTTTAACAGGGAATTTATATTTAATCTGATCGACATGGATGACATTCTTATCAGCTTTTTTCAATATACTTTTTTCATTCTGAATGTCTATATCAACAATATAACTAAAGAACAGGTCCGGCTTTTTTCTTGCATCCAAAGATCTTCTGATTATTGAATACTGAAATTTCTGATCAGTTTTTAATAATTTTGAAATTTTAAGCCTCAGAGCTTCCTCACTATGATTAACCGGAAGCTTCAGTTCATTGATTCTAATCATTTATAATAACTTAAAAGTCCTTCCGATAATAATCATAAATCTGCCCACTGCACTGTTCTCCAACTCTTCAATTGAATAGCCTTTTAGCAGCAAAATAATAATCATATATACAAACGCTCCCAAAACTGATGAAACAATCAATGAAATTAGAGAGTTTGCAAAAGTAAGCATTAATTTATTTAAGAGCATCACAACAATTCCGGTTATTAAAGCCCCTAAAAATGAAACCACAAAACTTCTGAACCATTCCTGAGTATATTGGAAACATCTGCATACCACAAAGAACGATATAACACAAATAAGCATTGCTGATATTATATCAGCAATTATTGCTCCCCATATACCTGAACTCTTTGAAATAATTATTACAATAATATGAATAACCATTCCAATTCCGCATCCAATCAGCAGTACTCTTTCATATTTTAACTGTAACAGAATTCTTCCACATATCACTGCCATAGCTGCAAAAGCTATAATGATTGCCTCAATTTGAAGATAAAGTGCAGTGTCTGTTCCATTATTTGAGAAGAATGTATCTATCATATCTGAGCTCAGAACAATCAATAATGCCATAGCCAGACAAGCCAGTGTTATTCCTCTGTGTATAAGTAAATTAAGGCATTCTCTTGAGCTTCTGTTCTCACCTCTTCTTATGAAACGAACTGACCTTCTGATAAGTTCATATGAAGCTATTCCGATTAATACAATAACAATAAAACATAATGGAAATGCTTTTCCATAATATTCTCCAAATGTGTATGCCAGAACATTTTTATCGATATCCTGACTAAGAATTACAATACAATTCATAAATGACATTGCAAATATGGAAAGCGTAATTCCAAACGACACCAGTCCATTCAATAATACAGAAACTGCAGCTGACATAATGGATTCATATGACTTATTGTATTCACGGCTTTGACCGAAAACTGTCCTTTTGCTAAATAGTACAAAACATACAAGAGCATGAGCAAAAACAAGAAAAGAAGCAATAACCAGACCAATGCTTGCGCCTGCAGCCCCATATGAGTATTCATAATCATTCAATCGTAACAAAGTCGAAACCTTGGCTCCATAATTTGACATTACTTTTGACAATACAGAACCAAAAATAACGAAAGAAACAGAAAAAATAATATAAGACTGAATCGCTATTCCTCTGTTTCCGTAGCCCGTAAAAAAGCCTCTTATCAATCCACCCATAGCAAAGAAAACAACCGAAATCAACATATACTTGAATCCCATCAACGACAGGGGTTCTTCAAACCACTTTAAGCATATGGTCTCCGACATAACATATAAAACAATAGTAATAAGCACTGAAATAAAAGCAGTAACAATAAAACCTGCTTTTATTACTCTGGATGCATTATCATACTGCTGTCTGGCAATTCTGTTTTCAATCATGGTTGAAACACTTTTTTCAATTGCAATGGTCGCCGAAACCACAACAAGGAAAAACATTTCATTTGATACGCCAAAATATGCCACACCTTTACTACCTATAAGGTTAGCCAATATAGGTCTAAAGATCAAAACTACAATAAATGAAAGCGCAATTATAGGAAATAATGTAATCTTCTTATTTTTTGCCATTTATATATACCTACCGTAAAAAATCATATATCATTTTTTCCTGAACCAAATTTCTTCTTATTATTGAGATGTCCTCATAGCTGATTTTTGATTCATCAAACATCTTACTTGCAAACTTCTTTTCTATAACTGCATTTGCAAGTTTTTCATAATCAACAGTTGCCTCTTTATTCTTTATAAATAAATATCTGACAGATGAAATCATGCTCTCTGTCAGAATGAGCAAAACATTTTCTCTGGATTTAACTCCACATTCTCCGGCTTCAAAATATTCTTTTAACAACGCAATAATACTGTCCGGAATTTTATATTCATCAAGCAATGGAGAAACAGCTTCCCACTTATTTTCGGTTGCAAGTACGTTAACTTTATGATAGTAACCAAGTGCTTTAACAGTTGTTTCATCCAAACCTATATTTTTAGCAATCTTGGCACACAAAATTGCTGTATAAACAGCCAGATTAAAATCTTCTCCCAATTCTTCTTTAAGGCGACGCATTAATTCAAACTCAGAATCAATGATATCCTGCATTCGTCCCCTTGTTCGGTTCATTGCAAATGAAAATAACCTAAGGATAATTAACATCAGTATTATTGCTATACCTGTGCTTATTAACGGTTTAACAAATAATCCTACCGAAAAACCTTCAGAATTATACAAAACCTCTTTCAGGCTCAACAAAACAAACTGAATAATGATGCTTATGCAAAGTGGGGGCATAACCTTAAATTCTTCATCAATATACGAAAACAGGAAACTTGCCACTATACCCGGAATAAGAAATACCAAAAAATCCAAAAAATTGTCATTCTGGTTAAGCATGAAAGAATTGGTCAACAGAAGAATACTGCAAAGAATACCCAGGTAGCGTCCCATTCCTAATGAAAACGCTGTAAATATAAAAATAAAGGAGCATGCCCAGAATGGCAAAAACGCAATTGCTCCCGAAATAGCAAATCCAATTATGAGTGTTATTGCAAATTGTTTATTCGAACAAATAACTTTACCTTCAAGATGATTGTTAAATTTTTCTACGTAAAATACAAACAATATAATTATCAGTAAAATCGTAACAATAACTGTATTCTTAAAAATCTCTCGAGAAGAAAGGCTAAAAATAAAACCATAAATCAAGCAAATCATAATACATGCTGCCAGGCATATATATTCATATATATTAATCTGCTTTTCTTCGTTTCTTTGTTCCATCCGTCATTCTGTCCCGACTATTTTTTGTTTTTTGAGCTTCTTCATAAGTCTCATATGCTTTAACAATCTTTTGAACCAAAGGATGTCTGACTACATCTTTAGCCGTCAATTTAACAAAAGAAATTCCTTCTGTTTTTGACAATACCTTCGTTGCAACATCCAGGCCCGAAACCGTTCCTACCGGCAAATCCTTCTGTGTACCGTCTCCGGTTATAACAACCTTTGAACCAAAACCTATTCTTGTAAGAAACATCTTCATCTGCGCAGGAGTCGTATTTTGAGCTTCATCCAAAATTATATAAGCATTATCAAGAGTTCTTCCTCTCATATATGCCAGAGGAGCAACCTCTATCAACCCTTTTTCCATATTTTTCAGGAAGGTTTCAGCTCCCATAATCTGATAAAGAGCATCATATAACGGGCGCAAATAAGGATCAACCTTTGATTGTAAATCACCGGGTAAAAATCCCAGTTTTTCACCTGCTTCAATCGCCGGTCTGGTAAGTATAATTCTTTCTACCTCACCATTCTTAAATGCAGTAATTGCCATTGCCATTGCAAGATAGGTCTTTCCTGTTCCAGCAGGTCCAATCCCAAATACAACCATATCCTTCTTAATGGAATCAATATATTTTTGCTGTCCCAAGGTCTTTGGCTTAATAGGCTTACCTGAAACTGTATGGCAGATAACAGTACTGTCTACATCCAAAATCGCAGATGTATCTTCATCCTCTTTTGATAATGTAATTGTATAATCAACATTCTGATCTATTATCTCGTTACCTCTTTTTGAATAATTAATAAGGCTGTGTATTACATCTGCAGCTTTGTTTACTGCATTTTCAGCGCCTTCGACTTTTAAGATACCATCCCGTAAAACAATATCTACAGAAAATTCTTTTTCAATTTTTTTAATATGACAGTCAAACTGACCAAATAAATTCTTTTGGAAGTCTTGAGATAACTCTTCCAAAGATATAAGTTTTTGCATTTATTCTCCATCCTTTTCAAAGATTTCAGGATATATTTCTTCCGTTAATCTTTCAAGGTATGATTCATCAAGATTCATAAACTGATTTGCGATAGATTCCTTAAGATATGAAAATCTTGGAAAATACTTTAATTCTTCGGTTGCATCTCCATAATCAAACTTCGCATCAATAGTCTCCATATCAAGATTGTCAACACACCACTTTTTAATCTGTTCTGTAAGATTATTTTCCTTATAAGCCTGTTTCTTGTATATTTTGAAATTTCTAAGAGACACAAAGCCCATAAATGTAAATAAAACAAACAAAGCTCCCAAAACACCTGATATAACATATTTTGAGAATCCACTGATATTATTCGGAAATACATTCAGCAGGAATAAAACGATCCCAACGAGGCCAACTATTCCTATAAACAAAAGAACATATGCAGAGGATTTATTCTCTTCTGCTTTTTCAGAATTATTTACATAAACCGTTGAACTAATTGGAGCCTGTTTTCTTCTGCCCATCTGAGCCATAAGTTTTTGAGCTACAGCTGCACGTTCTGCTTCAAAATCCATTCCCTCCGTTATTTCAGCAAATTCACCCGGGATATCGGCCACATGAATGTATTCTTCTTCGTCTACAACAGTTTCTTTAACTAAAGAAAGGTCATCGACCAACTGCGCTCCGCAATCTGCACAGACGGTGATTCCCTCCCTATATTCATCTTTACAATTTGGACACCAAGGCATACTATTACCCCCATAATAGATTATTAAAATACCTATTAGTAATAATACACTTTAATGCTGTAACTTTCTACTATTATTTTGATTTTGAAATATAACTTTTAACCCCTATATTTTTATTATCTTTGTCCGAAAGCCAATAATAATTATCGGGATTCTCCATATCAACCAGAACCGGTCCACGCTTTTTTGCATCTCTGCTTTCACTGATATATTCAAAGCTGCCGTTATGAGCTATTCCGTTATACTGAATGATATAACCATTTATATCAGTGGAAACCACGGTAAGTTCGCCATCAATCAGTCCTTTTTTGAAACCACCGATATAGTTTGTTATATAATTCCTGTCCTTTTGGAAAAATCGTTCATCATATTCGTAATGATCCTGTCCTTCTCCATCGGGTAAATCGTTCTTAAATCCGCCTCTGTACATGTGAAATACAATACTGTCAGAAACATTTGTCTTTAAGTGAACATGGTAATGCGCCCATAAACCTTCGCCTTCACGAACTCCATTAACCCAGTCTCCATAGTAATACTGATTATCTGCATAAACTGCGATTCCTTTTCCGTTTGGTTTTCCATCTGAATTCAGGTCTCCGTAATATGCATAGTCCATGGTATCACGATAGGCATATGACATTGCAAGATACCGATCAAGATGTGCAAGATCATCCATCGCTTCAAAATTCCCCTCGGACATGTACATTTCCATCTCTTTCAGATTTGCTTTTGTATCATACTTAACACTCTTGAAATTTTTAACATCAAGTTTCATTACAGGACCTTCGTCCTCTTCATCAGCTTCCTCCGTTTCAGGTTCCGAACTTGGAGTTGGTGTAGGTTCCAAAGAAGGACTTGGTGAAGGGTCAGCCTCATTTCTGTCAATAATTTCAGGAGTTACTTCCGGCTCTTTATCACTGTCATCAGTTATCTGCGCATATTCAAGAATATTCTCCTGAAGATCATTTTTAACCTCTGTATCTTCATCAGATTTATTCATAAAAATAAGAACAACAGCAAGTATTATAACCAGAACCGCAAGTACACATGAAGCAACAATTATCTTTATTTTAGGATTAGTGTCTTCATCAAAAAAATCATCATCCAACTGTATATCATCATTATTTGTTTTCTTTTTACCCATTTCTTCCTCCAGTCAGCAAATGCTGAAATTATATACATATAATTATAAACACTATTATTAATATCTGTTTCATAAAAATATTAAGATTTTCTTAATTAAATGAAACAAACGGAAATGCATTTTCATACAGGGTTATGTCATTTCCGTTAATCGCCACGACATCAAAACGCATCTGATACTTATCATATTTTCTATTCAAATATAGATAATATTCTGCCGTTCTGCATATTTTTTTCATCTTCAGCATAGAAATTGCGCTTTCCGCATCTCCATGTGTTTTAGTCTTCCGGTATTTAACTTCAATAAAACAAATGAACTGTTCCTTAACAGCAATAATATCTATTTCACCAAATCGGCTGTAAAAATTATTTTCCAAAATATTATAGCCTGCATCAGACAGGAATTTACCTGCCTGAATTTCCGATTCAGTCCCTATTCTTCGCTTATTCAAACTTTCTATTTATTCTTCCCCTTACTTGAATCTATTTTTGCCTTTATTTTATCCATTGCATCAACAAAAATAAGAATTTCCGCAACTACTTCATATAATTCCTGAGGAATCATATCGCCAATCTCAAGTTTTGACAAAGTGTCCGCAAGTTTATCATCTCTGTGAACTGCAACATTTGATTCTTTTGCTTTTTCAATTATCTTTTCGGCCAGAGCTCCCTTTCCGGAAGCAATAACTTTTGGCGCATCCTCTCCCGGATCATAGGATAATGCTACGGCCGTTTTAACTTTTTTATTTTTGTTATCGTTCATACTTACGCCCTCGCATCAAACGAACCTGAATACACTCCGGAAATATTGCCCTTGCTTTCAATAATATTATCTATTACCGATTTATTGTCATTTTTGTTAATAAATTCTGCATTCATATTATATCCGCGCTTTTCGAGTCTTTCGTTTAATGTATGAATATTTGCAGCAATCAGTTCCAGCGCGATCTCATCTTTAAGGTAAAATTTGGTTTTTACATTGTTAGCCGAAGTCAATGCAACATGAACATCAACACTTCCAAGATTGTCCATGTCCAGATGCAGCAGCGCAGATATATCTCCGTCCTTCTGCGCAAGTGACTTTTTGTTCGTATAAACATACAAATCTCCATTGGAATTTTGATTTGAAAGTTTAAGCGGTATCTGAACATATGTAAAAGCCTGGTTTATTTGATTCATAAAATCAAGATTATTATTGAGATTATTAATGTTATTAAAAACAGGTGACTCTGTTTTTCCGGCATTTTGCATACTATCCAGAATAGTTTTCATATTATCCTGTATTTTTTCATACAGGCTGTTTACTTTACCTTCTTTTGATATTTCTTCCGGTGTAAGTAAATATTTATCTGTGACTGCTTTTTTAATGCTGTCTTTAAAAATCTGATTATCAAACAATCCCTCTATCGTTTTGGCTGATTCAGGTGACTCCGGAAGTTTTTTCAGCTCCGATACTAATTTTTGAATATCATTTTCATTCAGCATAACATTATTATTAAATTTATTAATAACATTTTCATCGATTCCGGCATTTTTTAATTCATTCAGAAACTCATATTTTAACTGATTAACCTCAGGATTAACGCCTGTTGAAACATGCTTTGCATCCTGATTATTATTTTGAATAATTGCCTCCGCATCACTCGTATTGGCTGTCAAAGTCTCTTTGCCATCTGATAAAATCTCTGTATTATTTCCTGACTCTGCAATATTGTTTTCAAGACCCTCAAGAAGTGTTCCGAGAATATTATCAAAAATATTTAATCCTTCACCTGCTCCACCGGTTTTAATCCACTCTGTCGCAGACTGAACCAGTGATTCTGATATATCGGAAAAAGCTGTTGTTATCTGATGTTCATAATTGGAATAACTCTTAAACTGTTGAATATTATCATCTGTAAGCGGAATTCCAAGTTTATTCATTTTTACAAGATCCAAAACATCCGTGTCCGGGAATTTATTAACAGCACGGTTCATTCCATACAAAGATTCTCTGTCAACCGGGAGTCCTTCATCCATCATGGACTTAACCATATACTGCATTTCTGCTGTATTGGGAAGATTTGCCTGTGATAAAGCATTTGAAACCGTACTAATCTGAGAAGTGTTTTCAAAAAGAGGGGTAAGAGAAATTTTGTCACTTGAAGACATATTAATATTAAAGGTCATCATCTGACCAATCTTAGCATTAACATTTCCCTCCAAAGTAGCATTTATTAGTTGGTTTTCACCTATCGATAAAAGAATGTTTCCACCTTCAATAGAAACTATTTTCCCCTGAACAAAAGCGTTATTTCCCTTTGATATCAACGAATCAAGACCATCCTGCAGATTCCGGATCAATTCTCCTTCGGCGGCAGGATTAACTGTCTGATTTCCATATGTATTATTTATTTGAGAAATAATTGAGTTAATGTTCATATTATACAAAATTACCTATAAATGATTTCCTGTGTATCGGGGTTGGTCCATACTTAACAAGAGCATCAATATGAGCCTTTGCACCATATCCTTTATTGGAAGCAAAACCATATTCCGGATATATACTGTCATAATCAACCATCAAACGGTCTCTTGTAACCTTTGCTATAATACTCGCAGCTGCAATGGAAATGCTTTTTGCATCTCCTTTAATAATCGGAACCTGTTTAATATCCACATTTGGTATTTTAACAGCATCATTGAGTAAAAGATCGGGTTGAGGATCAAGTGACTTTATTGCCTTTTGCATTGCCTCATATGTAGCATTTAAAATATTTATTTCATCAATTCTTTCAGGTGAATTATAACCAAGAGCATATGCAACCGCTCTTTCGGTGATGATGTCATACAACTCTTCTCTCTTTTTTTCGGACAATTGCTTGGAATCATTTATATATAAAATATCACAATCCTTCGGAAGAATAACTGCCCCTGCAACGACAGGTCCCGCCAAAGGTCCGCGTCCTACCTCATCAATTCCGCAAATGAATTCGTAATCCGAATACTTCTTTTCGAAGGTTTTCATTATTTCCGTACGCTGAAGTTCTTTTAAGTAAGCATCGTATTGTTTCTGTGCCTTTATAACAATTGCCTGAACAGAATTTCTTTCATCATCTGAATATTCTTTAATAAAATCAGGTATATTGATAACATTAATTTCCTTTAATTCTCTTTTTATAATATCGAGTTTTTTACCACTCATCTGTTTTCTCCTCGATTGATTAATCAGATAAATATATATTTGCTGGCGACATACTTTAATTTAGTCTTCTATATCTATTTATGCTTTATCATGCCCAATTTGTTAAAAGGATATACTCGCATAAATGCCCTTCCCATAATCTGGTCACGTTTGATATTTCCAATATTTGGGTCTCTTGAATCCGAGCTGTTGTTTCGATTATCGCCCAATACAAAATACTCATCTTCAGCTAATTGTATTTCTTCGTAAGCACGTCCGGGATCGATAATAATCTCTTTTCCGTATCCTTCTTCAAGAAGTTCTCCGTTAATATAAATTTTTCCTTCCGAATCTATAAATACCGTTTCGTTTGGGAGTCCTATAATTCTTTTAATATAGTATGTATCCTTCTCATATTTATAAGGAAAAACTATAATATCAAACCTGTCCGGATCTGAAAATCTATAGGATATCTTATCGACAAGCAGCTGATCTTTATCATCAAGAGTTGGTGACATACTGGTACCATTAACCTGTATTTTCTGTCCGACAAATTTAACAAGAAGCAAAACAAACACAAGTATTAAAAGAAAATAAAGACTCAGTACAAGGACTCTTTTTAATCTTCTGTTCACATTAACTCCTCTGGATTATCAAGGGTAATTCTCCCAAGTTTTCCACTTCTGAATTCATCCAATACTATAGATGATATTTTTGCCAGGTCGTAATTTCCACCTGATTTAAGACAGCCTCTTGACTTAGCCATAGATTCAAGAAGGATTAATTCTTCTCCATCCTCATTCTCAAGCTTAAATCTTTCTGCCAAGGAACCTGCATATTTTTCTCTTACATACCTGATAAGTGTAATGGCAAGTTCTTCCGTATTAATGATATCATCATTAATTGAACCAATCAGTGCCAGTCTTTCTCCTACTTTTTCGGATTCGAACTTAGGCCACAGAATTCCCGGGGTATCTAATAATTCAATGGATTTATTAAGTCTTATCCACTGCTTTCCTTTTGTAACACCGGGCTTATTTCCGGTCTTTGCAGAAGCTTTACCTGCAAAAGAATTTATAAATGTTGACTTACCGACATTTGGAATTCCTACAACCATTGCTCTAAGGGGTCTGTTAATAATTCCACGTTTTCTGTCTCTTTCAATCTTTTGCTGACAAACATCCATAACTATGGAATTAATATTTTTAAGTGTTGCCCTGTTTAGAGCATTGATTTCAATAGCTTTAATACCATTTTGCTGATAATAGTCCATCCACTTCTTATTCATAGACGGATCAGCCAGGTCTGATTTATTCATAAGAATAAGTCTGAACTTGTTCTTCCCGATTTCATTGATATCAGGATTGGCTGAGCTCGCTGGAATTCTTGCATCAACAAGTTCAATTATAAGATCGATTAATTTAACATCTTCCTGCATCTGACGACGAGCTTTCGTCATATGCCCGGGATACCACTGATAATTCATACTCAATTTGCAAATCCAAAAGATGATTCATCTTTGGAAAGCTTAAACCATACCTTTCCTACCATTGTACTTTTATCAACAGCACCGACATTTCCAAGTCGGCTGTCTTCTGAATTGTTTCGGTTATCTCCCAAAACAAAATATTCATCCGTTCCAAGTTTAATCTCAACTTCAGCAAGGCCGGCCTCTTCTATAACATCATATTCTACCGGCTCAATGAGTCTCACTCCGTCAATATACACATATCCGTCTTTTATTACTACCGTCTCGCCCGGAAGGCCAATAACTCTCTCAACATACATATGAGAATGTTCATTTCCTCTCGGATAAAAACAAACAATATCATATCTGTCCGGCGATAAAAGTTTAAATACAAATCTGTCGATAAGAACTTCCTGTCCATCCACAAGTGTTGGTTCCATTGACGAACCCACAACAGACACCTTCATACCAAATGCGAGCACCAGCACAACTGCAAGCAATATTGCTGCAATACAGTAAAAAATGGTACCAAGTATCTCACTGACCAGTGCCTTGGATACAACTTTTTTCTTTTCAGCAAAGGTAAGACCTTTATATTTTGCCATCGCTAACTTCCTTTAAAATCATTTTATTCATTTTATCAAATAAAAAGGGCAATTGCCATAGCAATTGCCCCCGTAAGTATTCAACTTATTTAATAACTTCTTTAACCTTGGCTGCCTTACCAACTCTGTCTCTTAAGTAGTAAAGCTTAGCACGGCGAACCTTACCCTGTCTAACAACCTCAACCTTTTCAACAAGAGGTGAATACATAGGCCATGTCTTTTCTACGCCAACGCCATTAGAGAACTTTCTAACTGTAAATGTTGCTCTTGCGCCTGTACCCTGCTTCTTAATTACTGTTCCTTCGAAAACCTGGATTCTTTCACGGTTTCCTTCCTTAATCTTTCCGTGAACCTTAACGGTATCACCAACCATAAACTCAGCAACTTCTTTTAATGCTTCGTTTTCGATTTCTCTAAGAATTTCCTGTGTCATAACTTTTCTCCTTTTAATTTATTATTAAAAACAGACGTTCATTCGTATATTCAATACCAGCGGACCATCAGATTTTTACACAACATTAGTAATTTATCACAGCATTTCCTGTTTTGCAAGTTTTTTTGCTAATTTTCTTGCTTTTTCTTCTGCCTTCTTCTTTTTCTTTCTTTGCAGTTCAAAATATTCCGGATGACTTTCTGCCCATTTTTCATACATGTCAGGTCTTAATTCTCTGGTTCTTTCCAAAGACCTCTCCAGTCTCCACTCATCTATTTTTTTATGATCACCGGACAAAAGGACCGGTGGGACCTTCATACCATTCCATTCTTCCGGTCTGGAATATTGCGGATATTCCAAAAGAGAATCACTGAAACTCTCATCAACAGATGAATCACCATTTCCCAACACTCCCGGAACCATTCTTGAAATAGCATCCATCATAACCAGCACAGGAAGTTCACCACCTGTCAGAACATAATCTCCTATGGATACTTTATCGGTAACGATAGTTTCAATTACTCTTTCATCGATTCCTTCATAATGACCGCACAAAAATACAAGTTCATCTTCCATTGCGAACTCTTTGGCCATTTTTTGATTAAATGTTTGACCAACAGGGGTCAGATACACAACCCTTGTCCCTTCTTTAACATTAAGCGATTTGTATGCATCGTAGACAGGCTGCGGAAACATTAACATACCGGCGCCGCCACCATAAATATAATCATCAACCTTATTATGTTTATCTTTTGAATAATCCCTTATATTTACCGTATTAAGTTCAAGAATTCCTTCCGAAACGGCACGACCTGTAATACTTGTATTAAAACCCTGCTCAATCATTTCCGGAAATAATGTAAGCACATCAAACTTCATCGTCAATCAGTCCATTCATCATATGAAATGTTAATAATGAATTCTCTATATTAACATCTATAATACATTCCTTGATAGCCGGCAAATAAGCTGTTTTCCCATTTGAAAGTAAAACCTCATACACATCATTTGCACCGGTCTGCAAAACATCATTTATTATACCTTCATATTTATTATCATCCGATATAGCTTTAATTCCTATAAGATCGGCAATAAAGTATTCATCTTTTTTTAATTTAACAGCATTCTGACGTGTTACAAACAATTCAGAGCCCTTATATTTTTCAACTTCATTTATATCATCAATATCCTTAAACTTCAGAATAACATACTGCTTAAACAGCTTAACTCCCGAAATTTCAAGATTAATATATTCACCCTTATAATCAAGAAGTATTTCCTTTAACTTCTTAAAACGCATAGGATCATCCGTGGTCGGAAAAACCTTAACTTCTCCGTGGATTCCATGTGTTTGCGTGATAATACCAACTTTAAGATAAGAATTCATTAATAAAATCCCTTCAGTCAAAAACCACTACATAAATAAACAATTCATAAAGCCTCCGGATAACCGGAGGCCTTATTAACATCAGACAATTTCAACGTCAACTCTCTTGTTGTCTTTAGAAGTAGCAGCCTTAACAACAGCTCTTATAGCTTTTGCAATTCTGCCCTGCTTTCCAATAACCTTACCCATATCGCCTTCAGCAACATGAAGTTCAATTACTGTATGCTTTCCTTCTTCTTTTTCGGTAACAACAACATCTTCAGGATGATCAACAAGAGACTTAGCGATAATCTCAACTAATTCTTTCATTCTAATCTCCTAATGAAATGACTACTTTGTAATACCTGCAACCTTGAACAATTTTGATACTACTTCTGTAGGCTGAGCACCATTTGCAATCCACTTCTTTGCAGCTTCTTCATCTACATTGAATGTAGAAGGATCTGTGCTTGGATCATATGTTCCGATTTCTTCGATGAATCTTCCATCTCTTGGTGAATGAGAATCTGCAACGATAATTCTATAAAAAGGTGCCTTCTTCTGTCCCATTCTTCTTAATCTGATTTTAACTGCCATTTTTCTTTCCTCCAAAAATTTACTATTTATATTTATATATCTGAAACCCATATTAAAAAGGGAATTTCATACCACCAAAACCTCCGAATAATCCACGGCCTTTTTTGCCGCCCATCATACCCGGCATCTGTTTCATCATTTTTTGAGTCTGCTCAAACTGCTTAACAAACTTGTTAACATATGCTATATCAACGCCTGCACCTTTAGCAATACGTCCTTTTCGCGGCAATGACATGATCTTTGGATTGGAACGCTCTTCCTTTGTCATGCTCAGAATAATTGCTTCATTTCTGGCAATCTCTTTTTCATCAATAGCGCCCTCAAGATCTGACATCTTAGCACCCATTCCCGGAAGCATTCCCAGGATTGAACTTAAGCCGCCAAGCTTTCGCATCTGCTTCATACTTTCAAGATAATCGTTATAATCAAACTTTCCCTTCTTAAGGCGCTTGATCATATCCTTACCCTGTTCTTCATCTATATCAACACTTTCCTGTGCCTTTTCGATAAGAGTAAGAACATCACCCATGCCAAGAATTCTGTTGGCCATACGATCAGGATAAAACTGCTCGAGATCCGCAAGTTTTTCTCCCATACCGACATATAAAATAGGACATCCTGTAACGGCCTTAACAGAAAGTGCTGCACCACCTCTGGTGTCACCATCCATCTTCGACAGAATAACTCCATCAATTCCTATTCTTTCATTAAAGTCAGATGCAACATTAACGGCATCCTGACCTGTCATGGCATCTACAACCAGTAAAGACTGATGAACTTCAACATTATTCTTAATCTGAATAAGCTCATTCATCATATCCTCATCAATATGCAAACGACCTGCCGTATCAAGAATAACTACATTATGACCATTCTTTTTGGCATGTTCGATTGAAGCCTTTGCAATATCAATCGGAGAATGCTGGTCACCCATACTGAAAACATCAACGCCAACCTTTTCTCCATTGACCATCAACTGTTTAATAGCTGCAGGTCTGTAAACATCGCAGGCAACGAGCAATGGCTTTTTACCTTTCAAAAGAAGCTTTCCTGCAAGTTTTGCGGTTGCAGTTGTTTTACCAGCACCCTGAAGACCACACATAAGTATTGTGGTAATTGACTTACCGGGCTGGAACTTAATCTCTGTTGTTTCCGATCCCATTAAGGAAATCATTTCCTCATTAACAATCTTAATTACCATCTGTCCGGGATTCAGTCCTCTTAAGACATCCTGACCGACAGCACGCTCTTCAACAGATTTTACGAACTGCTTAACAACCTTGAAGTTAACATCAGCCTCAAGGAGTGCCATTTTAACCTCTTTTAATGCAACTTTTACATCATCCTCGGTAAGCAGTCCCTTACTTCTCAAATTCTTAAAAACATTTTGTAATTTATCCGCTAAGCCTTCAAAAGCCATCTTACAATTCCTTTAATATTTCCGCTTTCTCATCATCTGAAAGATTTTCATTTAATTCAATCTTCTTTTTAATCTTTGAAAACCTTTCAACAAGCTTTAATTTATCTTCATAACCATTTAACAAACGGTTTATTCTCTTTACAAGATCTGATGCAGCCTGTCTTGTAATATTATATTCTTCGGCTATTTCTGATATGGAAAAATTATTCATTACCAGATCTTCATAGACATTCTTTTGATGTTCGGTAAGTAATTCACCATAAAAATCATAAAGCATTCCCTGCTTAACAATATCTTCCATAATCAGCCCCTATTTAACGCACAAGTATAAATATATACTAACCAAAAAAGCATGTCAAGTGTTTTTACTTGACATGCTTAAATATATTATAATTCAAAAAAATCAGCCATCATAGTGCTTTAATCCAATATTCAAATCTACCAATCCGCTTATTCCGTCAACGCGACCCTTGCTTGAATACTGCCATATAGCGATTTCATATGGATAATAATAATCGTCATTATACTGTGCAAACCATTTGTCAATATCTTCAAACTGACTCTGATCAATAATTTCAACCATGGAATTTAAATTTCCATAAATCATTGGCCTGTATCCTGCCTTGGCAATCGTATCAACAAATGCTCGTGTACATTCTGTATAATTTTCTTTATTAAGTTTCTTTGTTCTGTCATTTGTGTTCTCAATATCATATGCAACCGGATAAGTAATATCATACGGCTCAATATTTTCGATAACAAATTCAGCTTCTTCTATTGCTTCTTCAGCGCTGGTAGCCTGTGTATAAAAATATACTCCTACCTTAATTCCGTTTTTAGTGGCATTTTCCACATTGTATATGAATGTCTGATCAAGATAAATGGCGCCTTCTGTGGTTCCTCGTCCACCCAATCTCAAAAAAGCAAAATCAACGCCGTCAGCTTTTACCTTTTCCCAGTCGATTTTTCCCTGGTGACTTGAAACATCTATACCTTTTGCCGAAACAACCACACCTGAATCGTCAACATATTTTATCTCGGTAACATCACCTTTATTTTTGTCGTCAGCATCTGCACCATCTTGGTTATCGTCTTCGCCGCCGGCATTTCCACTGTTTTCACGTTCAATCAGGAAATTGCTTCTTTTATATTTGTCCATTTTCTGATTATAATCGATGGGATAAAAATTATATTTATTTTTATAAGAAATAATATATTCAGGGAACAGATTTCTTAAAACACTTATTATGGTTTCACCATTATCAAGTGAACCTTTTATCTGCATTCTGAGATTTTCTTTACCTTCACCTATTCCGAGATTTCGGTTACCTGTTACCGCCTCATCATAATCAGACTGGGAATATGGGAATTGAGCCTTATACTCATCAATAACTCCCGTCAGCTCTGCTTCTTTTTTTTCAATATCTTTTTCAAGATTGCGATTTAGAATCAGAAAAACAGCAGCAACAGTAAGTCCGAAAAGTGCAATAAAACTAAAAATAATATTTTGTATTAGTGAATGATTTTTCTTCTTATTACGTTTTTTCATCAGTAATCCTTACATAATAGTTCCGACTATTCTTGGTCGATAACCTTCTTCTTCAAGTTTTGAAATAATCTCATTCTTATGCTCTGTTCCAAAAGCTTCCAAAGTAATCTTAAGTTCAACGGCTGCATTTCTGTTAATAGAAACAAACTGATTATGTTCAAGCTTAATTACATTACCATTGAGTCTTGCTATTACATCTGAAACTTTTGTAAGCATTCCCGGTTTATCCGGCAAAAGCACAGATACGGTAAAGATTCTGTCTCTTAAAATAAGTCCCTGCTGAACAACAGATGAAACTGTAATTACATCCATATTTCCGCCGCTTAAAATTGACACAATCTTCTTATTCTTAACATCAAGCTGATTCAGTGCAGCTACTGTCAAAAGTCCTGAGTTTTCAACAACCATCTTATGATTTTCTACCATATCAAGGAAGGAAACTACCAGCTCTTTATCATCGACAGTTATTATATCATCAAGATTCTTCTGCAAATACGGGAAAATCTTTTCTCCCGGAGTTTTAACTGCAGTTCCGTCTGCTATAGTACTGACTGACGGAAGTGTAACAACCTTTCCTTCTTTAATTGATTCCTGAAGACAGTTTGCATTCTTTGGTTCAACACCAATAACTTTGATATTGGGGTTAAGAAGTTTAGCAAGAGTTGATACCCCTGTAGCCAAACCGCCTCCACCAACAGGAACAAGAATATAATCAACAAGTGGTAATTCCTTGATGATCTCCATTGCAATTGTTCCCTGTCCGGTAGCTACTGCAAGATCATCGAAAGGATGAATAAAGGTATAGCCCTTTTCTTCGGCAAGTTCATAAGCCTTAGCGCATGCATCATCATAAACATCTCCATACAATACAACTTCTGCACCATAGCTCTTTGTTCTGTTTACCTTAATAAGAGGAGTGGTTGTTGGCATAACAATGACTGCTTTTGCGCCAAAACACTTTGCTGCATATGCTACCCCCTGCGCATGATTTCCTGCGGATGCGGTTATAAGGCCCTTTTTTCTGTCTTCTTCAGACAATGTGCTAATTTTATAATATGATCCTCTAACTTTATAGGCTCCGGTAAACTGCATATTTTCCGGCTTAAAATATACTCTGTTTCCTGTCTTGTTTGAGTAAAAGTCAGAGTAAATAAGTTTAGTCTCCAAAGTAACTTTTTTAACTGCTTCAGAAGCTTCTTCAAATGCCTCTAACGTCAACATATTATCAACCATTTTCCTAACCTCTTTCTTCAAAAAGACTTTCTATATATTCTTCTGCATCAAAACGACTAAGATCTTCAACTTTTTCACCAACTCCGATAAACTTAACCGGCAGTGATAATTCAGACTGAACAGCAACAGCGATTCCACCTTTTGCCGTTCCATCCATCTTTGTAAGAATTACCCCTGTGAGCTTTGTGACCTGACTGAATTCTTTAGCCTGTACTAATGCATTCTGTCCCGTTGTACCGTCAAGAACAACAAGATTCTCTCTTCTTACTTTTGGATAATAACTATTAATAAGCCTGTTCATCTTTTCAAGTTCATCCATAAGATTTTTCTTATTATGAAGTCTTCCGGCAGTATCAACCAGTAACACATCCACATTCTTTGCTTTAGCAGACTGAATGGAATCGAACAATACTGATGACGGATCCTGTCCTTCTTTTCCCTGAACAATATCAACGCCCACTCTCTTTGCCCATTCATCAAGCTGTTCGCCTGCTGCAGCTCTAAAGGTATCTGCAGCTGCTACAAGAACCTTTTTTCCTTCTTTCTTAAGAATTCCTGCAAGCTTACCTATAGTGGTAGTTTTTCCAACTCCATTGACTCCGATAACAAATACAACAGATCTTTCCTTGAGAAAATCATATGCTTCATCCTCAACCTCCATCTGCTCTATCATGTTCTTTTTCAAGTATTTCTTACATTCTTCAGGATTCTTAATTTTGTTTTCCTTAACCTGAATCTTTAACTTTTCCACTATGGCGTCCGAAGTTCTAACTCCTGTATCTGCCATTACCAGTGTTTCAAATATTTCCTCATAAAAATCATCATCAATTGATGAAAATCCTGAGAAAAGTCTGCTAAAAAAACCTGCCATTAATTATCTAACTCCTCATCAATCAATTTAACTGAAACCAGTGCAGAAACACCCTTCTCCTGCATGGTAATACCATATAGTCTGTCAGCCTTTTCCATTGTTCCTCGTCTATGTGTAATAACAATAAACTGAGTATTCTTGGTAAGCTTATGCAAATAAGAGGCAAATCGAGTTACATTTGATTCATCAAGTGCAGCCTCAATCTCATCAAGCAGACAGAACGGAGATGGTTTTAGGTTCTGAATTGCAAACATAAGTGCAATTGCGGTAAGTGATTTTTCTCCACCTGACAACTGCATCATATTTTGCAGTTTCTTTCCCGGCGGTTGAGCAATAACTTTTATACCTGCTTCAAGAATATCTTCATCTTCAATCAGTTCAAGACTACCATTTCCTCCGCCAAAGAGTTCCTTAAATACTTTATTAAATTCAGTTCCGATTTCCTTGAATTTCTCTGTAAACTGCTTTCGCATCGCAGTATCAAGTTCCTGAATAACATCTTCAAGCGTTTTCTTTGCTTCAACAAGGTCATCATGCTGAGTCTTAAGAAATGTGTATCTTTCCATAAGATTTCTGTAATCTTCAATGGCATTGACATTAACATCACCGAGACCTTTAATCTCAGACTTAAGTCTTGATGCATCCTTCTTCATTGCACTAAGATCAGTCATTTCTTCATCACGAAGTGTTGCTGCATCCACCAGAGTAATTTCGTACTCTTCAAACATATATGAAATCTGCGATGAAATACTTTCTTCAAGTCTCTCCTTCTGGCTGGTAAGACGATACTGTTCCTTGTCAAGTGAAGACTGTTTCTCAGATAACTGTTCTCTGTCCGTAAAGAACTGCTTCTGCATCAATGATAACTCTTCCTTACGCTGAACCTTTTCACTTAATTGTTCTTCTGCATCAGACTGAGTAGTAAATGATGCCTTTATGGTTTCTTTTATTTCAAGAATGTTATTTTCCTTAATCTCAACATCCTTAACAGAAGCTTTCAGACTTTCATCAACTTCTTTAAGTTCCTCATTCAGTCTGTTAATTTCCGAATCTATTCTGTCAACATTCTGTTGCTGGAACATCTGCTGTTGAAGCATCTTTTCAGCCTGGACTTCAAATTCTGAAACTTTCTGAAGCTGTTCCGTTTCTTCCATACGCATAGCTTCAAGAGTTTTTTGGAAACCTTCAATATCCTTTGTTACATTCTTTTCCAGTTCTTCTGAATTAGTCAGCTCTTCATTAATCTGCTTTTTCTGTTCCGCAATTTCCTTAATCTGCTCTTCAATTTCAGCCTCTTCAGCCTTTAATTCAAATGTGCCCTGAGAAGCTTCATCTTTACGTTCCTCGGCCTTCTGAACATTTAATCTGGCTGTGTTCTGCTCAATCAGTTTTCTCTGTTGAGAGCCTTGAAGTTCCTCAAGTGCAGCACGAATGGCATTTCGTGACGCCTTCGCCTTATCAATTTCCTCAAGGGTAGCCTTTATCGCTTTGTCAAGATTTTCAACCTCTTTAGTCAATTCATCCATTTCTCTTCTTCGACTCAAAAGGTTTGAGCTATTCTTGAAAGTACCTCCGGATATTGCACCACCCGGAACAAGCAATTCACCTTCAAGAGTAACCATTCTGATACCATAATCATATTTCTTTGCAATCAAAAGTGCATGATCGACAGTATCAACTACTAAAATTCTGCCAAGCATGGCTTTCGCAACATTCTTATATTTAGGATCAATATTAACAAGCTCGTCTGCTATTCCTACAACACCCTTTTCATTCACAGACTCCGGGTTCTTAAATTCCTGCGGCTTATCAAGTGATGTAAGTGGAAGGAATGTTGCTCTTCCGGCTTTGTGGAACTTCAAATATTCAATCATTTTCTTTGCTGTCTTTTCATCAGCAGTGACAATGTTCTGAATATTTCCACCAAGTGCGGTTTCGATTGCGGTCTCATACTTAGGCTCAACCTTAATGATATCAGCAACAACACCTATAATGCCCTTCTCACTGTCTTTGTTTTCCATAACAGCTTTAACTGCACCACCATATCCTTCATATCTTTCTGTAATATTAGAAAGTGCTTCGAGTTTTGATTTTGCCTGATGGTACTTAACCTGAAGATTTCTTACCTCTTCGTCCTTTTTAGCCATACCGGCACGAGCTTTTGCGAGTTCATCCTCTTTTTTCTCCTGCTCGTTTCTTAACTCGATTAATTCTTTATTTATTCTCTCAAATTCTGCCTCAAGTTCTTTAATTGTTTCTTCCTGCTTAACTTCATCAGACTTTACTTTGAGCAGCCTTGAAGTCAATTCGGATTTTCTTATATTAATAGACTCAGTCATCGAATCAAGACGTGAAAGCTTTGACTTAATATTTGCTCTCATATTGAGTGTATCAATAATCGTATTTTTACCGGATTCAATATTATTGTTTAATTCTTCAATTTTAGTCTGTATATCATTAAGTTTTGAGGCTTCCTCATTCTTTACGGAAACGATTCCTGACACACCTTCGTCAACAATCTTCTTATCCCCAAGAATTCTGTCCTTTTCGGCATTTTTTTCATCAAGCTGTGAACTAATTGCATTAACTCTCTGCTTAAAATGCTCTTCATTGGATTTTGCAGAATTAATCTGCTCCTTGAGGACATTAATCTCGCCTTCAAGCTTTCCTCTCAAAACATTGGTGTTGCTTAACTGTTCTCTCTGAGATTCAATAGACGCTTCCAGTTCTTCTATTTCGGACTGGATTCTGTCATACTCATTTTTTATATTTTCATTTTTCCTGTTTATTTCAAGAAGATCATTATTAACAACTTCAAGATTACTTACCGTTTTACTGAGTTTATCCTCAAGTTCATTGTTTTCAAGAAGAAACATATTAACATCAACTGTTTTAAGTTCTTCCTTCTTTTTAAGGTATACCTTTGCCTTTTCGGACTGCTTCTCAAGTGGTCCAACCTGTTTTTCAAGTTCAGTGAGAATATCAGTAATTCTGATCAAATTGTTTCCTTCATCCTGAAGTTTCTTTAAGGTTGCTGCCTTACGCTTTTTAAACTTAACAATTCCGGCTGCTTCATCAAAAAGTTCTCTTCTCTCTTCCGGTCTGCCTGACAGAATCTTATCAATCTGTCCCTGTCCGATAATTGAATATCCTTCCTGTCCGATACCGGTATCATAAAAGAGTTCATTAACATCTTTTAAACGACAAATTGATCCGTTAAGTAAGTATTCACTTTCACCGGATCTGTATATACGTCTTGCAACTACAACTTCATCATGATCATTTGCAAGCTGTCGATCACTATTATCAAGGGTAATTGCCACATAGGCATAGCTTTGCATTTTTCGAAGCTCTGTTCCCTGAAATATAACATCCTGCATGGAAGAACCACGAAGCTGCTTTACCTTCTGTTCACCTAATACCCATCGTACGGCATCTGCAACATTTGACTTGCCGGAACCATTAGGGCCTACAATAGCTGTTATACCATTGTGAAACTCAAACACTATTTTATTTGCAAATGATTTAAATCCATGAATCTCAATCGATTTTAAGTACATGTTAATCTCCAATCCATGCTTATGCACAGAGTAAATTACAATTAATGTATTCCATCGGTTAACTAATAAAGATTATTTTTCAGGACACCGAAAGCTGCCTGCTGTTCGGCTGCTTTTTTGGATTTTCCTTCACCACTGCCAATTACTTTGCCGCCGACAATTGCATTTACCTTAAATACCTTGTCATGATCCGGCCCCGTCTCATCTGTCACAACATAAGAAAGTGACTCACCATGAGTCTGAACCTTCTCCTGCAGAATTGTTTTTGCATCATAAAAAAGCTGTCTGTTTTTAATATCTGTCAATACATGCTTTCTTACAAATATATCCGCGTATTCATATCCGCCATCCAGGTAAATAGCTCCCAATACGGCCTCAAAAACATCGGAAATAATCGAATCCCTTTCACGGCCTCCGGTATTCTCCTCTCCCTTTCCGAGAAATATATATTTTTGAAGTTCTATACTTCTTGCACAGAATGCAAGTGCCTGCTCACAGACAAGCGACGACCTTAATCTTGTAAGCTGTCCTTCATTCATTTCCGGGAAAGAATTATAGAAAAAGCTAGAGCTCGTAAGTTCCAATACCGCATCGCCAAGAAATTCCAGTCTTTCATAATTTCCATACTGGTTAATCTTCATTTCATTTGAATAAGAGCTATGCGTCAATGCCTGTTTTAATAAATCTCTATTTTTAAAGGAATATCCAAGTTCCTTTTCCAATAAACTAAAATCCGTACAATTATTCATATCTTTTTCCATCAACACAACGAAAAGCCCTTAAGGGCTTTTCAATAACTAATGAACTGCATTTTTAATAAGGTTAACTGCCTCTTCAACATTAGTGATTTTTTCAGCATCCTCGGCCGGAATCTGAATTCCAAATTCTTCTTCGATTTTCATCACCATTTGAAATATATCCAATGAATCAGCGCCAAGGTCTTCAAGAAAAGTACTTTCGGGCATTATTTCATTTGGATCTACATTTATGACATCCGCAATAATCTTCTTAAGCTTATCGAATTCCATAAATTCCTTCCTAGTTATCCTCTACAGATAACTTCTCTTTAATTTTTTGATTAATATTCTGTTCCTTAAATGTAATACACTGTAAGATTGAATTCTTAATCTCTATTGATTTAGAACTTCCATGTGTTTTTACAACCAGACCGTTTAATCCAAGCATTGGAGCTCCGCCATGTGACTCTGTGCTAAAGCCCTTAACAGCATCCTTAACACTCTTTTTAACAAGAAGTGCACCTATCTTGCTCTTAAGATTTGACATGAATGCTTTCTTTATGCACTTCATAACAGCAGAACTTACACCTTCATACATCTTTATAACAACATTTCCGGTAAAAGCTTCACAAATAAGAATATCAGCCGCACCATGAGCTACTTCTCTTGCTTCAACGGAACCGATAAAATTGATATCAGGACAATTCTTCAACAGAGGAAAAGTTTCCTTAACGAGTGCGTTACCTTTTTCTTCTTCTGCTCCAATATTAATAATTCCGACTGTAGGATTCTTAATGCCCAATACAGATTCCATATATATAGTTCCCATCTTGGCAAACTGCAGCAGATGGCTAGGTCTTGCATCTACATTGGCACCCGAATCAATAAGAAGTGAAAATCCATTCAAAGTAGGTAAAATCGGAGCAAAAGGAGCTCTTTCTACCCCTTTTAATTTTCCTACAATAACCTGTCCTCCAACCAAAGTAGCTCCGGTACTTCCTGCTGATACATATGCATCACAGGTACCATCCTTAACCATATTCAGAGCTTTAACTATAGACGAGTCTTTCTTTTTTCTGATAGCAAGAACCGGCGGTTCAGCCATCTCAATCATTTCGGTTGTCGGAACAACAATAATCTGTTCCTTATTATATGTATATTTAGCAAGTTCAGCATTAATCAAATCTTCATATCCTGTTATATAAACACGGATTTTTTTAGATTCATTAACCGCATCAACTGCACCCTTTACGATTTCTACAGGGGCATTATCTCCACCCATACCATCTAAAGCAACATTAATATAATCACTCATAATAATAATCCCTTCTCCTTACATAATAAATCACTATAACTATACTAAAGCACCAGTCAAAATGCAAGTATAACCGAACAGTCCCGGCCTGACGGCCGGGACTTCCAACAAGTTAATCACTCTCTGTTCTTTTCTTAATCATAAAGTATCCAGAATATTCATCCACTTTTCCACACTTGCATCTGAAGGCATACGCAAATCACCTCTTGGTGACAAAGCAACACTTCCGACTTTGGGTCCATCAGGGATGCAGGATCTCTTAAACTGCTGTGCAAAAAATCTGCGATAGAAGTTCTTTTCCCATTTTAATATCGTTTCTTTATCAAACTGACCATCAAATGTCCGTGTCGCGATTCTGTATATCTTATCCGGTGAATAGCCGCACCTTAACATGTAATACAAAAAATAATCGTGTAATATGTAATCCCCAACCAGTTCCTCTGTTTTTTGAGATATTTTTCCATCAACCGGCGGAATAAGTTCAGGGCTTACAGGGGTATCAAGAATATCGCGCAAAACCGCCTGAAGTTTAGCATCTTCACAATTATCTGCACTGTATTGAACAAGATATCTCACGAGAGTTTTAGGTATTCCGACATTAACTGCGTACATCGACATATGGTCACCGTTATATGTTGCCCATCCGAGAGCAAGCTCTGACATATCTCCGGTTCCGATAACCATACCATTGACCTTATTTGCCACATCCATTAATATCTGCGTTCTCTCTCTGGCCTGGCTGTTTTCATATGTTACATCATGATTATTCTTATCATGATTAATATCTCTAAAATGAATATTTACGGCTTCTTCTATATTTATCTCGCTAAAATGTGTTCCTAAAATATTCATAAGTTTGCAGGAATTATCGTAAGTTCGGTTTGTCGTTCCAAAACATGGCATGGTAATGGTTTCAATATTTTCTCTGGGAATCCCCAGCATATCAAAAACTCTCACGATAACTATCAGTGCCAGTGTTGAATCAAGTCCTCCTGACACACCTATAACAGCGTGCTTACAGCCGGTATGTTCCAATCTCTTTTTAAGTCCCATACACTGAATATTTAATATTTCTTCACATCTGTTATCTCTTTCTACAGTATTCCCCGGAACAAACGGCATTTTTGCAAATTCTCTGTCAAGAACATTATCTGTCTTTTCCATTTCAAAAGACACAATAACATGCTCACCTATATAGGCAGATGTCGAAAAAGTATTCATTTTTCGTCTTTCATGCTGAAGTCTTGACACATCAATATCTGCTATTATCAATCCATTATTAAATCTTTCTGCTTCATTTAATACATATCCGTTTTCGGCAATGATATTATGACCTCCGAATACTATATCCTGAGTTGATTCTCCCTCTCCTGCAGAAGTATAAATATATCCGGATAAAAGTTTTGCGCTGGACATGGATACAAGATTTCTTCTGTAACTGTTTTTTCCAACGGTCTCGTCAGATGCTGACAGATTAACAATTATTGTAGCTCCTGACATTGCATGCCTCGTCCCAGGAGATTCAGGAACCCACACATCTTCACATATCTCACATCCTATTACCATTTCCTCCATCAGGGCATTTTGAAACAGTATATCCGAACCAAAGGGAACATTTTTGCCTTTATACAAAATATAGCCGGTTTTATCCGGTCCCGGTGTAAAATATCTTCCCTCGTAGAATTCAGAATAATTAGGGATAAATGTTTTTGTTACCAGTGCAAGTAATTCTCCTTTGTATACAACAGCAGCGACATTATAGAGTTTTCCCATATAGTCCCATGGCATTCCTACAAAGATAATGGCATCCATCGAAGCGGTTTCGTCCATAAGAATATCTAGCTGTTCCTTGCATGAACACAAAAGAGTATCCTGTAAAAACAGATCATTACAGGTATATGAACTAAGAACAAGTTCCGGAAGGACAACTACTTTTGCTCCTTTGTTCACAGCATCTTTTATAATTTCAAACGACTGTTGCCTGTTGTATTCAGGATTGGCAACCTTAATTTTAGGAGTTCCTGCCGCCACCTTAATAAAACCATGTTTCATCTTCACACCTCCGAATTATATAGGCACTTCATTCAAGCATTGCGCATCGCTTCTGTCACCCTGCTCGTCGCCATAACTAAAAAAAGCACAGATAGCCTGTATCTGTACCTCTTTGGACAATACAATTATATATTCGCTCACCTATAAAATCAAACAAAAAGGGATACAGAAAACTGTATCCCTGTTTCTTCGCAATTAATCCATAGCGATAACTTCTTTTTTGTTGTACGCGCCACAAGACTTACATACTCTGTGAGGCATCATTAATGATCCACACTTACTGCACTTAACAAGATTCATTGGATTCATCTTCCAATTAGCACGTCTCTTATCTCTTCTACCTTTAGAAGATTTATTCTTAGGACAGATTGACATATCTACACCTCCTTATTAGCTTCTAAAAAAATATCCTTAATTCTTGCCATCCTGGGATCCGGAACAAATGAATCACATCCACATTCATGATCGTTCAAATTATTACCGCACACCGGACACAATCCCTTGCACTCATCATGACATAAAACTTTAGATGGCATATTCATCAATACGTTCAGTTTAACGAATTCATTCACATCAAATTCGTTCCCAACGAGGAAACTACACATTTCATCGTGTTCTTCTTCCGTCTGCTTATCTTCTGCTATCAGTTCCTGTTCAAACTCAAGTTCAATCGGGACCTCAACATCTTCCAGACATCTGTCACACGGAATCTGCAAAATCACACTAAAGTTGCCTTTAAGTCTTATCTTTCCCACTTCATAGGATTCAAAGTTAAGACAAACCTTGGATTTGTTAATTATAGTGTAACTCTCACGAACAAAATCCATGGATTTTTCACTAAAATCAACCTCTTCAATTCTCTTTTTTCTGCTTGATGTAAATAAATCAAACAGATTTAATGTATTAGTTTCGCACACTTGATAAATTATATAGACATAAATAATCTTTGTCAAGAAATAATTTTATTTTATACCAAAACCTCTCCTGACAAAACTTTCTTGTAATCTTCGTAGTTTTTCTTCAATAATGAAGGAGTATTTAATGAATATGGACACTTCTTCATACACTGACCACATTCTATACAATCCTCTATCTTTTTCATTTCTTCCTGCATGTTAGGCGCCAGCCATCCCTTTGATGGTGCTCTTCTTAACATCAGAGACATTCTTGCACACTGATTGATCATGATACCTTTAGGGCAAGGCATACAATATCCACAGCCTCTGCAAAAGTCACCCGACAGTTCAGTCTGTTCTTTATTAATAAATGTTCTCATGGCTTCATCCATAACCGGCATCTCATCCATATATGCCAGCCATTCATCAAGCTCTGATTCTCTCTGAATTCCCCAGATAGGAAGAACATTATCATACTGTAACATATAGGCCATTGCTGCTTTTGAATTATTGATTAACCCTCCGGCAAGTCCTTTCATGGCAATAAATCCAACATTCTTTTCCTTACAAAGATTAACTAATTCAATTTCTTTGTCGGCAGCCAGATAACTAAAAGGATACTGAAGTGTTTCATATAATCCTGATTCAACTGCATCAAATGCAACCTGGATCTTATGTGCTGTAATACCTATATGCTTAATCAAACCTTTATCTTTAGCTTCAAGCATACATTCATACATTCCGGTTCCATCGCCTGGTCTATACACCTGATTGGCACAATGAAACTGATAAATATCTATATGATCTGTCTGAAGTAAACTTAGAGAAGTATTTAAGTGATTCCAGAATTCTTCAGGAGTTGTCGAACCTGTTTTAGTAGCAATAATAATGTCATCTCTAACATCCTTTAGCGCTATTCCTACCTTTTCCTCACTGTCTGAATAAGCTCTTGCCGTATCAAAGAATCGCATTCCTCCTTCATAGGCCTTTCGCAAAAGTCCTACCGCAACTTCTACGGAATCTCTCTGGATTGGAAGTGCTCCAAAAGCATTCTGTTTAACTTTGATTCCTGTAGAACCAAGTATAATCTCACGCATCATAATATGATCACCTATATCTTAAATGTAAAAATCTTAACTTACAAGAGAGCTACTGTCTGTCTTGCTATTGCAAGTTCTTCATTTGTCGGAATAACCAAAACCTTTACTTTAGAGTCCGCAGTTGAAATTTCAACAGCTTTGCCTCTTGTTTTATTAATTTCTTTATCAATAGTAATTCCAAGATATCCAAGATACTTAAGTATTATTTCTCTTACAAAACCTGAGTTTTCACCAACGCCTGCTGTAAAGCAGATGGCATCTACTCCATTCATTGCTGCTGTATAAGCACCTATATATTTGGCAACCCTATAGCAGAAGGTATCTACTGCTCTGATGCAGTTTTCCTTTCCTTCAATATAACCGTCTTCAAGATCTCTGAAATCTGATGACAATTCTTCTGAAAGGCCATATACTCCTGATTTCTTGTTAAGAATATTGAGAACTCCGTGAATATCAAGATTCTCCTTATCACAGAGGAACTCAAGAATAGCAGGATCAAGATCTCCTGATCTTGTACCCATAATTAATCCTTCAAGTGGAGTAAGTCCCATTGAGGTATCAACACATTTACCATTTTTAACAGCTGAAACGGAAGCTCCGTTTCCAAGATGACAAACGATAGTCTTTAATTCATCATAATTCTTTCCAAGCATATCTGCAGCTGCATGAGAAACAAAATCATGTGATGTTCCATGGAAGCCATATCTTCTGATGTGATACTTTTCATACATATCATAAGGCAGACCGTAAAGATATGCTTCTTCAGGCATAGTCTGATGAAAAGCCGTATCAAATACTGCTATCTGAGGTGTATTAGGCATGAGGTTCTGACATGCACGAACGCCAATAAGATTTGCAGGATTATGCAATGGTGCAAGATCATTACATTCTTCTATTGCTTTCATAACCTCTTCATCAATAATCGTTGCTTTATTAAACTTTTCACCGCCGTGAACAATTCTGTGTCCTACAGCATTGATATCATTCAAATTCTTAACAACACCTGTCTTTTCATCAGTAAGTGCGTCAATAACGAGTTTAATTGCATCAGTATGATCCTTCATTGGCGACTTTGTAACTATCTTTTCTCCTCCATTCGGAGTAAAAGAAATGACACTTCCGTCAATTCCTATTCTTTCACACAGACCCTTTCCGATTACTTTTTCGTTTTCCGAATCAATAAGCTGAAATTTAAGTGATGAACTGCCACAATTTATAACCAAAACATTCATTTTGTCTCCATTCCGCTGCTATGCAGCATAAAAATATATTTATGAATATTTATTAACAAAACCAATAACTACTCAGGGTATTACTGAAGCTGAGCCTGAACTGCTGTAATCGCAACAACACCAACGATATCCTGCCATGAACATCCTCTTGAAAGATCATTTACAGGCTTTGCAATTCCCTGAAGCATAGGACCATATGCTTCAACGCCGCCAAGTCTCTGAACCAGCTTGTATGCGATATTTCCACAGTCAAGATTAGGAAATACAAGAACATTAGCTTTTCCGGCAACCTCTGATTTTGGAGCCTTTGTCTTGGCAACTGCAGGAACAATGGCGGCATCAGCCTGCAATTCTCCGTCTATACAAAGTGAAGGATACTGTTCATGAGCAATTCTTGTTGCTTCAACCATCTTATCAACAAGCGGATGCTTGGCTGATCCCTTGGTTGAATGCGAAAGCATTGCAATAATAGGTTTTGAACCAACAAGCTGCTTAAAGCTCTTAGCTGATGTATCTGCAATTGCTGCAAGTTCTTCCGGTGTAGGATCCTGATTAAGACCACAGTCTGCAAATATAAAGGTTCCATCATCTCCCATATCACAGTTTGGAGCACACATCAGGAAGAAGCCTGAAACAAGTTTAATTCCGGGTGCTGTCTTTAATATCTGAAGTGCGGGACGCAAAGTATCTGCAGTTGCATGACAAGCTCCTGCAACCATGCCATCGGCATCATTTGCTTTAACCATCATAACCCCAAATGTTAAAGGATCTGAAAGCAAAGTCTCTCTTGCGTTTTCCAATGTCATTCCCTTATGTTTTCTTAATTCATAAAGCAGATTGGCATATTCTTCTGTCTTTTCTGACAACTGAGGATTAATAATAACAACCCCATCGAGATCAATTTCCAACCAGTTGGCACCATCCATTATCTTCTCGGCATCACCTATCATAATAATCTTGGCAATTCCTTCCTTCATAATGTTTGCTGCGGCAATAAGGGTACGCTTGTCTGTTGTCTCCGGCAAAACTATAGTTTTTCTGTCAGATTTAGCCTTTTCTTTTATTGTATCTATGTATGCCATAGTCCCTACTCCTTTACATATATTAATTTTTAAAGTTATTATTATTCATAGGTTGAATTTTTTAATAATAAACATTACGCTCAACATTCATAATTATAACACAAAAGTTGTAGTTAATCACCATTCCACGGAACTTACTCACAACTATTTTTCAATATCAGGAGTTAAAATGTCCACTATCAATAACGAGAATATTTTTGCCGTAATATGTGAATTCAATCCCTTCCACCTGGGACATTCATATCTCATCGACGAAACCAGAAAAAATACCGGTTCAAAATACTGTATCGCACTCATGAGCGGTGATTATGTTCAACGAGGCGAACCTGCTGTATTTGATAAATATACACGTACCAGAATGGCTCTTATGAACGGAGCAGATCTGGTAATTGAATTACCTACCATCTATGCCACTGCCTCAGCTGAAGGCTTTGCAAAAGGTGCTGTTTCTCTTCTGAACTCACTTAACTGCGTAGACTACTTAAGTTTTGGTTCAGAAAACGGAAATATCAAAGAACTGATGGATATGGCATATATACTTAATAATCCATCTCCCGAAGATGATTCACGAATGCGCGAATTAATAAAAAGTGGGATATCCTATCCAAAAGCAAGAGACATTGTGTTTGGCCAATATGATGTTGCTAAAGATATTATCAGTGCTCCAAACAATATACTTGCTGTTGAATATATCAGAGCATTATTGTCTTTAGGCAGTTCAATTACCCCGTTTACAACAGAACGAAAATCAATGGGCTATAACTCCGATTGTATTGATGAAAATGCAGCATACTGCAGTGCTCTGTCAATCAGAAACTGTATTAGCATGAGAAATAATGCTTATACCGGATATGTACCCGAAAACTCCCTGGAATTATATTCCGAAAAACCTGTTTTTATAAATGATTTCAGCGATGTTATTTACTACAGTTTATCATCACAATCACCTGAAGAGCTTTCGGAATATTTAGATGTAAATAAAGAGCTTTCTCATAAAATAGTTAAGAATCTGTGTAATTATAAAACAGCTGAGGATTTCATTGATCTGTTAAAATCAAAAAATATAACAAGAAGCAGAATAAGCCGTGCGCTTATCCATATAGTTCTTGGTATCACTTGTAATCCTGTCGAAACCATCCCTACCTATGCGCGAATACTTGGTTTCAGGAAAGAAGCAGCTTCGTTACTCACTACCTTAAAAGATAAATCTGACATATCAATAATCAGTAAACTAAAAGATTATGGTTCCTCTCCCGAACTTGATATAGATATAAAGGGTGCCACACTATATGAGCAGATAAGAAAAACATATCAGAACGAATACTCTTCTCAAATTGTTATAATATAATTACGTGTAACCGGCTAATACCAATTAATCCGCAACCAAAGTTATTTCATAAACAAAACACCCTGAAAATATAATCATTTTTCAGGGTGTTTTCTTATCTTAATATTTAATTCTTAGGCTTTGGTTTTCTGCCTCGTTTTTTAGGCTTTACTTCTGTTTCCGGTTTATTTTCTTCACTAACGTTTTCGGTTGCTTCTTTATTGCTTTCTTCTGTTTTTTCATTAGTGGACTTATTATCTTTTGGGGCAGGAACTGTCTCAGTTGCTTCGTCCTCCACAATATTTGAGACTACCTGATTTCGTCCATGCTCCTTACCATAATATAGTTTTTCATCTACAATAACTACATATTCATCTATTCTCTTTCGAATCCACTTCTCAAGTTCTTCCTTATCAAGATCAGCCATCTCTTTATCCGATGGTGAGCATTCTGTTACACCCATGGTCATTGTAACCTTAATTAACTGATCATCACTCATGATATCAAGCGCTCTGATTTTATTAAGAAGTTCCTCCAGTTCTGCCGCAACCTCCTCAAGTTTTGAATTCTGCTTATCGAAAATCATAAGAATTTCTTCTCCGCCCCATCTTATGACATAACCTCTTGTCTGCATAAATTCTTTGATAGTATGAGCAACTTCAATAAGTACTCTGTCACCGGCATCATGACCATAAGTATCATTAACCTTTTTAAAGAAATCAATATCTCCAAGAGCAACACAGAATTTAACACCCTGATAAATATATTTTCTTATCGTTTTATCAAAATTCTTATAAGCAACACGTCGATTAAACAATGAAGTAAGCTGATCTTCCTGAACCATTTTTCTCAAAGAAAATCCGGTTGCCTTCGCACTTTCCCCAATAAGTCCTATTTCATCTTTTCTTGTTGCAACAGAATAATCAAGTTCAGCATTAAAATCTCCGTTAGACAGTTTCTTCAGGTATTCCTGTATTTTCTCAATTGCGTAAATCTGCTTATTGGAAAACTTAAATATCAAATATAACGCTATGATTATACCTATTGCTGCGATAATAACTATAAACAGAATGGGGTTCATGCCACTTTCAGAAGCATTTGATACCAGTTCAGAAACACCAATCATTCCGATTATTTCGCCTGAAGAATCTTTAATCGGACTGTAGTATACATAGATTTTATCTTTATCAATATAAACATCATCATAAAAGACGGGCTCACCCTTTTCAAGAACATCAGCCATGACTGCTTCGTTAATCTGATATCCAATCCTTCGATTATTATCTTTATCCTTTATTGTTGTTATAACCGCACTATTCAAGTAACATATAGATATATCGCAGCCTGTTAATTCATGAATTTTATCAATATACTCAAAATCCGAATTAAACATATGCTCACCCTTGAAAAAGAATATGTCCGGAGTTTCTTTTACTGTATAACTGCCGGGATACATAGTATCAAGGTCATTTATAACCATTGCAGATATATTCTTCATCTGCTCCTTTACCTCATACGAGATTGTTCTTGACAAGAATGACGAACCAAGAATCGCAAGAGCTATTACCAATACAATAAGAGGCAAAAAAGCTGTTATAAAAAATGTCCATTTAAGACTTGTTCTACCCTTTTTATTATCATTCATCTGCTTTCTCCTATGTATAAACGTATACGGCTTTGAATTGTTTTACAAATGGTCTCCATAGGCTTTTGACCCATAAAATACGGCTGTGTATCTTCTGCCAGAATGTTTTCTATATTAGTATCCTGCTTGAGCGAATCTTTTACTGACATAATAAACTCAGTAAGTTCTTCTGCTTCCTCTTGGGTAAGCGGTGGAAGCATAACTTCATTGTCTATTTGCGAATACCTGTCATAATAATAAGTTTCTCCCTGTACCGTAAAATGCGGCCGTTCGGTACTTGTCTTCTCTTTTGCAAGTAAAGCATCCTTTCTGATTGGCAAAACATAGTTCTTATCACTATCACTCTGCCATTCATAAGTCAAAAAACGCTTTATGTATTCCCACACTCCATCCATGGATTTCGTGTCCGCACTTATCGCAAAAGAAATGGATGGGTTGATAACAGAACCGTTTTGCCCTTCAATAGCCGGATAGCCTATAATCTGAATATCTTTGCCAAAAATATCCTTGGCATAAATATAATCATCATAATTATTAAGTGTAAGTTTTCGAACAAGAGCATCCCCTGTTCTGAAGGCCCTGAGGGTATCAGCCCATGGATCCTCAAAATGATATTTATCTGTTGAATCAGGAATCTTCTTAAGCATTTCAAGTGAAGTCTTGAATGTTGGTGAATTAAAATCGCAGGTTCCCGCTTCCCAGTCTATATATGAATCGGATGTACATGAAATCAGCAGTTGCATGAATTCATTTCGATTAATATCCGGGCAAAAAATCTTATTGAGCCCCTCCGCCTTCCAATAATTATATGCTTCCTCAATTGTCCAGGAAGTCCTTCCATGCGCTTCATCTTTAGCCATTGCCATTGATTCAATACTGAAGGATGGAACCATCTGATATAGTTTACCATCAACAGAATATGCGTCAAGAACATTAGGAAGAAAATCTTCTCTGCTAAGATTTGGATCATTATCTATAAGCGGATATATATCTGCAAGCAAGCCCTTTGAAATATATTTTTCAATCGGAAATGTCGTATCTACCACAAGGATATCCGGCATATTACCGGTTGAAATTTCCTTGTTAATCTGCTTAATCATTTCTCCCCTGTCTGTATCATATATTGAGGAATAATCAATCAGATTCAGTTTGTATTTGGAAGATTCTCTGTTAAACTTAATCAGCTGACGCTTGATATCATAATTGCTATATACCATTCCGATTGTCAGTTCAATCTTATCAGGTACCTCTTCCGGAGGTATTTTTGTAAATATTTTAACAGCCGGACCTTCGTCATCATATATAATTCCGGCAAACTTCTCTCTCGAAAAAGCAACAATTCCGTTGATATCAAAGGTTGTAAGATTAGATGCCACAAAGTCTAGAATTTTATGCGGTTTCTCATCTCCAATACTATATGCATATACTCCTTCTGAGGAAGTATAAAGAATATCATTTCCTCTTCCCACAAAAACAGTATAAATATATCCGTCTATGGCAAATTCACTGGTAATTTTCAGATTTGACATATTCAGCTTATAGAAATAGGTTTTGCCGTCTACACTTGCAATGTCATAAACTTCTCCATTCATAAATCTGAACAGTTTAAGCTCTGACTGTCTGAGCTTAACATCAAAATCATTATTGGATTTGAAATCTAAAAAATCACCATCCAGATTATAAATCAGCATTCCTGCAGATGAAGAAATATATATTTTTTCCTCATATTCGATTATGGACATAATGCTAAAATAGTCCCCTGCGATTTCATCTTCATCTATATGGTCAAAAATATTATCAAAAACAACCTGTTCACCCTTTGAATTGATTCTGACAAAATATCTGGAATTCTCTTCATAATTATTTGCTATTGAGAACAACTCTTTTTTACTGCTATAAAAGAAATTGCTATACATAAGCCCGGGATTGCCGTCAAATGTAAAATACAACTCGGCATCGGGCTTATCTTTTATCTTATAGACAGTAAAGCGTGTTATTTCTTTATTTGCATTTTCCTGTGATGAATCTATAAACTCACCTAATTCATGCACTGTATCTTCAGTTGTTTCTTCTTCCTTGGCATCTTCATTTTCTGCAGTTATCTCATCATTTTCATCCTGTGCGCTGTTCCCTGCTTCTTCGTTCTCCACGGATTCAGATACATCTTCTGCATTTTCAGTCGAAGCTGAATCAGATACATACTCCACCCTCGAACAAACAAGAATATTCTCGTCAAAATTAGTTATTAACGACAGATTACCATTTAGTGCTTCACTGCTTAAAGATGGAATATCTTCATCTCTATATACGTATTCCTTATAATTCAATGCTTCCTCCATGGCAATAGCAGATGCATCCTTTTTGCCACAGGCAGAAAACATAAGGATCATAAAGATAAAGCATATTAAGTTAATGATATATTTCTTTTTGAGTATCATCAAAAATCTTTCCACTTATCCTTCGTGGCTTTGCCTTTGGAACGCATAGCCTCTATTCGACGTTCTATCTTATCTTTTATAACAGGCAATCGTAATGATTTACGATTAATCCAAAAATAGTGTACAAAAATAATTAAAATCACACTATCAACGACAAGACAGACAAAAATAACAACCATGACCTTAGCCAAAATATCCTCGTAGGCCCTGGCAACATTTTCATAGTATGGATAATAAGTCGTATCCGAGTGCATGGACCTGTACTTTCTCTCTTTCCATACATTGATCAGGTTATCGGTCTCAAATCGCGTTGTGTTAGATATAGTCTGCATATGATTAAGCTGACTCTTCATTTGATCATTTATCACCTTCAGCACATAATAATCTGAAGGCGCTGTTGTAACAAATTCATACGCTGCTATTTTTTTATTTGATGTTCCTAATTTTGCCAAAGTATTAAAAGGAACATAAATCAGACTTCTTATAGCACCTTCATTTTGAGAACCGTTCTCTTCAACAGACACATTGGCAAATGAATTATAACCTTTTGCCACTTCTTCATATGAATTATCGCTCTCCTCATATATTCCTTCTACAAACAAGGGAACATCGTTGACTACGATAGTCATTCCAATAATGTCGTAACTTCCAAACAACGTCCATGCAGTATCTTCATCTATTAATACCGAGTCCTCATGAACACCATTCAGATAACTTCCTGCAATAAGTTTTAATGGATGAAAGACAAAATAATCTCCGGAAACACCATATGTCTTGACATCTTTCATACTCTTATTTTCTGTACTAAGGGACATACGGCCTTCCATCATATATGCACTGGCAAAATATTCTTTAAGATTATCCGCCATCGCATCTGAATCACCTATCGTAGATTTTAATTCCTGAACATATTTATGCTCAAAATCTTCTAAAAATCCCGCTTCAATTTCGCTTCCGGTATCAAAGAAAATTGAAAACTGATATCCATCCCCGTCTTCATCCCATCTACTGCCCGCAAGCTGATCCTGAAGACTGTTACGGGTTGAATTAAAATACAGAAACAAAACTACTGATATTATCAGCAGAAGAAAGAACATAATTCCCAAAACTATATATATTTTCTTTAAGCTTTTAAGTTTTTGCTTAAATTTGACAAACATATTTAGCCTTCCTTAATTCTGAATTCTTCTCCATCTGCCAAGGGTTTGGTAGCAGATACAATAACATAATCTCCCTGAGTCATATCTCCGGCAATAGCTGTGTTTGTATCATCAGATGCCTTTTCTGTAACAGGTATCTTGGTTGCAATATATCTTTCTCCGAACGGAGTCTTCTTAACAGTAAGGGTAAGCACAAAGCTGCCCTCATTACTCTTACGAATTGCGGCATTTGGAACAACCAGATCATAAACCTGTGATTTGGTTCCGACATTAACAGTAACCGATTGTCCTATCGTAATATTTTCGCCTTCGATATCAAATTCTATAATCTTCTGTTTTCCTTTTGAATCAGGATCATCCTTAATTGACTTAACAATGAATGATACTCCTTCAAATGCCCAATAATTTGTAGGTTCACCCATATCACCCACTTTAACTCTCTGCGCCTGCTTTAAATCTACGGTAATAGATAATGAATATCCCTTACCATCCATAATTAGGGATGCTGCTTCCTTATCCTTCTCTGTTGATTCACCGGCAACATATGAAAGATTATCAACAATACCTGCAACAGGAGCAAGCACTGTAGCCCCCATTGACGCAGCCTTTAATTCCTCTACTTCCTGTTTTTTCTGCTCAATGTCATCTGTATATTTCTCAAGTTTAATCTCTGCAGCTATATCTGAAATAAGCTTGGTTCTTTCAGCCTCAAGTTTGGTAATCTCGGCATCTATGGTAGCTACAAGTGTAGAATAGGCATCGATATTGGCCTGCTCGATTTTAGATTCCTGATCGTTTTTATTCTTTTCGAGTGTCTGAATATAAGTCTGATAAGAAAGTGCTTCTGCAAGTTCTCTGATACTTGAATTTTCTACATATGTTCTTCCGTCTACCGTAGCTTTATAGTTTTGAAGTTCATGGACACGGTTCTTTAATTCCATTAACGTATACGTCGTTCCATTCGATATTGTAACTCGATAAACAGAATCATCCCCCTGAATTTTCAAATCGTCAAAATTACTAACATAATAGTTAAGATCTCCTATTTCAGCTGCTAAATTGTTACTGATTGCGGTCTTTTCATTTTCAAAAGCTGTCTTGTCAGAAGTATTTTCATAACCTGCAATTTCCTTCTGATAAGTAATAGCCGCAATAATATTAT
>JAKSRY010000013.1 GCA_024403415.1 Lachnospiraceae bacterium
ACAAACGTTAAAAAGTTTGGTAATCGTTAGAAGGTTTATAGTAACGTTAAAAAGTGGGTTAATCGTTAAATGGTTAAAAGGGAATGGAAATAATCCGGGAAATCTATCTTGAAAACATAAGGAATTACTGTATAATATAAATAAGAAAACACAAAGGTGCTACCGATAGACGGTCAGCCACAGTTATAAGTGATCATAAAATGACCGCCAAGCCTGCAAGCTTTATTGGCGGTCATTTTTGTGTTCTATGTATCTTCCAACTGCAACTCCAGCTGAGAAGATTGTGAGCGCGGCAGCAACCGCACCGAAAATTTCTAAAGCTATCATCATTGCAGAGTCCCTCCTTCCTTTTAGATTTCCATATGGATTTCTATCTGAACAGAGGGTCACAGTCCCTCTGGAGAGGGCTAACCGCCTACCGTTTTTGGCAACACCTTTGCTTAAAGAATATCATAACATATCGAACGTATGTTTGCAATAATACTATTGGAACTATGATGTGTACGAAAAAATATATACGCATGAAAGCGAGGAACTTAATGAAAAAAGCATTAGCGATTTTATTATGTGTTGCAATGGCAATGTCTTTTGTTGCATGTGGAACGGAAAAAGATGACGTGCAGGTGCAGAATAGTACTAATGAAATTGAAAATAGTAATATAGATGCAAGTGACAGCGTTGCACCTATAACTGAGGACAAAAGTGAAAGTGACCTAATCATTGGTTCTTGGTACGATGAGGAAAATGATTGTACTTTTGAGTTTGTGGATGATAAGCATGTCAAACTTTACTTAGTGGGTGGAACACTTGATGCTGAGTATTTGTTATCAGAAGGTATGATGACTATTTCAGCTGGAGATGAAAATGACAAGTTTGATGTTGTATTAGAGGATAGTAAGTTGGAATTAATGCATCAGGGAGATGACTTCAAATATAGCTTTGTTAGATATGAGAGTACAGTAAATAAAGATTCTCTTTCAACTAGTGAAAAGGTGTTTGAAATCTGCGTTGTTGATGATAATACAGCTGATATTGCTGTGTTTAATGCAGATGATAATTCAAATTGGTCAATACATTTTGACGATTCTTTCACGCTATATTATGGTGATTTAGGTCAAGGGTATGAATGCAATCTATTTAGAGAGAATGATGTAGTAGACACATTTAATATAGTAAATGCTCAGAATGCGAAAATAATTCATTTGAAGACTTCTTATATTGATTTTAATAGTATTAAGGAATATGGATATACTGATGAAGCCCAAAATGTTTATCACAGTTATGCTCCTTCAGAAGTTATGGTTAATAAAATAAGTGTATCTGAGGATGTAGTCGAAAACAGTAATCCTAAAACTGAAGATGAAAAAATGAATGATACTAATACTGATACTCTGCCTTTTGTGGGAGTGAAGTATTTCTGTGACGGTGATACTTGGGGGGCTTCAGAGCTTGTTCTTAAAGGAGCAGATGCAAATGGTTTGCCTACGAAAATTGTTATTTCTAATAGTGGTGATTCAGTATCTGGACTGGAACTAAATGGCACTTTTTCAATAAAAATTACAGAATATATTGAATCAGACAATACATTAATAGGTAGGTTTGTTGGAGTTGACCATGATACAGTTAAAGGTGAATTTGTATCTGGTAATGGTGATAGACTTATAATCCAAATTGACTAATAGAATCTTTTTATAGATAAGAAACTTGAAAGTTAATTGAACTAAGATTCTATGCGTGATGGCAGTAAGTCATCACGCTTTTTTACTTTTTACTATCATTCCGCTATTGGCACATGATAAAATAAAAAAGGCATTTGTGATGTGGTAAATGATACGCTCATCAAAAAGAAGAAAGCATTTAAGAAGTATATCTAACCTTTTAACGATGAACCCTATCGCTAATATAGAGGGGGTTCAAATGAACCCTTTCGATGAACCCGAGTAGTAATTGAACCCTGTTTTTACTACTTTTTGACTACGTTTGACTGCCAAGTTATACCAACATATGCTTTAGTTATGCCAAGTTTTCCATTTTGTGTAACAAGGCATCGCTTCCACAGTGGGCATGTGTGTTTAATACATTGCCACTTATGTTGGTTTTAACACCAACAAAACTTCCGGCGAAGGGTAATATTGCCGGAACTGTTATGTATTTGGGATTGTTTTATAAAGATTTATGATGTTTTTGATACACTCCATGGTTCTTTTCTATAAAATGAGATTGAAAGGATTGTAGCAATTGTCCAACCAATGGGCCAGGCACACCAGATACCAGTCGCTCCAAGGGCAGTATGTGAAAAAACATATGCCAAAGTAACACGTAAGATTAAATCAGTAAACGTTGCAATCATGAAGTATTTCATCATTCCAGCCCCCCTAAGTATTCCGTCAGCTACAAGTTTGGCAGACACTACAAAATAAAAAGGGGAGAGGATTCTAAGAAACATGATGCCAGTGTGCATTGCTAAAGGTGTTGGGGATTCTAAAAATAATCGTAGGCATATTTTCCCACCAAGGAAATAGAGGATAAACAACGGAAGACTAAGCATCCAGACCATTTTTATTCCAGCTTTAAATCCCTCTTTTATTCTCGTCATTTTTAAGGCACCAAGATTTTGCGAGGTGTAATTTGATATACCATTGCCCAGTGTGGTAAATGAAGTGATTACCAGATTGTTGAGCTTAACTGAAGCAGAATATCCGGCCATTACAGGTGCGCCAAAGCCATTTATAATTCCTTGAATAACAATATTACCAAATGAAATAAAGCTTTGCTGAAGTGTGCTTGGGACTGCAATTATAATAATTTGCTTAAGCAATTCAATATTGAAAACAGGTGATTTCTCTTTTACTTTAATGTTATAAAGTCTTTTAAGTACTACAATTATTGCAAGCACACAACTTATACCCTGACATAGAAAGGTTGCCCATGCTACACCTGCAACTCCCATGTGAAAGGCTTTTACAAATAGGATATCCACTGCGATATTGGAGGTAGATGAAATTGCAAGAAAATAAAACGGAGTCTTCGAATCTCCTAAGGCAGAGAATATTCCGGTAGCAATATTGTAGAAGAATACAAATGGCAATCCCCAGACATAAATATCAAGATACAATTTAGAATCGGCAAATACTTCCTCTGGGGTGTGTATTAATCTTAACAATAGGTTAGAGCCTGATATGCCGATTACCATCAAAATCAGGCATACAGCTGAACTAAGAATGAATGTTGTATACACCGCAGTCTTCATTTGTTTGTAATCTTTTGCACCATATAGTCGGGAAACGATTACAGAGCACCCCATGTTACAGCCAAACGCAAATGCTATGAAAATAAGTGTTATTTCATAACTGTTTCCAACTGCTGCTAGTGCATTTTCGCCAATGTATTTACCAGCGATGAGACTGTCTGCGATATTGTAGAGCTGTTGAAAAATGATACTTCCAAATAGTGGAATGCAGAATTTCCACAGAACAGTCTCAGGGTTTCCGACTGTCAGATCTTTGTTCATTTAATCACTTCTTTCTATTGTATTTTGAATTTATCGGAATTATAATTCGTGATAAGATATATGTAAAATATTAATTATATGAGTTAGACATGCGAATATGATATATCTTGAGGCGACTATGAACATAAATTACGAATATTACAAAGTGTTTTATTATGTTGCAAAATATAAAAGTTTTACAGCTGCAGCAAGAGTGCTGTTTAATAATCAGCCGAACATAACAAGAATGATGAAGAAGCTAGAAGAAGAGATAGGCTGCTCTTTGTTTATCAGACAAAGGCATGGAGTATCGCTTACACCCGAAGGAGAAAAGCTTTATTCACATGTATCGGTTGCATTTGAACACATTCTTGCTGGAGAGCAGGAAATTGCAAGAGACAGAGGACTTGAAACCGGAACTGTAACAATAGCATCAAGCGAAATAGCACTTCATTGTGTATTGTTGCCGGTATTGAAAAACTACCGCAAGTTATATCCAGGAATAAAGATTAAAATTTCAAATCATTCCACCCCTCAAGCTTTGAAGACGCTAAAGGAAGGGTTAGCAGATTTTGCTATTGTGACTGAGCCATTTGACTTGCCAGCAAATATAAGTGCTAAGGCAATTCGTTCAATAAAAGAGGTTGCTGTATGTAGTAAAGAATATGGAATAGAAAAGGGACGAGTAATTTCTAATAACCAGATAAGCGAGTATCCCATAATAGGCATGGAAGAGCATACAGGCTCATTTAGATTTTACTCTGAATATTTTAATTCTATCGGTATTACATATAAAGCCGATGTGGAAGCTGCAACAGCGGATCAAATACTTCCGATGGTCAGAAGTGATTTAGGAATAGGCTTTGTTCCATCTGATTTTCTGAAAAAAGAAGATATGGACAATGTAGTTGTTCTTACTTTAGAGAAAGAAGTGCCGGAAAGAAAAATATATATATTAAAGAGAAAGGATGTTTCTCAAAGTGTTGCAGCTTATGAATTGGAGAAAATGCTACAATAGGTAAAAATATATGATGGAAAAGGAAATTGAAATCTAACGCGTCTATTACACACATTAACGCGCTAAAGTCATGGGCGCAAAATGCTACCCCCGATGGACAGTATTATCGGAATAAAGGATTAATAGTCTGAAAGACATAATAACAAGCGTATTGTGTCTTTTTTTATACTTTAAAAATTAGGTTAAAATAAAATTTCTTGATAGAATATGTATAGAATTTATGATTTTGAGGATACGGGCTACCGTAAATTCAAATTTCTCTTTTAACGATAGTGTAAAATGGGTTTGTTGTGCCAATAATATTAAATCAAAGGATAAGATCTTATGAATTAAGTGATTTTACTAAAGAGCATGAAAAAGAAATAATAAAGGTTATTAAATACTGTTAGCATCTTGGTATATTGCCAGAGTGAATTACTATTGTATAGAAAGATAAGGAGTGCAGAATGGATATATTAATTATTGTGATTTCAATTATTCTATTGATTTATCTAATTAAGTTTGGCGTTTTTCTAATAAAGATTTGTCTAAAGAAACGTGAAATGAAGAAACGACCACAGGGCTTTTTGATGCAGGATAAAGCTCTTTGGATAGATGAAATGTATACAAGAAAAGCCAAAGTGAGAACATTTCATGAATTGGCGGACCCTATTGAACCTGTTTTGGAATTCTGGAACGATCCAAGTGCTTCTGAGTTTACTTGTTTTGCAGGAGACAGCTTAAACGCAAAGGTAAAGCGTTCAAAAGAAAACCTTAAGAAAAGAGGCATTAGAAGAGAACTCATAGTGAGACCTTTTCATGTAGCAGAGTCAGCAAAAGGAAAGACTTCAAGAAAGTGGGATGATGGTGGCAGAGAATGGCAAGCTAGCGAAATTATTTGCAGTGTTCTGGAGTCATATTATTCTATGGCAGACGATTCCCTTGTTAGCTCTTATTATTATAGTTTTATTTACCTTACACCACTTGCTTCAAGGTGCCTCAGAGCCAATGATAAGGCAGAGGCACATAAGCGTGATAAGTGGGGCAGGAAAATGAAAGCAAGGAGCTTTTACAGTGATATGCGTATCACCATATGTCCTTCATGCGGTGGAGAGCTGCCAAAAAATCTAAAGGACCCAGTCTGCCCTTATTGCAATTCAACAATGTTTTCCGATTACTATGACTGGCAGATGGAAGGCATAGAGTTTACTCCAGGTGAAGTAGAATTCCATACTTTTATAGACACGCTTATCTGGTTATTCTCAAGCGAGAACATAGGATGCAAAGTTTCATTCAAGCACAAGTATAAAGGAAAAAAAAGAGTTGTACGTTTTTCTGAAAACGCCTTCTATTATGATGTTTATGACAGCTGCATGGAGACAATAGATCAGGATAACTTGATTGATCTGTGGCTGGGAAAGATTAAAATCATAAAGGTGACTCATACAGATAAAGATACATTCCTTAAGATAAAAGTGCCAGTATGGAGTACGCTAATTACTGACAACGGCAAGGTGGTAAAAAAGAAAGAAATTAAAAAATCAACTTATGTCAGAACACGTTACCCTAACAAGTTCGACAAGGATAGTGCTGTGATCGCAAATGAGAAAGAATGCCCTAGCTGTGGCGGCGAATATGTTGTTGATAATAAGGGAAGATGTATTCATTGCGGTGCGTTCCTATTCATGGACAATAGCCACTGGAAAGAAAGTAAGGATGGCGATAAATCCCAGTTTCGTACTATATAAGTGTAGATGTTAATGAAACATCTGCACTTATTTTTTTATAATAAGGGAGTAAATGGTCAGACGTAATCCCAGTAGGGACATCATTGATGCACCCGTTCGACAAACTGTCTGCCATTCCCTTATTATGAGAATTCGGTTAAGCAGGTTGGGACAATGGATGCTCCCGGGTAACTAACGAAAATGAATGATAATAAGTGTGGGTGGATGCCGTTACGAATACATACAAAGGAGGAAGTAGAATGATTTCAGTAGGAATCAATATATCAAAAGGGAAAAGTACTATCTGTATTTTGAAACCATACGGTGAAATAGTAAGATCACCATTTGATGTGCAGCATACAAACAGTGGACTGGAAAGTTTGGTACAGATACTTGAAGGATTGGATGAGGAGTTTCGAATTGCGATGGAAGCAACAGGAGTATACCATTATCCAAGAAGTGATATATTCAGCGTCAGAAATGATAGCAATGGAAAATGCTAATAGACAAAGACTTGGCGCACTAGCAGATTTACCAGTCTATAGTATTCTATACCCACAGATAAAAAAGATAGCTGCTTTAAAGAATCATATCTGGGGTTTGTAAAACGATATAAATAGAATATAATGATGGAGAAATCTTTAATTCTAAAACAGATCTTGGGGTTACTCTGTCTATTAAATTCCTACAGTAAATTTACACGGCCATATAACACTAAAACATTGACTGAAGATGGCTATGGAATGTATACTTCATGTAGAAAAATGGTTTTTGTAGGACAATTAGTTATATGTCATTGCTGTGATAAATATGAATGTAAATCATGCTCTAAAATTTCAAGGATGGCTGCACCTGTTCGCTGTTGTCCTACATGTTACAGCAAAGAAAAATAACATATCATATTGGGAGAAACTAAAATAATGGGATTATTGGATAAAATGAAAGATACTGCTATGCAGGCAAAAGAATCAGCGACAAAATTTGTTGAAGAAAAAGGAATAGCTGAAAAAGTTAGTAATGCTACTGCTTCTATCAAATCATCAATCGATGAAACAAAAGCAAATATGCAAGCTCACAAGGAAGCTTCTGCTGAGGCTAAAAAGCCGTTAGATGGATGCATTCAATGGTATGAAGTTTTATATGAAGGTGGATTGGCTACTATAGGTGCTGAAAAAACTAAAGCAGGAAGTGGTAGCATCGGAATGAATATTATGCCGGATTCGTTTTACTTTAAGCCAACTATAACTGCTGTTGATTGGTTCGCTGATCTTGAAATTCCATATGATAAGGTTAAGAAATTTGAATTAATCAAGAGAACGGTTAGTAATGCAGAATTGTTTTTATCTAGTAGCGCAACTGATGCAGCTTCTTTAGCTACTTTAAATACCATGGCAATAACTTATGATGACGTTAATGGCGATGAAGTATATCTTAAAATGGAAATGCTTACAGGTTTATCTGTTCAGGGACAGGCTAAGAAATGCGAAGAGATGATGGATGTTTTGAGAATAAACATAATTTTACCTCGATTAAATATGGAATCAAACGGTTCAATTCAGACATCACAATTAAGTGCAGCTGATGAACTGAAGAAGTACAAGGATTTGCTTGACAGTGGTATTATTACGCAGGAAGAATTTGATGCAAAGAAGAAACAGCTTTTGGGGCTATAATATGTGGCATGGTTGTGTGTAGTTGTATAATTCATACAAAGGGTTGTTATTACAAAATAGATGAAAATAAAAATAGAGTATGCGACAAGAGTTGCATACTCTATTTTTATTTTATTTATTTTCAGATGATTTTTATTCTATTAGGAAACAAATCTTTACTATGCAATGGTATTCTCATACTTATTTTCTATTTTTATTATTTTTTTATAATTATATATATTTATAGCTAACGAGCAGGTGCATCTGGCGCAAAGACAGAACGAAAACAAAAAACAAGTCCGCACCACAAAATTCAAAGAAAAAAGGCTATTGACACACTAAATAAATCTAGATAGAATGCATTTGATTGAATAATATTTTAGCCTTGTTAAGGTCGAGTAGGTTTGGTAATAAGGTATGAATCCAATAATCGAAAAAAACGGTTGGCGCAAAATGGCGCGTGTCACAGACACACAGATATTATTGTGAAAGCATATAAGCTGCTTATTTGAATTAAGGATTGCAAGGCGAACAAAAGGTACAGATGGCTGGCAATAAATCCAGGTGGAAATCCGTTTTCGAACTATGAGCTTATCATTTGTTGTACATCTAATTTTGTATGCGAAATTGGAGGAATGACAGATGATAAGCCTGTCATCTACTATTCTTGCAGAAAATCAGATGGTCACTAGAAATACTAATTATTTTTATAATAACTATTGATATATATGCCTATTATTATAAAATGATTTATATAGTAATCATTCTTAAAAAATGCTATGTAGATAGTTGGATGATATGACACCTTTGTTGCACTTATTCTGAAATAAAAATTATTAAGGAATCATTCTTTACAAGGAATGCAGGAGTTGCTATATTAGCATAGGGACTGAGGTTAGCTAAAGGATTATGTGGCAGGATGAGGTTCGATTCATATTCAAGTCCTGTTATCCGCACTTATAAGAAAGACGGAGGCAAATAGATTTTGCCTCTGTCTTTTTTATGAAGCGCCGACGGAGCCTTGAACCAGAGGTTCAATCTCCGCTCTGCTTCGGTCCACGCTAAACAAGCGCCACTGGCGCTTAGCAACCTGTTATCCGCAAAGGCTTCAAGCCCTTGATTTTACTGGGCTTGAAGCCTTTTTAATGCCTGTTTTCGGGTATTTTGCTTTAGATAAAAACAAACGCATTTTGTGTGTTCATTGACAATTTTGTGAGCAATCTTGTCAATGATTGTCAAATAAGTAAATCCAATAATGCATAATCATATTTTGGTGAGCAGATTAATTTTACTAAAAATGACTACTCATAAGTAGACTACTTTTGAGTAAAGAAAGGAAAATGCTGTAAATATGATTGGAAAAATTGAAGAAATCGATCTTTTATGGAATAAAAATATATTGTTATTTTGCAAATCATGAGATTAGTTGAGAAGATTGTGCCTTGTGGTGAGAGTTAAGATAGTAGAATAGTATAGAATTTTTACTTTTTTCAGCTGATGCCTAAATCAATATTTTGTGGTTGGAGCAGTAATCGGTTTATTTACACTATTTTTTTATCAATATAATGTATTGTGCAATATGCTGACACGAAAATTGCATAGAGAAATAATTGTTGAATAAAGACAGCTTATGTGATTATGATTGAACCAACATATAAGCTGTTTTTGCTTTTAGTACATGGGACAGGGAAATCATCCCTAACCATTCTTATAATCACTTCTATGATTCTAAAATTCTAAAGAAATCCAGCTTGAAATAATTGTTTTAAGCAGGAGAATTTAAGAATTTAATAATAGATATCTCCTGCAGACAGGAGGTATATGTTAAGAAGAAAATTAAGCGAGTTGAATGTTATCGATGATTTCATGATGAATGAACTTGCAACCAATGAGGAATTAAAGGAACCCTGTTTCCGAAGAATCCTTTCGGTGCTGCTTAATAGGGATATTGGTGAAATCAATGTTAAGGCACAGAGCATCATACAAGGACTGGATACGGATTTAAGAGGGGTAAGGCTTGATGTTGAGATAATAGAAACGACAAGGAATGGTATTAGTATTAAGTCTGAGGATGATACTGTCATTCAGGGTGAAAAAAACATTACTGGTAGTCAGATTGCAAATATCTATGATCTTGAACCACATTTGAGAAAAGATGTGAATTTTCCCAAGCATAACAGATACTATCAGGCAAAGATAGACAGCCGGTATGTCAAGAAAGGTCTGGATGATTTTGAAGGCATGCATAATCTGTATGTAATAACAATAACTAATTTCGATATATTTGGAGATGGATTGTTTGAATATACAGTATGTAACAAAATATTAGAAAATCCAGACAGAGAATATAAGGACGGACTGATATTTAAGTATTTCAATACCAGAGGAAAAACTGGTGGAAGCGAGGCAGTTAAAAATATGCTTCGTTTCATAGAGAAAAGTACTTCAGAAAATGTAGTGGATGAAGCGACGAAAGAAATATCGGAATATGTAAATAGGGTGAAAAAATCACCTAACGCGGAGGAAATATATATGACCATGGGAGATAAGATAGACTTTCTGTGCAGGGAAAGCGAAGAAATAGGCGAACAACGTGGGATAGGAATTGGAGAGCAGCGAGGAATAGAAATCGGAAAACAACAGATGTTGAACATAATCAAAGAAGCGGCAAAGAAGGCTGGTGCCGAAGCAGAATTGGAAAAAATAATAAGTGAGTATAGTGAGAACTCATGAATATAATTACATAACGTCTCTTTACGTTCACATTACGAGCATAAAGAAGGAATATAAGTGGCATTTAGTATGATACAACATACTAAATGCCCTTTTTATTTTTAGAATTGTGTATTAAAAGCTAATTTATCGTACTGCAATGTGTGCTAGAATTAAATATAAGGAGAGGTATTGATATTATGAAAATAGCTGTATTTGATACTAAATCATATGATATCGAATCGTTTAAAGAAACCAGAGAACGATTCATGAAAGAAATTGAGGCTGATAACATATCAGTCGCTCTCGATTTTCAGTTCTTTGAGGACAGATTAACAGAAAAGACTGTTAAGCTTGCTTATGGATTCGATGCAGTATGCGTGTTTGTAAATGATGAAATAAATAAAAAAGTTATTGATACGCTTGTTGAATATGGTGTCGGTATAATTGCACTACGATGCGCAGGATTTAATAATGTAGATATTGCCTATGCAAAAGACAGAATAAAGGTTGTACGAGTTCCGGCATATTCTCCTTATGCTGTGGCGGAACATGCTATGGCGATGTTGCTGACCTTGAATAGAAAAACAAATAAAGCTTACATAAGGACCAGAGATCATAATTTTAGGTTGGATGGACTTGTTGGATTTGACCTTCATAATAAGACAGTTGGAGTAATAGGAACCGGAAAAATAGGGCAGGTTTTCATAGACATCTGTCGTGGTTTCGGAATGAAGATTCTCGCATACGATAAGTTCCCAAATACCAAACTGGATGTCGAATATACAGATTTGGATAATATTTATAAGCAGAGTGATATTATATCTTTGCACTGTCCACTTACAGATGAAACATACCATATTATCGATACAGAGAGCATAAATAAAATGAAAAAGGGAGTAATCATTATCAATACGTCCAGAGGCGCTTTGATTGATGCAGTTGCTCTTTTAGAGGGAATCAGGGATAAAGATATAGGTGGCGCATGCCTGGATGTGTATGAAGAAGAGGCAGAGGTGTTTTATGAGGATCAGTCAGAATTGATTCCTACCGATGAGGTACTGTCAAATCTGATTATGATGCCCAATGTGCTTGTTACATCACATCAGGCTTTTCTTACCCGGGAGGCATTAAATAATATTGCTTACACTACAATTACTAATCTTATCGAGTGGCACGATGGACATGAATTGGTGAACGAAGTTATGGCTTAGCATAGTTAAGGAGGTGCTTAGATGCTTGAAAAAAAGAAACTTCGAGAATTGTCAAAAAATCTGCTTTATAATCCGGACGATTATATGAACACGTTTCGTGAAAATGTAAGAATGTATATTGATCAAAAAGAAATAACAATAGCGGAGGTATCTGAACTTGCTGACATACCGGAGAGTACCTTAAAGTCTTTTATTTATGGAAAATCTCACGACTGTAATCTGTCTACAGCAGTCAAACTGTCACGCGTATTTGATTTGAGTATTGATGAAATGGTGGGATGTGGAACGATAGTGCCGCAAACCTGCGAGTCCTTGCAGATAATGCGTACATTGCCGGAAAGCTTTACACATTTTGTTCGATGGGCAATTCATTATCATAAAGATATGCTTGAAAGTAATAAGGTCATTAAGCATGCTGTAGAGATTATGAATGCTGAGGAGGCTCCGGATGGAAACTTGAAAATGACTAATAACTTTGATGTTATTGACATTTCCAATATTAATCAGGATATATTCCCTAAAATATTTATGGGAATAAGAATTCCATCAGACAGATTTGCTCCAAAATATTTTGCAGGTGAAATAATACTTCTGGCAAACGACAGAAATGCAAGACCTACCGAACCTGTTGTAGTCAGTACCAATGATAATTTATGGATATTCACTCGTAAGGAGGAAATGGTAAACGGAGAACGAAAAGTAAACTACTATTCCATGCGTGACGGAAAACTGAGAGCTACCGATGAGCAGATTTCGGTTGTTATCGGATATGTGGCAAAGGTAATACACGAGAATAGAGAATAATATAATAAGTCATATAACTATGTAAAGTCCCGATACTGTAAAGGTATTGGGACTTTATTATTATCAGAAGTTAAGGTTAATATTGCACCCTATCTTATTAACGATTAAAATGGTGTTTAAAACATAATTGTATGGAACAGGAGGCTAATAAAATGTTTTGTCCTAATTGTGGAACGGAGATTCCTAATGAATCGACTTTTTGTGGTACATGTGGATGCAGATTACAGCAGAACCAGGGAGTGCAGCAGGTAGTTCAGAATGCACAGCAGTCTCAACCAGAGTATGGTGGACAATATGTACAGCAACCACAACAGATGTACAATAATCAAGGCGTACAGCAGCCACAGCAGATGTATTATAATCCATATGCACAGCAATATTCGGGTGCGCCGGTGAGTCATAAGAGAAGGAATATCATTATTATATCTTCCGTAGCTTCGGCTGTAGTTATAGCATTAATAATTGTTCTTATACTTGTATTAGGTGGTGATTCATTCACCGGCACTTGGAGAGCTAGTGGTTTTATTGAAGACAATTACGATATTATAGAACTCAATGAGTTTATTGAAATTGCAGATGCACAAAAGGCTGAAGAGGCAAGAAGAGAGTTTGTAGACTTGGTACTAGTCATAAATGATGATGGAACGGCACAGATATCTGAGGCTGGAAGAACTGAAAATGGACTTTGGCATAAAATTAGCGAAACTACAATAGAAGTTGAGGGACGAGACTTGATTTTGGAGGATGGCCATTTGTCTATGTATATGGGCACGACATTAAAAGTTAATAGGAAAGACGGTAGTGGAAAGATTAAGTTGATTGGTGTATATTTCGAATAAATGATTATTAAGTTCTTTCGGGGAGGCAGTAGCCTCCCCGTTTAGATTAAAATAGCAGGCATATGTGTTTGGGTGAAAGAGGAGAACTTATGGAATATCTTGACATAGTTGATGAAAACGGACAGCCGACAGGTGAAGTAGTGGAGCGTGGAAAAGCGCATGCAGAAGGCATTATGCATAGAACCTCACATGTTTGGCTCGTTAGGAACAGGGGAGAGCATCTGGAGATTTTGCTTCAAAAGCGATGTGATACCAAAGATACTCATCCAGGATGCTACGATATTTCAAGTGCAGGTCATATTCCGGCAGGTGTTGATTTCATTCCGTCCGCAATAAGAGAGCTTAAAGAAGAACTTGGGGTTGATGCTGAGGGTAAAAATTTGGTCTTTTGTGGTGATAGAATCATATCATCAGATAATATTTTCCATGGGAAAGAGGTTCATGACCGCCAATATTCCAGAGTTTTCGCGATGTGGTGCGAACTTGATGAAGATCAGTTTGAACTACAGAAGGAAGAAGTGTCAGAAGTTATTTGGATGGACATTGATGAATTAATTAAAGCTGTGAGTGAAAACTCAATTCCGCACTGTATATATGTTGAAGAGGTTCAGATGGTGAAAAACTCAGTACTGTAACAGGGTTGGAAACTCTTTTATTTCAATGGTAGAACATTCAACTAATATATTTTATAATTATTAACAGAGTGGGCACTGACGGCCCGATGGCTGTGAGTGCGGTTTATATCAATTTGTTTCAATATAAATATAAGAATCAGATATATTTTTAAGGATAGTGGAGAGGATTATGGAGAAAAAACGAGGTACATTTAGCGGAAATATAGGCTTTGTAATGGCAGCTGCAGGAAGTGCTGTGGGTCTTGGAAATATTTGGAGATTTCCGTACCTTGCAGCAAGACACGGCGGCGGTCTTTTTTTAATCACATATATTATTCTGGCGCTAACCTTTGGTTTTACAATTCTTACTACAGAAATTGCAATAGGAAGAAAAACCAAGCAGGGACCTCTGACTGCATATAAGAAGGTACATCCTAAATTCGGTGGAATAGGTATTATCGGCTGGATAGTTCCAATCATTATTCTTCCATATTATTGTGCAATAGGTGGCTGGGTTATGAAATATATGTTTACCTATATCACAGGTGGGGCTACTGAAGCTGCAGGGGATAAATATTTTGTCGGGTTCATTACTTCACAATGGCCGCCAATTATATGGATGCTTATATTTGTGGCAATCACGGCCATAGTTGTCTTTTGCGGAGTTGAGAAAGGAATCGAAAAATACAGTCGCGTACTGATGCCAATTCTGCTTGTTCTTATTGTCGCTATTGCTATCTTTTCACTGACTCTGAGCAGCCCAGATGAGAATGGTGTTGAAAGAACCGGTATGGAAGGCCTTGCTGTTTATGTAATTCCAAATCTTTCAGATATTTCATTCGCCGAAATAAGATCGGTAATTATGGATGCAGTCGGTCAGTTATTCTATTCAATAAGCGTAGCAATGGGAATTATGATTGCATATGGTTCATATGTTAAGGATGATACCAATATGATGAAGTCAATTAATCAGATAGAGATATTTGATACTATTGTTGCCATACTTGCAGGTGTAATGATAGTTCCTGCTGTATATGTTTTCATGGGAACAGAAGGAATGTCAGCCGGTCCTGGTCTTATGTTTGAATCTCTTCCCAAGGTATTTGATGCCATGGGGCCTATCGGACCATTTGTCGGTGCGATATTCTTCATTATGGTTTTATTTGCAGCGGTAACATCTTCCGTTTCCATAATGGAAGCAATTGTATCCGGGTTCATGGATAAATGGAAATTTACTCGTAAAAAGAGTACAGGATTAACAGTTACCTACGCGCTTTTGATTGGCCTTGTAGTATGTCTTGGATACAATATCTTCTACTTCGATGCTATACTTCCAACCACACCACCCGGAAAGAGCGCTCAAATTCTGGATATTATGGATTATGTAAGTAACAGTCTGCTTATGCCTGTAGTTTCACTTGCTACATGTATTCTTATAGGCTGGGTGGTTAAGCCGCAGTATGTTATTGCAGAAGTAACAAAGAATAATGAGAAGTTTGGACGAAAGGGATTATTTATCCTAATGGTTAAATATATAGCCCCCGTCTTTTTCCTGTTAATGATATTACAGGCTTTTGGATTATAGGATAAAGATATGAAGTGGTGGCAAAATACAATTGTTTATGAATTATATCCAAATAGTTTCAAGGATTCTGATGGTGACGGATATGGTGATCTTAAAGGAATCACTTCAGAGCTCGACCATCTGAAGAGTCTTGGAGTTGGTGCGATATGGCTGACACCTGTATATGTCTCTCCAATGGGGGATAATGGGTATGATGTAGCAGACTATTATTCAATCAATCCACGATATGGAACAATGGAAGATATGGACGAACTGATTGAAGAAGCAAAAAAGCGTGAAATCAGAATCGTCATGGATCTTGTATTTAATCATACTTCGAATGAGTGTGAATGGTTTAAGGAGTCTGCTTCATCCAGGGATAATGATAAGAACGACTGGTATATTTGGGCAGATCCTAAAGAAGATGGAAGCGTTCCCAATAACTGGAGGGGAGTGTTTGGCGGAAGTGTCTGGACCTACTGCGAAACGAGAGGCCAGTACTATCTGCATACATTTGGAGACTTCCAACCGGATGTTAACTGGGAAAATCCCAAGGTCAGGAATGCTCTTTATGATATAGCTAATTTCTGGATTGATAAGGGCGTTGGAGGATTCCGACTTGACGCAATTACTTATATTAAGAAACCTGCGGATATGTCTGATGGACCAGTTGATGCTCCAGATAATATGGTTTCCGTTCATAGTATGACAGCAAATACTGATGGAATACTTGATTTCCTTCATGAATTTAAGGACCAAGTTCAGGTGGGCAAAGATATATTTGTTGTAGGCGAAGCTAACGGAGTACCTGCATCAGAATTGCCGCTGTGGGTTGGTGAAAATGGCGTGTTCGATATGATATTTGAGTTTAGCCATGTCAATGTTCAGTTTAGCGGCGGCGAAGTGTGGTATAACACTAAAGACTGGAAGCTTACTGAACTGAAGAAATGCTTTTCAGACAGCCAGAAGGCTACTAAAGATAATGGATGGTATCCGGTATTTCTTGAAAATCATGACCAGCCACGCAGTATTAATCATTTTCTTCCTGCAGATGCAGATCCTGTTCAGGGAGCGAAAGTACTTGGAATGCTGATGATGACATTAAGGGGTACACCCTTTATGTATGAAGGTCAGGAAATCGGAATGACCAATATAGATTGGGATAATATCAAAGACTACGATGATATTTCAAGCCATAACCAGTTTCAGATGGCTAAGCTAAACGGTTTGACAACCAAACAGGCAATGGAATGCGTTAAACGGTTCAGCCGTGATAATTCACGTACTCCAATGCAGTGGACCGATGGTGAAAATGCCGGTTTTACTGATGGGACACCATGGCTGCCGGTTAATTCCAATTATAAAACAGTAAATGTGGCATCAGAGAATGAAAATTCAGGGTCAGTCTTATGTTTTTATCATCAAATGAAAACTCTTCGAGATGAGCATGAGGTCCTGAAGGATGGAAATTACACGGAACTTTTTCAGAATAGTGAAAAGATATATGCTTACTGCAGAGAAAATGCAAAGGAAAAGATTATAATTCTTCTTAATTTCACAGGAGAAGCAGTTGAGGTCAAAATGGATGATTTGGGTATTGAATCCCAAACAGGCTTTAGAATTCTGCTTTCAAATTGTGGGGGAGAAAGAGCATCCGAAGTATCAAAGCAGACAGAAAAAGTAAATCTTTATCCTTACGAAGCTATGTGCCTGCAGGTAGATTAATGATACTCGGAATAATTTCTTAAAAGCTCGCGTCTGTTGGAACAACCTGTCTTTTTCAATATATTTTTAACATGGAATTTAATTGTATTTTCTGAAACAAACAAAATATTAGATATTTCGCTATTTGTAAGTCCTTCTATGATAAGTGGAAGGACTTCTTTTTCTCTTACGGAAAGATCATGATAAATTGTATAATTCGCAAGTTTTTCCTCTGCTGACATAGAATGTTCTTTTGTGGCAGCAGGTACTGTCACATATAATTTCAAAAATGCAAAAAAGCATACGATTATAGTTATTATGAAAAAGCCGGCTCCTGTGAATACCAGCACAGTCCTTGTGTCAGACAAGGATACACCGATAATCGCGCCAAGGGCATCGCCCAGTCTTCCAAACATTAACCCCAGAGGAGCAAGAAACAGACCGTTTGGAGTCCTGTCAGAAATGTCAGAGAAGACAATTACCCGATATACAGCATAAAATCCGGTAAAGACATAGCCGAGAATCCATAGATAAAAACTATAGGTAGGACTAAATGTCAGGCAGAGAAGAATGAAAGGGAAAGCGAGTGCGCCTATACAGGCAAAGGCACCGAATTGTCTCTTGTAATCATTTATGACTCCTGCAAGAAGCAGGCCTATGGCGTAAAAGGCTCTGGACAGTTCCAAAGATGCATTTCCTGTTGTGATATCTGCCAGCGGAAAATAAAAGCCTATACCTTTAACTATACATAACATAAGGATTGCAACTCCGGTAACGGCAATTAGTTTCTTATCCAACTCTTTAGCCTGAGCGGAAGAATCGATGAAAGTATTCGTATCAATAAGATGAAAAATTCCAACTATAATAAGCAGGAAAAATACATATACACATATTGAGTAGTTGGATTTCAGAAAATTACCCTCTCCAATCAGTGATAAAATCCAGGAGCCAACGCTTCCTATGCTGTATCCAAGTCCAAAGGCAAAACCACGACGATTCCCAGGCAGAAGCTCGGTAATCATAATAAGATAATATCCGGTCTCAAAGCCTATGAGTATATTTGTGAAAAGGCCGATGCAGAGCACCGGATAGTATGAATCTGCAATAATCGAAGGAAAAATCAGTATAAGATGAACCACTGAAATCAGAATAAAAATATTACTGCTTTTTGAAAATTCCATACCTGTTTTTTTAATAAATATACAGGCTGAAAGAATTCCGACTGTCTGGAACAGATAGGCAATTCCTTCAGATATAATGTCAGCGTTGGCTGATATGTGATTCACTTCTATAATATCTAGAAGGTTGTATAACCAGGACAGGTACGAAGAACCTGACCAAAGAAAATGAAGTCCGATTATCAAACTTACTAAAAACGTATTTCTTTTTAACGAATAATCATTATTCATATTAATCTCCATTCCGCGGGCAAGCCGCGGCACATATGTTGGTGAAAGGCCTATTTTCTTTCAGACTAACGCCCCAAGAGAAGGCTTATTTAGATATAATCACATGCTGTCATAACAGGTATATATCATGTAAATGATTATAGCTTAATTGCTAATGTATGACATAAAAAAATATCTGTTTAAATCCCTGCAAAGCCAGTAAAATCGCTAAACTATCCTAAAACTACCCTATACCCGACAGGGTTTTGAAGTAGTATATATTTGTAAAAATATGTAAAAGCGACGGAGGATAGGATGAAAAAGCTTAGAAGACTGTTGGCAATGTTTTTGGCAATCATAATGGTATGTGGAGGTGTGGCAGGTTATTCTGTTTCTGCAAAAGCTGAGCCGGGAGACCCACCGGCAGGTGATCCTCCCGAAAAAAAGATAGTATTAAGTATAGCATGTGACTCTGAAGTGATTCCACCGGAGGAAAGCTATGGTGTACAGGTAACCTTTCTGAAGGGTGCCGATCCGGAAGCATCGGAAAGCAGTATTGAAGGTGTAGAACCATACTGGTTGAACGGAAACGGAGATGGAAGCGAAAATTATGATTTAGGAGTCGGATTTCCGACAGAGGCTACCCACGCACAGATTAAGGTAATGGCACCGGAAGGCTATTATGTTATTAATGTAAATAATGATAATGCCAGAGAAGACGAGTGGTCAGGTGGAATTGTGCTGGCTGTTGAGGATATTGCGGATGATTATCATTTCATGCTTTCTTCAGAAGATGAAGCTAAAAGAATACAGCCAAGAGACCCATCGGATATTCCGGGAGACGACATGTGGGTCTGGGATTATGCGGATCAAAGATATAAGATGACTATTGATGAATCCAATCCCTGTGATGAACTTACTAATATTCTTGTTCCAGCAAATTACGAGGTTGTAATCGCTAGGGATTATTCAATAGAGGGATATTTTTCGGTAGATTCTTTGGGATATCTCACTATTATGAAAAATTGCACCTTAAGTGCAGGTGGTGGAATATCAATTCAAAGCACAGCTACAGTAACCTTTGGTAATGAAGAGAGTGCAACAGGCTTCGGAGAATTATATAGAATTGAAAATCCTAATGTGTATCCTCCCAGCCTTATTGCTTTTGATAAGGCAACATTGGATAATTCTGTTTTTATGAGTGATGCTGAGGGGAAGCTTGTATATCAGGATTCGCCGGGGAATGACTGTGGAATACAATTGAATTCCAATGGAACAATAGGTGAACCGGTTGGAGAAGGAGACGGTCGCCATGGCGGAAATGGAACCATATCCTATAAGATATATGCGGATGGAAATACAGAAGGTGCTGCTTCAATTGAAGGTACTTTATATGAAGACTGGCAAACAATATCCATAGATCCTGACATAATGAAGGAAGGTTCGACAGTAGTATTTCATATTACAGCAGCCGACGGATATAAGTTTAATCCTACAGGTATACGATTCCCTGATAACAAGAATGTCATAAGTACTATGGAGGATGAGACTGACGGAGATGTAACTTGTTCATATACCTTTACATACAATCCAACTTTGTTATGTCAACTTGTCGTAGACTTTGTCCCTGTGGGAGAACCGGTATCTGATAGGGCAGATTTCTTATGGACATATGATAGAAAAGCACTCACTACAAACGCCGGTTTTGGTACATATGTTTCTCATGGAACCATAGAGATATTAAGTGCAACTAAAGAGGGAACACCGGTCATTAATTCGAACATCAGGGATACGGCACCTTATTGGACACCTGATGGAAGCTTCGACAGGATGCGTGAGGGTGCAACTGAATGGGATGTGAAGTGTGCCGCCTTTGAGCCGGGAACGGTGGTGGTTGTAAGACTTATTCCCGACAGAGGCTACCAGCTAACCCGTTTCACTATAAGTAACATAGAAGGAAGCACTACTCCGGTAGATGGAGTTAATGAATATACGTTTGTGCTTGAAAGACCGGATGTCTACAATTTGGGAGCTGTATTCACTAAGGTGGAGGATAAGGTTGACTGTGACTCGGCTTCTGGAATAACAGGAGGAAGCGTTTCGTTTGCAGACGGGGAAATAGACAATGGAACTATGGCCCTGTATGTCAGTGATATAACTCCAAGTGCTGTAGAACTGGACAACTTTAATTCCATGGCAGCAGAAAACGGATATACAGTTAATCAGTGTATTAATCTTGAAAGTGAACAGAGATTTTATAAGGCTGTCAATAATGCTTCGAGAGATCAGTGCTGGGTTATAAATAAATCAGAACTTGATGCTCCGGCGCAGATTTCCCTAAATGTGGCAGGTATTAATAGTAGTGAGGTTGCAGTATTGCATAACCACAATGGTATATATGAAGAAATTGACGCTACCATAGTTAACGGCAAAGTAACCTTTAGCGCTGACAGCTTCTCGGATTTTGCCATTGTGTCTAAGCCAATGGCTTCTGCACCACCAGCTAATTTACAGCCGGCGATTGAGGAGAAGAAGGAAGATAATAACAGTAGCGAGAATATAGTAGAGAGCGTAAAAGCTTCAACTTTTGGTAAAATATCAGGACAGGGAATTGAAATAAGCAGTTGGGAAGATATGACAGATTTCCTGAAAAAAATGGCAGTAAAGTCTACTGATAAAAAAGAAAAACAGACAGTATATGAACCTTTTGTACAATTGCTTCTTTATAATAATGAGACAAGTATACCAGAAGAAATATTTAATATATTAAGTCAGGGTAAATCGATAGGAATTCATATATTCCTTGGAAATTCCACTGCATTATCTTTCATAAATGATATAAATACCAGAATGCAGGACTCTGTGTATCTTGGATGTCGTACAACAGATAATATTGCTTCGAGAACAAGAACGATTGCATTTAGGTCTTATAAAAAACTCAAGGCTTCTGTGCTGCTCCACTCACTTGTACCTAAAGGAACAAAAAGCGTAACAGTATTTTTTACAGGTAAGGATGGCACTAGAAAGAAGTACGGAGTATATACCCCTACGGCAGAAGGAAGAGTATGCTTTGCGATAACTGAACTTGGAAAATATGAAATTGAATATTAATATGGAAAATGATGTTGAAAAAGGCATTAGTGACATATGAATGTTGTAAATGGAGCTGTGTATAGCATGGCTCCATTTTAATTTAAACATGTTAGGGTAAATAAATGTGTTTTGTGTTAAAATCGATATGATGAGCAAAAATGACTCATTGCGGATCTAAAAGATGGAGCATTTAATGAACAAACATCGCGTCGCTGTGGTACAGATGGATACTACAGAGAACTTGAAGGACAACTTAAAAAAGATAGAGCTGATGGTTGAACGTGCTGCCAAGGATGGGGCTGAACTTGTATGTTTTCCCGAGATGGTTAACATTCAGACAGGAGAGCTTACTGCCAAAGAAAAATCAGAACCATTGGCAGGAGAAACTGTATCTTTATTCAGGGAGCTTGCCGGGAAGTATGATATATGGATTTGCTGCGGAACAATACTTGAAACTATAGAAAAAGATGATAAGGTCTATAATACTGCAGTGCTTGTAGAAAGTGACGGAACCATTAAGGCGACCTACAGTAAAAGGCATACCTTCGATATTACCATGAAGGACGGATATGAATACAGAGAGTCAGATACCGTTAAAGCAGGAGAAAAGATATCAGTTGTTGATACACCATTTGGTCGTGTGGGTTTTGGAATTTGTTATGATCTTAGATTTCCGGAACAATTCAGGGAAATGACGGCAATGGGTATGGAAATATTGATTCTTCCAGCGTGCTTCACGAAAGAAACCGGGAAGGCTCACTGGGATACTCTTGTTCGGGCAAGAGCAATTGAGAATGGATGTTATATACTTGCATCAGACCAGTGCGGGTTCAAATATAATGGTGATACCTATGGACACAGTATGATAGTTGACCCGTGGGGAGAAGTCATTAAAGTTGCAGATGAAGAAGAAAACATTCTTGTTGCAGATATTGATCTTGATTATGTGGCTAAGGTTAGGGAACAGATTCCGGCTACAGTAAACAGATAGGAGGTTTTTTATATGGAAATGTGGGATATTTATGATGCGAATAAGCAGCTCACAGGACGTACAATGAAAAAGAATGACTGGTGCCTTAAGGATGATGAATATCACCTTACGGTACTTGGAGTTGTTAAGAGAAAATCAGATGGTAAATTTCTTATTACCAAACGTGTTATGACTAAAGCCTGGGCGCCCGGATGGTGGGAAGTGTCTGGTGGGGCAGCACAGGCTGGTGAAAAATCGTTTGAAGCAGCCTGCCGTGAGGTTCAGGAAGAGACAGGACTTGATGTTTCAAAATGTGAGAAGGCATACCAGTTTTCATATCATCGCGAAAATCCCGGTGAAGGAGATAACTACTTTGTAGATATTTATAAATTTGAGATTGATTTTGAGGAAAGTGATGTGAAACCTCAGGAAGCTGAAACAGACGGCTTCATGCTTGCTACGGTTGAAGAGATTAAAGCATTTGCCGAGCAGGGTATATTTTTACACTACGACAGTATCAAGAAGGTTTTTGAATAAAGCATACGGAGGGATGTCATGAAGATGACGAATGAAGAACTGAAGAAATATTATTGGGGAGCTTATATGTTTAAGGAAACAGAGGATGGATATCTTCAGGCTTTTCAATATAACGATAAACAGATGGCTTATTTTGAGGAAGCGTTTGACTTCTGGTATGACAGATGTATGGCTTCAACGGCAAAGACGATTGAGTTTGACACAGCTGCTAAGAATATATCCTTCGACTACAAAATAATATGGACAGGCTCAGAGGATTCCTTTGAAATCGCAGTAGATGGTCTGATTAGCCAGATTTATTATGTGAAGGATTTGCCTAAGGAAGGAGCAATTAAATTCTCGGTTCCTGCAGGTGACAAAAATATAATTATATATTTGCCGTCAGATGCAACTGTTCTTGTTAAGAATTTTGAAGTTGATGCACCCGTTAAGTCTGTAACCAAAAACGAAAAGGTTCTGTGGCTTGGGGATTCTATAACCCAGGGATTTGGTCCACTTCGTTCATCCGGAACATATGTCAGCGTTGCCAACAGAATTTTGAATTATGATATTCTGAATCAGGGAATCGGCGGATATGTTTATGATAAAAAATCACTCATGAAGATGGATGGTTACACTCCGGATAAGATCATTGTTTCGCTTGGCACCAATCAGTATGGAACAGAGACAATGAAGGACATCGAAGAGTACTATGAAACTTTGATGGAAATATATGGAAATGAGATACCGGTTCTGTGTATAACTCCTCTTTGGAGAGGTGACAATGAAGACGGTTTTGACACAATGATCAGTTTCTGTGAAAAACTTAAGGATATTTGCAGGAGATATGACAATATTACTATCGTGGAGGGCTTTAACCTTGTTCCACATCTTCCGGAGTATTATATCGATAACCTGCATCCTAATGGCCTCGGTGCTGAGGTGTATGGAAGAAATCTTGTTGAAGCTATTAAGAAGACAGGATTTTAATTGATTATAAATATGTTTTTTATTAATGTATTTGGTATTAACAGCGGAGGTTTACCATGGCATTTAATTTTGAGTACTACTCACCGACCAAGGTTATTTTCGGAAAGGATACTGACCAGCAGGTTGGAGAACAGGTTGCAGCACAGAATTGTAAGAAGGTTCTTATTCATTACGGCGGACAGAGCGCAAAGAAATCCGGACTTATTGATAGAGTTAAGGCTTCGCTTGATGCGAAAAATATAGCATATGTTGAACTTGGCGGAGTAGTGCCTAACCCACATATTTCTAAGGTATATGAAGGTATTGAACTTTGTAAGAAGGAAGGTGTTGATTTCATTCTTGCAGTAGGTGGTGGATCTGTTATCGATTCTGCAAAAGCAATTGCTTATGGTCTTGCATATGATGGAGATGTATGGGATTTGTTTGATGGCAAGGGAATTGCAGCTCCCGGTTGTTTCCCGGTTGGTGTTGTTCTTACAATCTCGGCAGCAGGTAGCGAGACAAGCAACAGCTGCGTTATAACAAGAGCTGAAGACGGCAAGAAGCGTTCTTATAACGATAATATTTCAAGACCAAAGTTTGCGATCATGAATCCTGAGCTTACAAAGACTCTTCCTGATTACCAGACGGAGAGTGGATGTACAGACATCATGATGCATACTATGGAAAGATATTTCACAAATGGTGGAAACATGGAAATTACTGATGCACTTGCAGAGGGACTTCTTAGAACCGTAATCAAGAATGCAAAGATTCTTCATGCAGAACCTGATAATTATGATGCCCGCGCTGAAATTATGTGGGCCGGCTCACTTGCACATAATGATCTTACAGGTTGTGGTAATGATGGCGGAGATTTCGTAAGTCACCTTCTTGAGCATGAAATGGGTGGAATGTTTGATGTAACACATGGTGCAGGACTGGCAGCAGTGTGGCCTAGCTGGGCAAGATATGTTTATAAGAATTGTATCGACAGATTTGTGAAATATGCAATTAATGTTATGGGTGTTGCCAACGAAGGTACAGCTGACGAAATTGCAGTTAAGGGTATCGAGGCAATGGAAGATTTCTATCATTCAATCGGAATGCCTGTTAACTTCAGTGAACTTGGAATTGCACCGACAGATGCTCAGATAAGAGAAATGGCTGAAAGCTGTGCCCAGGCTTGTGGTGGAACTAAAGGATCTGCTATGGTTCTGAATGTTGATGATATGGAAAAGATATATCAGATGGCTAATAAATAAAACAACTTAAAACTTAAATGTTAGTTATGGGTGTAACTCGCGGGCGAGTTACACCTTTTTTATTGTCTATATAATAATGTAATGGTATAATATTCCAAAATGTTGATGTAACATACATTTTAGTATTCCAAAATGTTGATGAGGAGTACATTTTAGTATTCCGAAATGTTGATGAACATGAATTTTAGTATTCTTGAATATCGACAAACTCTAAACTTTGACGGAGGTAAATATGCTAAGACGAAAAGCGATGTTCTTTCTCGAAAATTGGGTTAAGACTAAAGAAAAAAAGTGCCTTGTTGTACAGGGGGCAAGACAAACCGGAAAGACATATATTATTGAAAAGTTTGCAGAAGATAATTATGACGAATTGATTGAAATCAATTTTAAGCAGATGCCCTCAGCAAAGGAAATATTTTCCGGAGATCTTACTGTAAATAATATGACTATGGCAATGCAGTTCCGATTTCCTGAAAAGCATATAATACCGGGAAAAACATTAATCTTTTTAGATGAAATTCAGGAATGTCAGGAGGCGATTACATCTTTGAAGTTTTGGGCAATAGATAACAGATATGATGTTATTGCTTCTGGTTCACTCTTGGGAATTGATTACAATAGGGCGTCATCATATCCCGTTGGATATGTTGACTACTATAAAATGTGTGGCATTGATTTTGAAGAGTTCCTATGGGGAATGGGGGTGTCAGAAAACATGGTAGGCAGCCTCAAGGGATTTTTATATTCAAAAACCGTAATACCGGAGGCAGTTCATTCTCAAATGATGAATTATTACAGACAATACATTGCTGTCGGGGGAATGCCGGAAGCTGTTCAAAAATACATAGATACGAGGGACTTCAGAGAAGTTGATAATGTGCAGAGGAGTCTCCTGCAAGGATATCAGTATGATATCGCGCATTATGCAACAGCAGAGGAGAAGGTTAAGGCGGAAAAATGTTACCTTTCACTTGCAAAACAGCTGCTGGATAAAGAAAATCATAAATTTCAATATAAAGAAATTGAAAAAGGTGGAAGAGCACAGAAATATTATTCCAGTATAGAATGGCTGCTTAGGGCAGATATAGTGCAACTGTCTAATCTGGTGACGGACATTAGGTATGATCTTGATGATTATTCACGAGATGATTTTTTTAGAGTCTATACGACAGATCTGTCATTACTAATGGCAATGAAGGATTTTTCTTTAAAAAAGCACATTGTAGAAAATACTTTATCCGGTAATTCAAAAGGCGGAGTATATGAATGTGCCATAGCAGATGCATTGTATAAGAATGGATACAGGCTATATTTTTATAAAAACGAAACCACAAAGAGAGAAATAGATGTAATTATTCAAAAGGATGGAGAGGTTATTCCGGTTGAAATTAAAGGCGGAAATACCAGGGCGACATCACTAAAAGCTATAATGAAGAATAATAAGGATATACATTCGGGGTATAAATTTGTTGATGGTAACATAGGAGAGAGCGAAGAAGGAATAGTAACGCTGCCGCTATATATGGTTGCATTTGTTTGATGTGGGAATATTCCTAGAATTATGTAGAATTATGTTCCTGGTATAATGCACAAGAATTATTTAAAGAGGTTAAGATAAATACAATCTCTCCGATATAAATATAGTGTGTAATAACAAGTGAGGCACTAAGGATAGTAGTTATTTGTTGTACTGAACGAAAAGTTTAAGCGCACGAAATTTTGGGCAAAGCCCTATATTAAAAGGAGAGAAAGATGAAAAAATTAGTAGCAGAATTTATTGGAACATTTACGCTTGTTCTTCTTGGATGTGGAACAGCAATGCTTGTTGGCCCCAGCATTGAAAACGGAAGTGGTTATTTATTAACAGCACTTGCTTTTGGTCTTACAATCGTTGGAATGGCATATTGTGTAGGTAATGTTTCAGGTTGTCACATTAACCCTGCAGTTTCACTTGCTGTATTGATGACAGGTGGACTTAAGGTTAAGGAATTTGTTGGATATGTTATTGCTCAGTGTCTCGGCGCAATTGCTGCAACAGGCATTCTTAAGGCAATTTTCTCAAGCGGAAATGTTATTGATAAGACAGGTGGATATGGTTCAAACGGACTTACAGGTGTTAACAACAATTCATTTGCAGGACTTATTGTTGAAATTTTATTAACATGTATCTTTGTTCTTGTTATTCTTGGTGTTACAAGTGCAAAAGCTAATCATGGTTCATTTGCCGGTGTTGTAATCGGATTCACACTTGTTCTGGTTCATATTCTTGGTATTGGTTTGACAGGAACATCTGTTAACCCTGCAAGATCTTTCGGACCTGCATTATTTGCCGGTGGAGATGCTTTGGCTGACCTTTGGGTATTCATCGTAGGACCTTTCATTGGTGCAGCTGTGGCAGCATGCATTCACAAGTATTTCGAAAGTGGAAAGCTTGAAAAATAATATTTTATAATTATTACTGATTAAGACTAATTTTCGTGATTCTCTGATCCGATTATTAGTCTTTTTTTATGTGGAAATTGCTATGAAAGACTAATTAATGAGAACAAAAGTCCCAATGATTAGTCTATTTATGTAGAAATTACTATGAAAGACTAATTAATGAGAACAAAAGTCCGAATGTTTAGTCTATTTTATGTAGAAATTACTATGAAAGACTAATTAATGCGAACCAAAACCACGATTACTAGTTTTATATAGAATTTGTCGCCCATAACTGAATTATTCGGAATAGATAATATGCCCCCATGTAATGATTTGGTGTTGAATAAAATACGGAAATGAACTAGGGTATGTATATGTGATGGAGTATGTTCCCTTAAAGAAACATGTGGTGGAAACATGTAGTGTAAACGTATGGTGGAAACAGACCATAGATAACCATATTACAGCGAAGATGATGACATTTACTTGACATGATAGCTGGATGATGATAATTTTTTGTTAATCGAATAATCTTCAGGGCGGGGCGAAATTCCCCACCGGCGGTATAGCCCGCGAGCATTATGCATGATTCGGTGTGATTCCGAAGCCGACAGTACAGTCTGGATGAAAGAAGATAACTATTAGTTAAAACAGCTTGTAAGTTGGATATAATTATTTGATAGTATTTATGGCTCTGGAGTTATTTCCGGAGCCATTTTTGTTATGGCGACGAGGAAAATCGACTGTATGCTTGCATGCAAGGAGATTTGACGACCGCTAATCATAGATGCTACTCGCAAAGCGTGTTGCATCTATGTTATACACAATGAGCCAAGTAAATGCACATGCTTGCATGAAGGCGACTGGTTTGTATTTTGGAGCGATGAAAATTATGTCTTATACTGATAAAGAATATATGCTTCGCGCAATAGAACTTGCCAAAAGAGGAATAGGGTTTGTCAATCCAAATCCCATGGTAGGTGCAGTTATTGTTAAAGACGGAAGAATTATTTCAGAAGGATATCATCATAAATATGGTGATTTACATGCTGAAAGAGATGCTTTTTCAAGACTTACTGAATCGGCAGAAGGCGCAACTATATATGTGACATTGGAACCCTGCTGTCATACAGGAAAGCAGCCGCCCTGCACAGAAGCAATTATCGAGAACAAGATTAAAAGAGTTGTCATAGGCTCAAGAGATCCCAATCCTTTGGTGAGTGGAAAGGGTTGCAGGATTTTAAGGGAACATGGAATTGAAGTTGTAGAAGATTTTATGAGAGAAGAATGCGATGAAATTAATCCGGTATTCTTTCATTTTATAACTACCAACATGCCGTATGTAGTCATGAAATACGCAATGACACTTGATGGAAAGATAGCAACCCATACCGGTGAATCGAAATGGATTACCGGCGAAGTCGCAAGACGACACGTACATAAAGAAAGAGCTAAATATGCTGCAATCATGGCAGGAATCGGAACAGTTATTTCGGATGATCCAATGCTTAACGTCAGAGTTGAAGGAGAAGAGCTTCATCAGCCGGTAAGAATTATCGTTGACTCCGAACTGAGGATTCCGCTTGATTCCAATATAGTAAAGACTGCAAAAGAGTATAAAACTTACGTCGCTTATAACGCGAAAACTCTTGAAAAAGAGACGTTGCCTGATTCTAATGTCTCAAAGAGTGCAGAATATGTTACACAAGGCGACTGTGAAGAAAAGCGTCTGTCAAAGAAAGATGCTCTCATGGAATCCGGAATAGAATTACTGGAATGTTCCGGCGATGATGGCAAAGTTGATATAACTAAATTATTCAGAAAACTGGGCGAACTTAAAATAGACAGTATATTTGTCGAAGGTGGCGGAAGAATTCATGAGGCAGTCCTTAGAACCGGGTATGTGAATCATGTTATGGCATATGTTGCACCTAAATTATTTGGTGGAAAGGATGCCAAGACACCCGTTGAAGGACAGGGAATTGAGACACCTTCTGACTGTGTCAAGCTTTCATTTACTAAAATGACGCAATTGGGAGAGGATATTCTTCTTGAATGTGATATTAAGGAGGAAAACTAATGTTTACGGGGATAATAGAAGAAGTTGGAACCGTAAGGGGAGTTGTCAGCGGCAGCAAAGCCGGACAGATTGAAATAAATGCGGTTAAAGTCCTTCAGGGGACAAAAATAGGAGATTCAATAGCCGTTAACGGAGTGTGTCTGACCGTGACGAGATTAAAAGCGGATGGATTTACAGCAGATGTTATGCCGGAAACACTAAGACGTACCAATCTTGGTGCACTTAAATCCGGGAGTCCTGTAGATCTTGAGAGAGCTATGGCAGCAGACGGACGATTCGGAGGTCACATTGTTTCGGGGCATATTGACGGAGTTGGAACTATTGTTTCGATGGACAGGGAAGAAAATGCTGTCTGGGTTAAAATCACAACTTCTCCTGAAATACTTGGTCTCATTATGGAAAAGGGATCAATTACAATTGATGGAATAAGTCTTACTGTTGCAAAACTTGGCAAAAACGATTTTCAGGTATCGATTATTCCGCATACGGCTTCTGAGACAATACTTCTTCGGAAGAAAACAGGAGACAAGGTTAATCTTGAAAACGATATTGTCGGAAAATATGTTAAGAGACTGCTGGAGGGTAATAAGGCATCAAATCCTTATGATTCAAACGGTAATGATTCCAAGGCAGGCGGTGAATCGCTTCTGACAATGGACTTTCTTGCGGAACATGGATTTTGCTGAGTATAAACATATACTTGAGAAACGGTATAAATATTTATCAGTAGATATTTTTATCAGTAAACAAATATATTTTTATATGAAACAATAATTTTTTATACTAATCAGAATGGAGCATAGGTATGGATTTTAAGTTTAATACAATACCTGAAGCCATAGAGGCTTTGAAGAATGGTAAGGTCATAATGTGTATTGATGACCCGGACAGGGAAAATGAAGGTGATCTCATATGTGCAGCTGAATATGCTACAGGTGAGAATGTTAATTTCATGGCAACATATGGAAAGGGGTTAATCTGCACACCGATGTCCAAGGAGATTGCAGACAGACTGAATCTTCCGCAAATGGTGTCAGAAAATACAGACAATCACTGCACAGCGTTTACGGTATCGATTGACCATGTGGATACAACTACGGGAATATCTGCATTCGAAAGAGGCTTTACCTGCCAAAAATTATGTGATCCCGATACAAAGCCGGGCGATTTGAGAAGACCCGGACATGTATTCCCACTTACAGCAAGACATGGTGGTGTGCTTGTACGTAATGGACATACAGAAGCAACTGTTGATCTTTGCAGACTGGCAGGACTGACCGAATGTGGTCTTTGCTGTGAGATAATGCGTGATGATGGAACCATGATGCGCAGTGAAGAACTTAAGCAGATGGCTATGGAGCATGGTCTTGTATTTATCACAATAAAGGACTTACAGGACTACCTTAGAAGATATGAGTGTCACATGGTAAGGGAAGCCAGTGCGAAGCTTCCGACAGCGCATGGCGAGTTTCAGATTTACGGATATGTCAATGACATTACAGGAGAGCATCATGTTGCTCTTGTATGTGGTGAAATCGGTGATGGAGAGGATATTCTCTGCAGAGTTCATTCTGAATGCCTTACCGGTGATGTATTTGGTTCGATGAGATGTGACTGTGGACCTCAGCTTGATAAAGCTATGGAGATGGTGCAAAAGGAAGGTCGCGGAATTATCCTTTATATGAGGCAGGAGGGCCGAGGAATTGGCCTTATCAATAAGCTGAAGGCTTACGAACTTCAGGAAAAAGGAAGAGATACAGTTGATGCCAACCTAGAGCTGGGATTTGCTGCAGACCTGAGAGAATACTGGTCCGGAGCGCAGATGCTTCAGGATCTTGGTGTTAATTCAATCAGACTTCTCACCAACAACCCTGACAAGATATATGGTCTTGAGGGCTTTGATTTCACAATCAAGGAAAGAGTTCCCATTGAAATAGAACCCGGAAAGTTCGATAAGTTCTACCTTAAAACCAAGCAGAACAGAATGGGACATATCTTTAAGCATATAACATTTGAATAAAGTTATGTAAACTAACTGCGTTTTGGTGGATAAATTACCGTTAATGCGTTTTAAGATGTATGTAATGCATTTGAAGATGTATATATTGCATAGATTGTTATTTGTTTAATAAATATATATTTATAAAAATAAAATGGAGGAACAACATGAGTATCAATGTAATTGAAGGAAAAGTAGTAGCTAAAGAAGGAATGAAGGTTGGAATCATTGCTTCAAGATTTAACAGTTTTATAGTATCTAAGCTTCTTGATGGCGCTGTTGACGGTCTCGTTCGTCATGGTGTTGCCGAAGAAGATATAACAGCAGTATGGGTACCCGGAGCATTTGAAATCCCGATTATGGCTAAAAAAATGGCTGAATCTGATAAGTATGATGCTGTTATTGCCGTTGGAGCTGTAATCAGAGGTTCAACTTCTCATTACGATTATGTTTGTGCAGAGGTTTCAAAGGGAATTGCACAGGCATCAATGTCTACAGGAAAGCCGGTTATGTTTGGTGTTATTACAACAGAAAATATCGAGCAGGCTATCGAAAGAGCAGGATCTAAAGCAGGAAATAAGGGCTATGACTGTGCGCTTGCTGCTATTGAGATGGTTAATGCAATGGAACTCATCTAATGCAGGATAAATGCATTGTTTCGGAACAGGCTGAAAGTGGTCTGATGCAGAATAAATATATAGTCTTTGACTGGGATGGAACTCTTCACGATACTAAATATTTGTACGCGGAAGCTGTAAGAATAGCATGTGATGAGTTTGCACTTATGAGCAGCGTTGATTACGCTGCAATAACGCCTGATGGTTTGTCCCAATATCTTGGGCTTACGCCAATGGCTATGTGGGATGATTTTGCCCCAAACCTTGAACCTTCGGTTAAAGAAAAGGTTTCGGTTCGTGTTGGTGAGAATATGATTCGATTGATTCATGACGGCTATGCAAAAATGTATGAAGAAGTTCCGCAAATGCTTGATTTGTTATTGGACAAAGGGATTAAGGCTATAATCCTTTCAAACTGCAAGATTGCATATATGGAAGCCATAAAGGCACAGTTTGATCTTGACAGATGGTTCGTAGATTTTTATCCATCTGAAAAATATAATTATGCTTCGAAAAGTAAAATTCTTTCCGACATTATGAAGGAACGTCCGGGTGATTATATCATGATAGGAGACAGACTTCAGGATGTTGAAGCCGGCAGAGAAAATGGTGTGTTAACCATAGGCTGCGGTTACGGCTTTGGGAATGAGGCAGAGCTTTCGGGGGCAGATTATATAATTTCAAGTCCGATGGAGATATTTTCATTTCTCAAATAGTCAGGCTGCACGTCAGAAATGCTGCGATGATATGTAGTGATGATGTGTAGTTATGAAATGCATTGATGATATGTAGTTATGATATGAAGTTATTGATTAAGTTTATATGAAAGTTAAAAGGGTGTTGCCGATAATATCAGACGGTGATGCCCTTTTATATTTAATGAGGAACACCTCTATGGAATGAGATGTCGGGGGAAATTTTGCGCAAGGATGTACAAAAGTGTCTTCATTGAGCCGTGATGGCGAATGGAAGACGCTTGTTTAGCGTGACAAAAGGGCGCTCCTCGTGACAAAAGAAGCGTCCCCAAAGAAGAAAATCCTTGAATTGTACGGCTAAAAGTAAGATAATCAGATGTAGTATGCTTATTTATGATGAGGGGTAGTATGCTTAGCCGCAAAGAATTGAAAAAGAATGCAAGAAAGAACCTAAAAGAGCATTACTTATTCTTTCTGATTGTTATGCTTATAGCAATGTTTATAGGTTCAATTCATAATGCTGCATTCAATATAGTAAATTTCAGAATAGACAATGATAGTAACGTCGGAATTGCGTTAGTTAAAATCGCTGATGGTGATGTTAAGGGTGCAATAAATACTACAACCGGTAATTACATAACCATCGCAGAAACCGGTAAGTCGATAGCCAATCGTGAGGTTGAAGTTGAAGAAGGCGTTTCACAGCTGAAAGACACTGTCTGGAAGATGGTTGATTATATGTCAAAAAGCTATTTTGCGACAACCCTGTTTTCAGGTCTTGTAAGTATGACGGGTTCTCCGGAAAAAGCAAAAATAGCTCTTGTGATAGTTGCGTTTATTTTGATGTTTTTCAAAATAATGCTGCTATCAAATGTGTTTAAGGTTGTTTATCACAGATTCTTTTTACAGGGAAGATTATATAAATATTTCCCCGGATCAGCTCTTATGCATCTTATTGGATTAAGACATTGGGGCAAGGTTTCGTTAGCAATGATGAGGGCGTATCTGTTTAAACTTTTATGGTCGCTCACAATTGTTGGCGGAGTTATTAAAAGATATGAATACTTTATGGTTCCGTTTATTTTGGCTGAAAGATCTGATATTTCGGGAAAAGATGCAATAAAAATGTCTCAGAATATGATGAACGGACATAAATGGGAATGCTTTGTTCTTGATATTTCATTCATTGGCTGGGGATTGCTCAATATAGTTACGTTCGGACTTGTCAGTATGCTGTTTTCCGAGTCGTACAGGATGACGGTATTTGCCGAATACTATGTTGAATTACGAAAGATTGCCAAGGAATCAGGCGTTGATATGATGGAACGTCTGGATGATAAATATCTTTATGAATATGCATCGAAAGAGGCCATTGACGAGGCCTATGCCGATGTTGTCATCGCTGCCGGGAATCAGGAAGAGGAGCTTCCACAGATTTCAAAGTTTGAAAATTTTTTGGCGAAGTTTTTTGGAATGGTGCCGTTGTATAACGACTATGAAAAAGTTTATCGCAAAAATCTGGCAAGAAAACTCTCAATTTTGAATTATGAAAAGGCTCTTGAAGGAGTAATATATCCGGAAAAAACATATCCGGTTAAACCACCTGTTAAGAAGATTCATCTGGAAAATGTGTATTTTATGAGGCACTATTCGCTTCCAAGCCTACTGCTTATGTTCTTTTCATTTTCATTCATCGGATGGATATGGGAAGTCGGAATACATATCATAGAAGATGCAAGATTTGTTAACAGAGGAGTTTTGCATGGCCCGTGGCTTCCAATATATGGATCAGGGGCTATGATTATTCTTCTTTTGCTTAACAGATTCAGGAACAAGCCGGTAGCGGAGTTTTTCCTTGCCATGACATTGTGTGGAGGAGTTGAATACTTCACCTCGTGGCTGCTTGAGGTAACCAAAGACGGAACAAAGTGGTGGGATTATTCAGATTATTTCCTTAACCTTAATGGAAGAATATGTGCTGAAGGCCTTTTGATTTTTGGTGTTGCCGGAGTGGCGGGAGTGTATTTCCTGGCACCGGTGCTTGATAATATCTTTTCAAAAATATCGACAAAGAAGGCAGTTATAATACTCGTAATTCTTATTGCAATATTTGTTGTGGACAACATATATTCGAGCGGTAATCCTAATGTTGGAAAGGGAATAACAGACTATGCTTTTTCTGGAACTTTCGCCGATTTACCTTGCAGCGAACGTATACTTTATTTACGAAATATTAAAATGGGTTGATGCTCTCAAGCGGACTGCAAAGTCAAGACATATTCCAACCAGACTGATTAAAGCAATACTGGCCACACTGTTTGGAATATCTACCCTTGCAATATATATAGCGTTTTTAATGCCTAACGATTTGAATAAGGTTAGTGAGCCGTTCCTTTATGAATTGCGAAGAACACTTAAGCTTATCGGAAATTATCATCTTGGAATCGACATATATCTTGGAATAGCCTTCGTAGTTGTATGGATAGCAAGACTGTTTGAAATGCAATACTGGAAAAAGAAAGGCATCACTACAAGAAGGGAAAGAATTGCAAGATATTTTAGCAAAAGAAGATCAATTCTTGGATTGTGTGTTTTTGGATTTATTGTCTTTGTTGTATTGTATGGTTCCTATGAGGCAAGAAATATAAAGGTCAGCAAATACGAAATCTCAGTCGACAAAAATGCAGGAGACATTAAGGAGCTGAATGTTGTAATGCTTGCAGATCTTCATATGGGATATAACATCGAGTCTGATCTTATTCAGAAAACTGCTGAACTGGTAAATAAGGAAAATCCGGATATCGTACTGATAGTCGGAGATTTATATGATAACGAATATGAGGCACTTGATGATCCTGAGGCAATAATTGAAGCCCTGGGTTCAATGAAGTCAAAGTATGGAACCTATGCCGTATACGGAAATCATGACATTGATGAGAAGATTATCGGAGGCTTCACCTTCAATGGTGATGACGGAACAAAAGGAAGTTCTGATTTGATGGACGAATTGCTTCAAAGATCAAATATTAACCTTCTTCATGATGAATATGTACTGATCGATGACAGCTTTTATCTTTATGGCAGGCCGGATTACGCAAGAATAGGGAAGTGGGCAGATTCAAGACTGACACCTTCAGAGTGCGTTGAAAATCTTGACAGTTCAAAGCCAATTATAGTGATGGACCATGAACCGAGAGAACTTCAGGAACTTGCGGACGCAGGTGTTGATGTAGATTTTTGCGGACATACACATGATGGTCAGTTTTTTCCACTGACAATTATCAGCAGAGTATTTCTTTGGGAGAATTCGGCAGGTTATCTTAAAAAGGATAACATGCATAATATAGTAACTTCGGGGGTTGGTCTGTTTGGACCCAATATGCGTGTGGGATCTGATGCAGAGATTTGTTCTATCAAAATTAGATTTAATTGATGAGGTATAAATGTATTATTTCTTTCTGATTGCAATGTTCATATCTGTAATTCTTGTAATGATGGAAATCGTTTATGTTTTCAGACATCAGGTTGCAAAGATACACTCATATCTGCTCTTTTACCTTATGACAGTACTGGTTAACAATGTGGGGTATATCTTTGAAATGATGGCAGAAACGAGCGAAGCTGCTTATGCTGCGACGAGGTTTTTGTATTTGGGTAAAGCCTTTTTCCCATTGGCATTACTCTATTTTGTTTTGGAATTCTGCCATGCAGATATCAAGTCCTGGTTGAGAACAGCGTTGCTTTCCGCTCATGCGGTGTTATATTTTATTATTCTTACGAATGAATGGCACCATCTGTATTATACAGAGATGACCTATGTACAGGATGGATTCTTCCCGCATAATATCTACGGTCATGGTATTTTTTACTGGATTTTTCAGGCAACACCAATTGTTTACGCAATTATCAGTATAATTGTTGTTATAAGACAGTTTTCGAGAATGAAAACCTCTCTTGAAAGAAAACAGTTCAAATATATTATGTGGGCGCAGTTTATTGCACTTGCAGGATTGCTGGTTTTCTTTACAGGAAAAACAGATGGAATCGATACTGCAAACATTGGTCTTGCTATCGCATCGGTACTGATGATCATTCCTATATTCCATTATAGTCTTACAGATATTGCTGTAGTAGCAAGGGAAGTAATAATAGATTCTTTAAGAGATGGAATTGTGGCACTTGATGCCTATTCAAATATTGCATACATCAATAATTCGGCACGAAAATTACTGCCTGGAATTGATATGAGCGATAAAAATACTTACATGGGAATTATTAATGATCTCAGAAATAAAGCCCAGGGTAATGAGCGTATAGATATTTCCAACAGAGTTTATTCTATTAGAAATAAGAAAATAGCAAACAGTGAGGGTGAATATAAGGGAGAACTTTTTGTTCTTGATGATATTACGGAAAATGTTAAGAGGACTTTGGAAATTGAACTGCAAAGAGATCGTGCAGACAAGGCTAATGCCGCAAAGAACAGGTTCATAGCAAATCTTTCTCAGGAAATTCGAACACCTATGATGTCAATTGTCGGAAGTTCCGAAATTCTTCTGAGAAACGGACTTGATAAGAAACAGAGCGAATATGTAACAAGTATAAGAAATTCCGGTAATGAACTTGTTGATATTATTAGTGATATCTTTGATTATTCACAGATAGAATCAGATACTTTTGAAATTGTCGAGACGGAATATATGCCGGGCAGATTGTTCGAAAGCATCAAGAAAACCTTCTCTGAAAAAGCGGTAATGAAACCGGTCAGAATTTCGTATGAGATTGACAGTGAGCTTCCTTCAAAATTGTTGGGTGATGAGGCAAGAATTAAGCTTGTAATTTCAAAGCTTATGTCCAATGCCATTAAATATACTGAGATTGGATTTGTAAATGTTAAGGTGTCGGCCCTGTTAAAGGAAGAAGGAATGGTGAACCTGATTATTTCTGTTAAGGATTCGGGACAGGGAATACGAAACGAGGAACTTAAAGCACTCTTTGATTCATCTAAAAATGTTGAAAAGAAAAAAGATCAGAGAGATGGTGTTGGTCTTGGCTTGAAGCTAAGTTCTGAGATATTAAAGCTTATGGGCGGAAATATTGAAGCTCATAGTGAGTATGGACGCGGCAGTGAGTTCATAGTCACAATCCCGCAGAAGATTGTGGATAGCACACCGACAGATGTTGATAGCGTAAATGCAATTAATTCTACCGAAAAGTTCAGAGCACCAAAGGTTAATCTTCTTGTGGTTGAAGATAATGAAATAAATATGAAGGTCGTTAAGGAACTTCTTAAACCGATTGGAATGAGTATAGATACGGCGGAGAATGGCCTGGTTGCGATTAAACGTGTTTCAGAGAAGCATTATGATCTTGTTCTTATGGATTATATGATGCCGGTTATGGATGGGATTGAAGCAACAGGACGTATCAGGAATATGGATGGTGAATACTATAAGGAACTGCCGATAGTTGCGTTAACTGCCAATACTACCATTTCATCAAAGAACAGTTTTCTTCAGGCCGGTATGAATGACTTTTTAAGTAAGCCTATTCAGATGCCTGATATGTATGATGTGTTAAGAAGATGGCTTCCGGATGAGTTGATAGAGGATTGTGTAAAAGTCCTGCCAAACGAAACGGAAGACACAAAAATAAATACCGAATCTGCTCCACAAAACGTGAAGGAGTCAGATTCTCGGAAGAAGGAGGATGCGAATATGGCATATGGTGCAATTGACAGAGAAGTAGGAATTCAGTATTTCGGATCAGACGAATTGTATGATGAGATTCTTGAAGATTTCTACAGACTTATTGATGCAAAGGCCGATAAAATTGAAGAGCTTTTCAAGGAAGGAAACATCAAAGATTATACAATTGAAGTTCACGCACTTAAGAGCACAGCAAGAATGATAGGCGCAACTGAATTGTCAGAGATGGCGCTTAGTATGGAGATGGCAGGTAAGGAAAATAATGTAGACCTTATAAGTGAAAAGAATCCGGAACTTCTTAAGATGTACAGAGCATATAAGGAGTCACTTGCATACTTTGATTCCGATGCCAAGGCTGATGATATGGATAAAGTTGAAGTGCCTGTAAATGTAATAAAGACAGATCTTTTTGAGATGAACGTAGCAACCAAGGAATTCGACATGGATAAGGTTGATGATATTATGAAGAAGCTTAAGAGTTATAAGCTTCCAAGTGCAGAAGCCGGCGATTTACTCGGTAAGCTTGATATAGCAGTCAGAGACGTTGATCTTGACAAGATAAGAGAGATTACTGTTGCTCTGGCGAGAACACTTTAAGAAGTTCTTCGGCATATTTGTCCCATACCTCGTCTATTGCTTTGTTCATAACGAAAGTGTTAAAGGCAATTGAAGTGATTATCTGAATTTCTGAATTTTGAAATTTGATATTCAGAACGAAACCGGAAATCTGTTCTTTGTATTCTGCTATATTATTTGCTTCTATAAGGGAGTTCATTTCATCAGGGTTAAGATGAAGAACAAAATGACAGCTTACGGGAAGGTTTTTGCCTTTTATCAGAGAGAAGGCTGTGGGACGTATATCTTTCCAAAAAGAAAACTCATATCCAAATTCATAATCATCATAGAATTCGGGAATGATTCTGCCGTTAATCTGGAAAGTGTTAAAGGTTTTTATTGTCGCTTCTTCCAACAGGAAGTTATCAAAAAAAGTACCGCCGAGAAGGGCGCCCATAAAGTCTTTGGTTGGTTTGATTATGAATGCTTTCATATGTTTCTCCGATTTGATTTGGATAAATATCTGATGGCTTATCTATAACTAATAGTGTATCATAAACGCCTTGAGTTTTTAATTTATTTTGTTTATCATAGGCGTAATATGTTTGAATGGAAGGAAGTAATACATTAAGATGTGGATTGCTGACAATTGGTCGGATTATGAAGTTATCGATACATCACAGGGTGAAAAACTGGAGCGATGGGGCAAATATATACTTTGCCGTCCTGACCCTCAGGTAATATGGAATACTCCAAAAGACAATCCTTTGTGGAGAAAACTTAACGGACATTATCACAGAAGCTCAAAGGGCGGAGGAGAATGGGAATTCTTTAATCTCCCGGATGAATGGTCAATTAATTATGGAAAACTGACATTTAATCTTAAGCCGTTCAGCTTTAAGCATACAGGTTTATTTCCTGAACAGGCAGTAAACTGGGACTGGTTCTCGGATATAATAAGCAGGTCAGTTAAGTCCGGAGATTTTAGTAAGGAAAAACCTTTTAAGGTTCTGAATCTTTTCGCATATACAGGCGGAGCTACCATTGCGGCAGCGGCGGCGGGGGCAAATGTTACTCATGTTGATGCTTCCAAAGGTATGGTTGGCTGGGCAAAGGAAAATGCGGCATCGTCGGGACTTTCGGAGGCACCGATAAGATGGCTTGTTGATGACTGTGTTAAATTTGTCGAAAGAGAAATACGCCGCGGGAACAAGTACGATGGTATTATAATGGACCCTCCTTCTTACGGAAGAGGACCCAAAGGTGAAATATGGAAAATAGAAGAAAGTGTATATCCGCTGATTGAATTATGTACGGAATTGCTGAGTGAAAGAGCAAAATTCTTTTTAATCAATTCGTATACAACCGGATTACAGCCACTTGTTCTTAATTATATGCTTAATACCCTTATAGTTAAGAAAATGGGTGGGCACGTTGAAGCCGGAGAAATCGGGCTTCCGGTATCAGGAAATAATCTCATTCTTCCCTGCGGAGCAAGTGGAAGATGGATGAAATAAAGGAGAATAGTTAATGGGCAGTAATATTATTTTAACAGGTGACAGACCAACAGGAAAACTTCATGTAGGTCATTTCGTTGGTTCGTTGAGAAGACGTGTTGAACTCCAGAATTCCGGAGAGTTTGACAAAATTTTCATTATGATAGCAGATGCACAGGCTCTGACAGATAATGCTGAAAATCCGGGAAAGGTTAGAGACAATATAATAGAAGTAGCACTTGATTATCTTTCATGCGGACTGGATCCGGCTAAATCTACTCTGTTTATTCAGTCACAGATTCCGGAACTTACAGAGCTTTGCTTTTATTATATGAATCTTGTTACAGTATCAAGACTTCAGAGAAATCCTACTGTTAAAGCTGAAATACAGATGAGAAACTTTGAGGCAAGTATTCCGGTTGGTTTCTTTACATATCCTATTTCACAGGCTGCAGATATTACTGCATTTGATGCTACCTGTGTTCCGGTTGGTGAAGACCAGATGCCAATGCTTGAACAGACTCAGGAAATAGTACACAAATTTAATTCGGTTTATGGAGAAACACTTGTAAGCCCTAAAATACTTCTTCCGGAGAATAAAGCCTGTCTTAGACTTCCGGGTACTGACGGTAAGGCTAAAATGTCCAAGTCTCTTGGAAACTGTATATATTTGTCAGATACAGAAGCTGATGTTAAGAAGAAGGTTATGGCTATGTTCACTGATCCTACACACCTTCAGGTATCTGATCCGGGTCATGTAGAGGGAAATCCTGTATTTATTTATCTTGATGCTTTCTGTAAGGACGAATATTTTGCAGAATACTGTCCGGATTACAGCTGTCTTCAGGAAATGAAGGATCATTACACAAGAGGCGGACTCGGAGATGTTAAGGTTAAGAAGTTCCTTAATAATGTTCTTCAGGAAACCCTTAATCCTATCAGAACTGCAAGAGAAGAATGGCAGAAGGATATTCCTGGTGTATATGAAATCTTAAGAAAGGGCTCAGAAGTTGCGGAAGCTGCAGCGGCCAATACTCTTGACCGTGTTAAGAATGCAATGAAGATAAATTATTTTTCTGATGAGGAACTGATTAAGAGCCAGTCACTTAAATATAATGCAGAGGCTTAATCTGTGGATTGACGAAAAATATTATCATGCATAGAGCAAATTGAAAAATGGATAGAGAATTTTTAAAAGATAAAAAGAGAATTGTTGTGAAGATTGGTACTTCGAATGTTACGCATGAAGAGACGGGAGATATCAATCTTTTGAAGCTTGATAAGTTTGCACAGGTTCTTACTGATATAAGAAGCAGGGATAAGGATGTTATTATTGTTTCTTCAGGAGCTATCGGAGCAGGAAGAACAGCTCTTGGCATCAAGGAAAAGCCTTCAAATCTTAAAGTGAAGCAGGCGTGTGCAGCAGTTGGCCAGGCGAGACTTATGATGATTTATCAGAAGCTGTTCTCTGAGTATAATCAGACAATAGCCCAGCTTATGGTGACGAAGCAGACACTTACTCATCCGATAAGCAGAGAGAATGCGCAAAATACACTTGGAGAGTTACTTGATATGGGCGTTATTCCTATTATCAATGAGAACGACCCTGTATCCACAGATCAGATTCAGAATGAAGTTTTTGGTGATAATGATACATTGTCGGCAATTGTTGCCGAGCTCGTAGAAGCTGATTTACTGATTCTTCTTTCTGATATAGACGGTTTGTATACAGACAACCCGAGGACGAATAAGGATGCAGAATTCATTGAACTTGTAGATGATGTTGATAAATATATGGGATATGCAAAGGATGCATCAACTACCTGGGGAACCGGCGGAATGATAACCAAACTCGAAGCTGCCGGAATTGCAACAAGAGCAGGCATTGATATGATTATCTGCAACGGAAGTGATGTTGTTAATATAAGCAGAATCCTTGACGGCAAAGATATAGGAACCGTGTTTAAGGCAAATTAGCGGATTAAAGGAAATTGGCAGGCGGTGGATTTTAACTGCCATAGTATATAGAGAAAAGTGAATTTGATTTTATGAATTTCAGGAATGTCTTTTTAGAATTTGGATACAATAAGGAAGAGATAGATGCTCGCCTTGAAGAAACATTTCAGAATATGTTTTATGGCCCCGAAGGTGAAAAAATATATTATGAAGTCGGCGACGACATGGGGTACTTTACCGATACCGGAAATAACGATGTCAGAACCGAGGGACAAAGCTACGGAATGATGATGTGTGTCCAGTTAAATAAGAAAGAAGAGTTTGACCGCATCTGGAAATGGACAAAAACATACATGTATCTTTCAGAGGGCGTTAACGCAGGTTATTTTTGCTGGTCCAACCAGACAGACGGAAAGAAGAATTCCCAGGGACCGGCACCTGACGGAGAAGAATTTTTTGCAGCAGCATTGATTCTTGCATCAAGAAGATGGGGAGACGGAGAGGGAATATTTAATTACTCGAATGAAGCAGTTGCAATTATGAAAGCAATGCTTCATAATCCTGTTCCTATGTATGATTACGAAACAAAGTATATTAAATTTGTTGCCGGCTGTAATTATTCAGATCCGAGTTATCATCTGCCGCACTTCTATGAATTATATGCAGATGAACTTAAAAAGAAAGCTGCTGAATGTAAGGATACAGCTGAAGCAGATGAATTGATAAAAGATGCCGGGTTCTATGAAGAAGCAGCTGTAGAATCTCGTAAATATTTTGAAAAGAGCTGTCATCCCGAGACTGGAATGTCTGCTGAGTATGCACAATACGACGGAACTCCGTTTGAAGGTGAATGGACGCAGTGGGGAAGACATGACTATTTTTACTCTGATGCTTACAGAACAGCCGCAAATATGGGACTTGATTACAGCTGGTGCATAGTGAAGAATATAGAGTGTGCAGCAGTTGAGAAGGAAAGAACGGCAGCACTTCGTAAATTCTTTGAAAAAGAAGTAAAGTTTGATTCTGAAGGACCTCATTTTGGTGTTTATGAAATAGATGGAAAGCCGGTGGCAAAGGAAGATGATTCGGAGACTGCTTCTTCGGGAGTGGCGCTTCATCCATATGGATTACTTGCAACACTTGCTATGAGTTATCTTGCAACTGATCCTGAAGAAGGAGACAAAGCAGAAGGCTCATGGGCTGTTCGTAAGTTCTGGGAACTCCCTTTACGAAAAGGTAGAAGAAGATATTATGACAATTGTCTTTATCTTTTTGCTTTTATGGCTTTAAGTGGAAATTACAGATTCTACTAAATATATTATATTTGTCAGTTGATACATTTATTCATTATTTATATAAGGAAGGAAAAATATGCCAAAAGTAACTCCGTTTAAGGCTATACGCCCAAATTCCAAGGTCGCAGATAAATTCTGCGCACTTCCATATGATGTATATAACAGAGCAGAAGCAACTGAAGTTGTAAAAGCTAATCCACTTTCTTTTTTGGCAATCGACAGAGCTGAAACATCTTTTAGCAATGCGGTTGATACCTATGCACCGGAGGTGTATGCGGCAGCAGCACAAATGTTAAAGATGAGAAGAGAAGACGGAACTTTGATACAGGATGCAAAACCTTCTTATTATATATATGAACTTACTATGGATGGAAGAACTCAGACAGGTATTGTTGCCTGCTCATCTGTAGACGACTATGTTAACTCTGTAATTAAGAAACATGAAAATACAAGAGAAGACAAAGAAATAGACAGAATAAAGCATGTTGATACAACCAACGCACATACCGGTCCTATTTTCCTTGTGTACAGAGCCAAGGATGAAATCAGAAAAATAGTTCAGGAGACGAAGGATAACAAAAAGCCATTATATGACTTTACATCTGATGACGGCATCAGACACAGAGCATTTATTATTGATGAGAGCGATAAGATAGAAGCTATCCATTCTACTTTTGAAAATATCGACTGCACATATATTGCAGATGGTCACCACAGATGTGCTTCTGCAGTCAAGGTCGGACTTAAGAGAAGAAAGGCTGAATCAAAACCATCTGACAGTGAGGGCTATAACAGATTTCTTTCAGTTCTGTTCCCGGATGATGAGCTTATGATTATGCCATACAATCGTGTAGTTAAAGATATTAATAATAATACGGTCGAAGAACTCTTCGATAAAATTAAGGAAGCAGGATTTGAAATATCGGATGCTGCAAGTGAGGCTGTAGCTCCTGACAAGAAGGGAAACTTTGGAATGCTTCTTGATGGAAAGTGGTATACCCTCACAGCAAAAGATAAGATTAAGTCAGATGATCCGGTTAAGGGACTGGATGTTTCGATTCTGCAGGATAACCTTCTTGGACCTATTCTTGGAATTGCTGATCCAAGAACAGATAAGAGAATTGACTTTGTAGGTGGAATAAGGGGACTTGGTGAACTCGAGAAGAGATGTCTTACAGATATGCGTATAGCATTCTCAATGTATCCGACATCTATATCAGAGTTGCTTGAGGTAGCAGATGCAGGTCTGTTAATGCCGCCAAAGTCTACCTGGTTTGAACCAAAACTCAGATCCGGTATGTTTATTCACAGTCTTGACGACTAAATATAATAGTATGAAAGCAGATATGTAATATATTCTGATTTTATATCTTTTAAGGAAATAAAATGTGAGCTCAATATATTGGTGGTAATTCTTCTGAAACCACCAATTATTGGGCCTGAATTCTGAATAAAAAATTGTACAAATAAAAAAACAAAATTTCGTAAAAAATATCTAAAAAAGTTCTTGCAATCCCCTAAACAATATAATATACTAATTCATGCTGTGGCATGATAGCTGTGAAGCGCGAGGTTGCTGTCAGACCGAAAGGTAAGACAGGTTTTCCGTGGAGCGAATGTCAAGGTCCCGTAGATTGTATGAAAACTCATGCATCTAATGGATGAAGAAACAGCAATTTACAGGGACGAAGAACCTGACGACAAGTCACTGTACCACAAAATTATGTCTGCCGATGAGCAGAAACACGGGCGTAAAGATGCCGGTTGCTGAAATGAGTGGAACTTGCAAACCACTTATTAATAAAGAAAAATGTAGCGCGGGAAACCGCATATATTTTTTGTGACACGACAGGACACGCACGGAGATGTGTACAGTCACCGCTTGTTGTACTTAAAAGAAACAATGTAAAAGTACGAAAAGGAGGCGACTTTAATGGCAACACAAGTTATGAGAATTACTCTCAAGGCTTACGATCATCAGCTTGTTGATGCATCTGCCAAAAAAATCATCGAAACTATCAAGAAGACAGGATCTACTGTAAGCGGTCCGGTACCTCTTCCTACTAAGAAGGAAGTTGTTACAATCCTTAGAGCTGTACATAAGTATAAGGATTCACGTGAACAGTTCGAACAGAGAACTCACAAGAGACTGATCGATATCCTTACACCTACTCCTAAGACAATCGAAGCATTGCAGAAGATTGAAATGCCTGCAGGTGTATACATTGATATTAAGATGAAGGACAAATAAGTCCAAAGGTAACTAAAGATAAGCAAGTGCTTATCGAACTCTCACTAGAATGGCCCAAACGGGGCCCGCTGTAGATTAAGGAGGAAAGAAATGAAAAAAGCTATTTTAGCTACAAAAGTCGGAATGACTCAAATCTTCAATGAAGACGGTGTTTTGATTCCCGTAACAGTATTGGAAGCAGGTCCTTGCTTCGTTACACAGATCAAGACAGTAGAAAATGACGGATATTCAGCTGTTCAGGTTGGTTTCGTTGACAAGAAGGAAAGAATTGTTAACAGAGACAAGGGCGGCAATAAGGAAGTCGTTAACAGACACGGTGTTTCAAAGGCTTTGAAGGGACACTTCGAAAAAGCCGGAGTTTCATCAAAGAGATTTGTCAGAGAATTCAAGTTTGAAAATGCTGATGAATTCACATTAGGCCAGGAAATCAAGGCAGATATCTTCGCAGCAGGAGATAAGATTGATGCGTCTGCTACATCAAAGGGAAAAGGATTCCAGGGCGCAATCAAGAGACTTGGTCAGCACAGAGGACCTATGCAGCATGGTTCTAAGTTCCATCGTCATCAGGGTTCTAACGGTGCATGTTCATCACCTAGCCGTGTATTCAAAGGAAAAGGAATGCCCGGACATATGGGATGTGTAAAGGTTACAATTCAGAATCTTGAAGTAGTACGTGTAGATGCTGAAAAGAATCTTCTTTTGGTAAAGGGAGCTGTTCCCGGACCTAAGAAGGCATTGGTAACCATCAGAGAGACCGTTAAGGCTTAATGGATGATGAAAGGAGGAAACTTAAGTTATGGCAAACGTATCTGTTTATAATATGGAAGGCAAGGAAGTTGGTACGATTGAGCTTAATGACAGCGTGTTCGGCGTAGAAATCAACGAACATCTTGTACATATGGCAGTTGTACAGCAGCTTGCTAACAATCGTCAGGGTACTCAGAAAGCTAAGACTCGCGCTGAAGTATCAGGAGGCGGAAGAAAACCTTGGAGACAGAAAGGAACCGGACATGCTCGTCAGGGTTCAACAAGATCTCCTCAGTGGACAGGCGGTGGAGTTGTATTTGCTCCGGTACCTAGAGACTATTCTTTCAAGCTTAACAAGAAAGAAAAGAGAGCTGCTGTTAAGAGCGCATTAACAAGCAGAGTAATCGATGGAAAGCTTATCGTACTTGATGAACTCAAGCTTGACGAAATCAAGACAAAGAAGTTCCAGAAGGTTATGGATAACATTAAAGTAAACAAGGCATTGGTTGTTTTGGCTGAGATGGATAAGAATGTTATTCTTTCAGCAAGAAACATTCCTAATGTAAACACTGCTCAGGCAAGTGATATTAATGTATATGACATCTTAAAGGGAGATACACTTGTATTAACCAAGGATGCAGTAGCAAAGATTGAGGAGGTGTATGCATAATGGCAGATATTAAGTATTATGACGTTATCTTAAAGCCAGTTGTAACCGGCGAGAGTATGTCGTCTATGGGCGAAAAGAAATATACCTTCTATGTTCATACTGAAGCAAACAAGTCTATGATCAAAGAAGCTGTTGAAAAGATGTTCGACGGCGTTAAGGTTAAGAAAGTTAACACAATGAACCTTGACGGAAAGAAAAAGAGACGTGGCTATGTATTCGGAAGAACAGCTAAGCAGAAGAAAGCTATGGTTTGGCTTACCGATGACAGTAAAGATATCGAGATTTTCTCAGGTCTTTAAATCGATGAAAGGAGAATAAGTCATGGGAATTAAAAAATATAATCCATATACACCTTCCAGAAGAAATATGACCGGTTCTGACTTTTCAGAGATCACAAAGAAGACTCCAGAGAAATCTTTGTGCGTATCTCAGTCAAAGACAGCCGGACGTAACAATCAGGGAAAAATAACTGTTAGACATCACGGTGGTGGTGCTAAGCAGAAGTACAGAATCATTGATTTCAAGCGTTTGAAGGATGGAATTCCTGCAACAGTAATCGGAATCGAATATGATCCTAACAGAACAGCTAATATCGCACTTATCTGTTATGCAGATGGTGAGAAAGCATATATCCTTGCACCTGAAGGACTTACAGATGGCATGAAGGTTATGAATGGACCTGAAGCTGAAGTAAGAGTTGGAAATTGTCTTCCTTTGGAGATGATTCCTGTAGGTACTATGATTCACAACATTGAGCTTTATCCCGGAAAGGGCGGACAGCTTGTTCGTTCAGCAGGTAACAGCGCTCAGTTGATGGCTAAAGAAGGAAAGTACGCAACATTACGTCTTCCTTCAGGCGAAATGAGAATGGTTCCTATTATCTGTAGAGCAACTATTGGTGTTGTTGGTAACGTTGATCACAACCTTATCAAGATTGGTAAGGCAGGACGTAAGCGTCACATGGGCATTCGTCCTACAGTTCGTGGATCTGTTATGAACCCTAATGACCATCCACACGGAGGTGGTGAAGGTCGTGCACCTATCGGTCGTCCCGGTCCATGCACACCTTGGGGTAAGCCTGCTCTTGGTCTTAAGACAAGAAAGAAGAAGAAGGCTTCCAACAAGTTGATCGTAAGAAGACGCGATGGTAAGGCTATCAAGTAATAGGAGGAGAGAAGAAAAATGGCTAGATCACTTAAAAAAGGACCTTTTGCAGATGCTTATTTGCTGAAAAAGGTAGATGCTATGAATGCATCCGGACAGAAGCAGGTTATTAAGACCTGGTCACGTCGTTCTACAATCTTCCCTTCTTTTGTGGGACATACATTTGCAGTACACGACGGAAGAAAGCATATTCCTGTATATGTAACAGAGGATATGGTTGGTCATAAATTAGGCGAATTCGTTGCTACCAGAACCTTCAGAGGTCATGGTAAGGACGAGAAGAAGTCTAAGGTTAGGTAAGATAGGAGGTTTATCATGGCAAAAGGACATAGATCCCAGATTAAGAGAGAAAGAAATGCGCAGAAAGATATCAGACCTTCAGCTAAATTATCTTACGCTAGAATTTCTGTTCAGAAGGCGTGTTTTGTATTAGATGCCATTCGTGGCAAGGATGTTGATTCTGCTCTTGGTATTCTGACCTACAGCCCAAGATATGGCTCAGCTATCATTAAGAAGCTTCTTGAGTCAGCTAAGGCTAATGCAGAGTACTTATACAGCCAGGATCCTACCAAGTATCCCAATCCTGAGAACCTTGTTGTAGCAGCTTGCTACGCAGACAAGGGTCCTACAATGAAGAGAGTACAGCCCAGAGCACAGGGTAGAGCTTACAGAATCGAAAAGAGAATGAGCCACATTACTGTTGTTTTGGATGAAAGATAAGGAGGATTAGGAGAATGGGTCAGAAAGTTAATCCGCACGGCTTAAGAGTCGGTATTATTAAGGATTGGAATTCAAGATGGTATGCAGATGATAATAATTTTGCAGACTTTCTTATTGAAGATAACCAGATTAGAAAGTACCTCAAAGAGAAGCTTTACAGTGCAGGTGTTGCTAAGATCGAAATCGAAAGAACAGCTGACAGAGTCAAGGTTATCGTATTTACAGCTAAGCCAAGCGCAGTAATCGGTAAGGGCGGAGCTAAGATTGAAGTTACTAAGAAAGAGATCACAAAGCTTACAGGCGGTAAGAAGATTTCATTAGATATTAAGGAAATCAAGCGTCCTGACAGAGATGCTCAGTTAGTAGCAGAAAATATTGCACAGCAGTTGGAAAATCGTGTATCTTTCCGTCGTGCTATGAAGTCTTGCATGGGAAGAACCATGAGAGCAGGTGTTCTTGGTATCAAGACATGTTGTTCAGGTCGTTTAGGTGGAGCAGATATCGCTCGTTCAGAGTTCTATTCTGAAGGAACTATTCCTCTTCAGACATTACGTGCTGATATCGAATATGGTTTTGCTGAAGCAGACACAACATATGGTAAGGTAGGCGTTAAGGTATGGATCTATAAGGGTGAAGTACTTCCTACTAAGAAGAATGAAGAAGAAATTGTTGAGGAAGGGAGCGATAAATAAATGTTAATGCCAAAAAGAGTAAAGCGTCGTAAGCAGTTCCGTGGCTCAATGGCCGGAAAAGCTACACGTGGAAATAAAATCTGTTATGGTGAATACGGAATCGTAGCAACAGAACCATGCTGGATTAAGTCTAATCAGATTGAAGCAGCCAGAGTTGCGATGACACGTTACATCAAGCGTGGTGGTAAAGTTTGGATCAAGATCTTCCCTGACAAGCCTATTACAAATAAGCCTCTCGGCGTTCGTATGGGTAAAGGTAAAGGTGCTACAGAATTTTGGGTAGCAGTTGTTAAACCCGGACGTGTAATGTTTGAAATTGCAGGAGTACCTGAAGAGGTAGCTAGAGAAGCATTGCGTTTGGCAACTCACAAGCTTCCTTGCAAGTGTAAGGTTGTTGCAAAAGCAGACTTGGAAGGTGGTGTATAAAATGAGTAAGTATTTACAGGAATTAAAGAATAAATCAAATGCAGAGTTACAACAGGATTTACTTGCTGCTAAAAAAGAGCTTTTCAATTTGAGATTCCAGAATGCAACTCAGCAGTTAAAGAATACCGCCAGAATCACTGAAGTACGTAAGAACATTGCCAGAATTCAGACAGTTATGACTGAAAAGGCAAAAGAAGCGTAATAAGGCGGACATGGAACTCATTTAGAAAGGAGACTTACAGTCGTGGAAGAAAGAAATTTAAGAAAAACACGTGTGGGCAAAGTTGTCAGCAATAAGATGGACAAGACTATTGTTGTTGCTATTGAGAATCATGTAAAGCACCCGCTCTATAAGAAGATTGTAAAAGATACTTATAAGTTGAAGGCTCATGATGAGAACAACGAATGCCAGATCGGTGATACAGTTAAAGTAATGGAAACAAGACCTCTCTCAAAGGATAAGAGATGGAGACTTGTTGAGATTGTAGAGAAAGTTAAGTAATTTGGAAGGAGAATTAGCATGATTCAACAGGAAAGCAGATTAAAAGTTGCTGACAATACCGGTGCTAAGGAAATCCTTTGCATTAGAGTTGTTGGCGGATCTACAAGAAGATATGCTCAGATTGGTGACGTAATTGTTGCTACAGTTAAGGATTCAACTCCCGGCGGTATCGTTAAGAAGGGTGATGTTGTTAAAGCTGTAGTTGTACGTACTGTTAAGGGCGCACGTCGTAAAGATGGTTCATACATTAAGTTTGATGAGAACGCAGCTGTTATCATCAAGGATGACAAGACTCCAAGAGGAACACGTATTTTTGGACCCGTAGCAAGAGAGCTTCGTGAGAAACAGTTTATGAAGATTGTTTCCTTGGCTCCAGAAGTATTATAGGAGGAGACGATAATGGCAAGTTTAAAGATTAAGAAAGGTGATACAGTTCAGGTTATCGCTGGTAAAGATAAGGGTTCTGAAGGTAAGGTTCTTTCAGTTGATATCAAGAACAACAAGGTAGTTGTTGAAGGTGTTAACATCGTAACCAAGCACGTTAAGCAGAACCAGGGCGCACAGGGCTCTATCATTCAGAAGGAAGCTCCTATGGACATTTCAAATGTTATGTATGTTCATAAGGGTAAGGCAGTACGTGTTGGCTTTAAGATGGACGGAGATAAGAAAGTTCGTATTGCAAAGCCATCAGGTGATGTTATTGACTAATTCTGGGAAAGGAGAGCATTAGCGTGAGCAGATTAAAAGATCAATATAAGAACGAGATCGTAGATGCTATGATCAAGAAGTTCGGATATAAGAATATTATGGAAGTTCCTAAGCTTGACAAAATCGTCGTTAACATGGGCGTTGGTGAAGCTAAAGAAAATGCTAAAGTATTAGATTCTGCTATTAAGGACATGGAGACAATCACAGGTCAGAAGGCAGTTCTTACTAAGGCTAAGAAGTCAATCGCTAACTTTAAGCTTAGAGAAGGAATGAACATCGGATGTAAGGTTACACTTCGTGGTGAAAAGATGTATGAGTTCCTTGATCGTTTGGTTAATTTAGCACTTCCTCGTGTACGTGACTTCAGAGGAGTTAATCCTAACGCATTTGATGGAAGAGGAAATTACGCTCTTGGTATTAAGGAGCAGTTAATCTTCCCTGAAATCGAGTATGATAAGATTGACAAGGTTAGAGGTATGGATGTAATCTTCGTTACAACTGCAAAGACTGACGAAGAGGCACGCGAGCTGTTAACACTGTTTAACATGCCTTTCGCAAAGTAGTATCAGGAGGAAAGAAATGGCTAAAACATCTATGAAGGTAAAGCAGCAGCGCAAACCTAAGTTTTCTACTCAGGCCTACAGCCGTTGCAGAATATGTGGACGTCCACATGCATATTTAAGAAAATACGGAATCTGCAGATGTTGTTTCCGTGACCTTGCTTACAAGGGAGAAATCCCCGGTGTTAAGAAGGCAAGCTGGTAATTATTAAGGAGGAAAGAAAGATGACAATGAGTGATCCTATTGCAGATATGCTTACAAGAATTCGTAATGCAAATACTGCTAAACATGATACAGTAGATGTTCCTTCTTCTAAAATGAAGCTGGCTATTGCAGATATTCTTTTGGATGAGGGATTTATCAAAAAGTATGATTTGGTTGAAGAAGGCAACTTTAAGACAATTCGTATCACCTTAAAGTATGGCGCTGACCGTAATGACAGAGTAATCAGCGGTTTGAAGAGAATTTCAAAGCCCGGTCTTAGAATTTACGCTGGTAAGGAAGAACTTCCCAGAGTATTAGGAGGACTTGGTATTGCAATTATTTCAACCAACCAGGGCGTAATCACAGACAAGAAGGCAAGAGAACTCCAGGTAGGTGGAGAAGTATTGGCTTACGTTTGGTAATTTGTAATTATTGTTAGTTGATAAATTTAAGGAGGTACGGGCATGTCACGTATAGGAAGAATGCCAATCGCTGTACCTGCAGGTGTAACTGTAGATATAGCAGAAAATAATAAAGTGACTGTTAAAGGTCCTAAGGGAACACTTGAAAGAGCGTTGCCTGCAGATATGGAGATTAAGCTTGAGGATGGTAACCTTGTTGTTAATCGTCCTAACGATCTCAAGAAGATGAAGTCTTTACATGGTCTTACAAGAACACTTATTAACAACATGGTTGTTGGTGTTACTGCAGGATATGAAAAGAAACTTGAAATCAATGGTGTAGGTTACAGAGCTTCTAAATCAGGTAAGACATTAACCTTAGCCCTTGGATACTCTCACCCTGTTGAGATGATTGATCCTGAAGGACTTGAGTCAACAGTAGAAGGAAATATCATCACTGTTAAGGGTATCGACAAAGAAAAGGTCGGCCAGTATGCAGCTGAAATCAGAGATAAGAGAAGACCTGAACCATATAAGGGTAAGGGAATCAAGTATGCTGATGAGGTTATCAGACGTAAAGTCGGTAAGACTGGTAAGAAGTAATAGATAAGGAGAGTATAAAAATGGTTAGTAAAGAATCAAGATCAGAAGTACGTGCTAAAAAGCACATGAAGATACGTAACCGTTTTAGCGGTACAACCGAAAGACCTCGTCTTGCGGTTTTCAGAAGTAATAATCATATGTATGCTCAAATTATCGACGATACCGTTGGTCATACTCTTGTTGCAGCTTCTACAACTGAAAAGGAAGTTAAGGCTGAATTAGAGAAGACTAATAACGTTGACGCAGCAGCATATTTAGGAAAAGTTATTGCAAAGAGAGCTCTTGATAAGGGAATCGAAACTGTTGTATTTGACAGAGGAGGATTCATCTATCAGGGTAAAGTTGCAGCATTAGCTGATGCAGCCAGAGAAGCTGGCTTGAAATTCTAAGGAAGGGAGAAACGTAATGAGACATACAATCATTGATATAAGCAACATGGAATTAAATGATAAAGTTGTTGCTATTAAACGTGTAACTAAGGTTGTAAAGGGTGGTCGTAACATGCGTTTCGCTGCTTTGGTAGTAGTTGGCGACGGTGCCGGTCATGTTGGTGCCGGACTTGGCAAGGCTGCTGAAGTTCCCGAGGCTATTCGTAAGGGTAAGGAGGATGCTATTAAGAATATGATAGCTATCCCAACAGACGAAAATGCCAGTGTTACACATGATATTCTTGGTAAGTTCGGATCTGCAGAAGTTCTTCTTAAGAAGGCTCCTGAAGGTACAGGTATCATCGCCGGTGGTCCTGCACGTATCGTATGTGAACTTGCAGGTATTAAGAATATCCGTACAAAGTCACTTGGATCAAACAATAAGCAGAATGTTGTTATGGCTACTATCGCTGGTTTACAGAGCCTTAAGACTCCGGAAGCAGTTGCAGCTGCCCGCGGTAAGTCAGTAGAAGAAATCTTGGCATAGGAGGATAAGCAAAATGGCAGAAAAGACTCTTAAAGTTACATTAGTGAAATCTCCTATCGGAGCAGTTCCCAAGAACAAGGCAACAGTTAAGTCTATGGGATTTACTAAAGTGAATCAGTCTAAGGTGTTCCCTGATAATGCAGCTACACGTGGACAGATTCAGCAGATCAGACATTTAGTTAAAGTAGAAGAAAATTAATAGATAGGAGGTGTCATGATGGAATTATCCAACTTAAGACCCGCTGAAGGATCAACATTTAGTGATAATTTTAGAAGAGGTCGTGGACATGGTTCAGGAAACGGCAAAACAGCTGGTAAGGGCCATAAAGGACAGAAAGCTCGTTCTGGAGCACCCAGAATTGGTTTTGAAGGTGGTCAGATGCCTTTATACAGACGTCTTCCCAAGAGAGGATTTAAGTGTCCTTCTCATAAAGAAATCGTTACTGTAAATCTTAGTCTTCTTGATGAAAGATTTGAAAACGGAGCAGTTGTTGATATCGAAGCATTAATGAATGCAGGAATTATCAAGAACCCCGGTGATGGAATAAAAGTACTTGGAAATGGAGAGATTACCAAAAAGCTCAACGTTAAAGCTAATGCTTTTTCGGCATCAGCTGCTGAAAAGATTGTAGCTGCTGGTGGAAGTGCTGAGGTGATATAGTATGCTGACAACATTAAGAAATGCATTCAAGATTAAAGAAATCAGACAGAAGATTTTCTTTACATTTTTGATGCTTGTTGTAGTTCGTTTAGGATGTCAGATACCGGTACCAGGAGTGTTAACAGAACAGTTCACTAACTGGTTTAACAATAAGATGAAGGATGTGGGAGCCGGTTCAGGCTTCCTCGCCGCCATCACAGGTGGATCATTTGAAAATATGTCTATCCTGGCGTTAAACATCACTCCGTATATTACATCATCTATTTTGATGCAGTTATTAACAATAGCAATTCCTAAGCTTGAGGAAATGCAAAAAGAAGGCGAAGAGGGAAGAAAGAAAATTGCTTCCATCACAAGATACGTAACTGTAGGCCTTTCATTAATTGAATCAACAGCTATGGCTGTTTCATTCAAGAACGGAAACCTTCTTCAGGAAGGAACTGTTTTGAATATGATTACAGTTATCGTAACACTTACTGCCGGATCAGCATTCCTTATGTGGGTTGGTGAGCAGATTACTGAGCATGGTGTTGGAAATGGTATTTCAATCGTTTTGGTTATTAATATCATTTCAAGAATTCCTGCTGATATGGCTACTTTATTTGAAAGATTCGTATTCAGCCAGAAGAACACAGCCGTTGCTATAGTTGCTGCTGTTATTATCATTGCAATTATTGCAGGAATTGTAGTATTGGTTATTATCCTTAGCGACGGAATCAGAAAGATCCCCGTACAGTATGCAAAGAAGGTTCAGGGAAGAAAGATGGTTGGTGGTAATTCATCAGCTATTCCTTTGAAGATTAACACAGCCGGTGTTATTCCGGTTATCTTCGCATCAAGCTTATTACAGCTTCCGGGAATCATCGTTGGATTCTTTGATGTTCAGGTTTCATCTAAGTTTTGGGCAGGAGTGCTCAATACATTTAATTCAACAAGATGGCTTAATCCACAGGAACCTGTTTATTCAATAGGTCTTGTTATTTACATCTTGTTAGTAATATTCTTCGCATATTTTTATACATCAATTACCTTCAATCCAATGGAGGTTGCGGAGAACATGAAGAAGTCTGGTGGATTTATCCCGGGTATCAGACCTGGTAAACCAACTTCAGATTACCTTTCACAGGTATTAAAGTACATAATATTTATTGGTGCTACAGGACTTACCATCATTTGTATTATTCCTTATTTGTTTAATGGATGGCTTGGTGCATCCGTATCATTTGGTGGTACCTCATTGATCATTATCGTTAGTGTAATTCTTGAAACAATCAAGCAGATTGAATCTCAGATGGTTGTTCGTAATTACAAAGGATTTCTTAATGATTAAAAGTAACTGATATTAGTGTATGGGAAAGTCTGTTTGGGCTTTCCCATACATAAATTAAAGGGTGATTTTCAGAATCACAAATATATATTTTTGAAAACCATTTTGAAACGCAAGAATCAGAGTGGTGCCGGAGGATAAAAATATGAAAATTATCATGTTAGGTGCACCTGGTGCAGGAAAAGGCACACAGGCAATTATGATAGCAGACAAATATGGTATTCCTCACGTATCAACAGGAGATATGTTCAGAGCAAATATTAAGAACAACACTCCTTTAGGTGTGGAAGCTAAGAAATATATGGATCAGGGTCAGCTTGTTCCTGATGAGTTAACTGTTAAGATTCTTCTTGACAGAGTTGCCAAGGATGACTGCAAGAACGGATATGTTCTTGATGGTTTCCCTAGAACAATACCTCAGGCAGAAGTTCTTGAAAAGGCATTGAAGGAACTTAATGATGGCATTGATTTTGCCATTGATGTTGATGTTCCTGATGAAAACATTATTAATCGTATGGGTGGAAGACGTGCATGTCTTAAGTGTGGAAATACTTACCATGTAGAATTTGTTCCTCCTAAGAAGGAAGGAATTTGTGATAACTGTGGTGAGGCTCTTGTTCTCAGAGATGATGATAAACCTGAAACAGTTAAGAAACGTCTTGATGTATACCATCAGCAGACACAGCCACTTATTGATTTCTACAACGAGCGTGGACTTTTGAAGTCAGTAGACGGAACAAAGCCTATGAACGAAGTTTTTGATTCAATAATTGCAATTTTGGGCGAATAATATGGCTATTAATATTAAATCTCAAAGAGAAATTGAATTAATGCGTGAATCCTGCAGAATATTGTCCCTTGTTCATGAGGAACTTGGCAAATTCATAAAGCCGGGAATCAGCACAAAGGATATAGATGATTTAGGATATAAGCTTATAACATCTTATGGTTGTATTCCAAACTTCCTGAATTATGCCGGTTATCCTGCATCAATATGTGTATCTGTTAATGATGAGGTCGTTCATGGAATACCTAAGAAAAACAGAATACTTAAAGAAGGTGATATTGTTTCACTTGATGCCGGACTTATATATGAAGGTTATCATTCAGATGCAGCAAGGACTTATGGTGTCGGAAAGATATCCGATGAAGCTCAAAAGCTTATAGATGTGACAAAACAGAGTTTCTTTGAAGGAATTAAATATGCAAAGGAAGGAAATTATCTTTTTGATATTTCAAATGCAATTGATGATTATGTGACTCCCTTTGGATATGGAATAGTAAGATCTCTTGTTGGACACGGAGTTGGAACAGAACTTCATGAAGATCCACAGATACCAAACTTCAGACAGAAGAGACGCGGACCTAAGCTTAAAGCCGGAATGACACTTGCAATTGAACCCATGATTAACATGGGAACATGGGATGTAAACTGGCTGGATGATGAGTGGACGGTTGTATCGGCAGACGGATCTTTGTCAGCGCATTATGAGAATACAGTATTAATAACAGATGGTGAACCCGAGATATTAACTCTCGGAAATGTCTAGGAGGATATGAATGTCAAAGGCAGATGTAATAGAGATTGAAGGAACAGTTATAGAGAAACTTCCTAATACAATGTTCCAGGTTGAACTTGAAAACGGACATAAGGTATTAGCTCATATTTCCGGAAAGCTTCGTCAGAATTTCATAAGAATTCTTCCGGGAGATAAGGTTACTTTAGAATTATCACCATATGATCTTTCAAAAGGAAGAATCATTTGGAGAGATAAATAAATTAAGTGTTGCATAAGGGAAACTCTTGTGTTACACTAGTAAACGGTCTTTTTTGAAAGGAGGTTTAACATGAAAGTTAGGTCATCAGTAAAACCGATCTGCGAAAAGTGCAAGATCATCAAGAGAAAAGGACGTATCAGAGTTATTTGTGAAAATCCCAAGCATAAGCAGAGACAAGGATAAATTGCGAGTCATCGCGATAGCTTCTTGATTCACATGAATATGTGTAAGATCGGAACTGCTTTGATCAGTCCGGTTGGGCGAAAAGCCCCAATCAATTAGTATCGGCAACGTTAGGTGTTGCCTAAGAAACGGAGGAAAAGTATATGGCTCGTATTGCAGGTGTTGACTTACCTAGAGACAAGCGTATCGAAATTGGATTAACTTATGTTTATGGAATCGGCAGAGTTTCTGCTACAAAGATTCTTGAGGAAGCTAAGATTAACCCTGATACTCGTGTTAGAGAGTTAACAGACGACGAAGTTAAGAAGATTGCTGAGGTTATTGATGCCAAGTATATGGTAGAAGGTGACCTTAGAAGAGAAACAGCTCTTAACATTAAGCGTTTGCAGGAAATTGGTTGCTACAGAGGTATCCGTCATAGAAAGGGACTTCCTGTACGTGGTCAGAAGACTAAGACCAACGCAAGAACACGTAAGGGTCCTAAGCGTACTGTTGCAAACAAGAAGAAGTAATTTAAGTTGTTATGCTGCCCAATTTGGGTGGTGAGTATTTAAGAAAGTAGGTTAGTTTAAAATGGCAGGAGTTAAGAAAGCTGCTACCAAAAAGGTAGCCAAGAAACGTGTCAAGAAAAACGTTGAACATGGACAGGCACATATTCAGGCATCTTTCAACAACACTATCGTTACATTAACAGATAGCGAAGGAAATGCATTGTCATGGGCAAGTGCCGGTGGTCTTGGATTTAGAGGTTCAAAGAAATCTACTCCATACGCAGCACAGATGGCTGCAGAAACAGCAACAAAGGCTGCTTTAGTGCATGGCCTTAAGACTGTTGATGTTATGGTGAAGGGACCCGGTTCAGGACGTGAAGCCGCAATCAGAGCATTGCAGGCTGCTGGATTAGAGGTTACTTCCATCAGGGACGTAACACCTGTTCCTCATAATGGATGTCGTCCGCCTAAGAGACGTAGAGTTTAATTTTTGGTTGATTTGTCTATATTTATATAGAACTAATTACCAAATGTGTGTTGTTGGATGAAGGTACGGTTTCGTATTGTAAACAATTATTAAGAAGGAGAAATTAAAATGGCAGTTAACAGAGTTCCAGTGTTAAAGAGATGTAGAGCTTTAGGACTTGAGCCTCAGTTCCTTGGATATTCTAAGACATCTAAGAGACAGGCACATAACGCAGGTCGTAAGGTTTCTGAATATGGTCTTCAGTTACGTGAAAAGCAGAAGGCTAAGTTTATTTATGGTGTTTTGGAAAAGCCTTTCAGAAATTACTATGAGAAGGCAGACAGAATGAAGGGAATGACCGGTGAAAACCTTATGGTTCTTCTTGAAAGACGTCTTGACTCAGTAGTTTTCAGAATGGGATTTGCAAGAACAAGACGTGAAGCACGTCAGGTTGTTGATCATAAGCACATTCTTGTAAACGGAAAGGTTGTAAACATTCCTTCATACCTTATTAAAGCTGGTGATGTTATAGAAGTTTGCGAAGATGCAAAGTCTATGCAGAGATACAAGGATATTCTGGAGGTAACAGCAGGCAGATTATTCCCTGAGTGGTTAGATGTTGACGTAGAGAACTTTAAGGGTTCTGTCAAGAATCTTCCTACAAGAGAGATGATTGATGTACCTGTTAACGAGATGCTTATCGTCGAGTTGTATTCTAAATAATTCCATAGCATAAGGAGGGTATATTAAGTGTTTGATTTTGAAAGACCAAATATTGAGGTAGTAGAAATCTCGGCTGACAAAAAGTTCGGCAGATTTGTAGTAGAGCCCTTAGAGAGAGGTTATGGTATCACATTGGGTAACTCTTTAAGAAGAATTATGCTTTCTTCTTTACCTGGTGCAGCAGTATCACAGGTTAAGATTGGTGAAGTTCTTCATGAGTTCAGCTCAATTGATGGAGTTAAGGAAGATATTACTGAAATTATCATGAATATCAAGAGCCTTGCCATCAAGAATACTTCAGATACCAACGAAGCTAAGACAGCATATATTGATTTTGAAGGTGAAGGTGTCGTAAAGGCATCTGACATTCAGTGTGATTCTGATATTGAAATTCTTAACCCTGATCTTACAATTGCTACTCTTTGCGGTAAGAAAGCTAAGTTATATATGGAACTTACAATTACCAAGGGTAGAGGTTATGTAAGCTCAGAAAAGAATAAGAATGAGAATCTTTCAATTGGTGTGATTGCAATTGATTCAATCTACACTCCTGTTGAGAGAGTTAATATCTCAGTAGAAGATACTCGTGTAGGTCAGGTTACTGACTTTGATAAACTTACTATTGATGTGTGGACAGATGGAACTATCGCTCCTGACGATGCAGTTTCTTTAGCTGCTAAAGTATTGAGCGAGCATCTCAGTCTCTTCATTAATCTTTCTGAGAATGCCAAGAATGTTGATATCATGGCAGTTAAGGAAGAGGATGAAACAAAGACAGCACTTTCAATGAGTATTGATGAACTTGAACTTTCAGTTCGTTCATACAACTGCTTGAAGAGAGCAGGAATCAACACTGTTGAAGAACTTACAAACAAGACTCCTGATGAAATGATGAAAGTTCGTAATCTTGGTAAGAAGTCTCTTGAAGAAGTACTTGCTAAGCTTAAGGAAATGAATCTTCATCTTAACATCGGTGAGGAATAATAATAACTGATAACTTGATTCGTAATTCCAATGGGTTGAGTCGGGTTCTCAAATAATGGAACTATCGTTTGCATTTGTAAATCCAAAGAGTAGAGTGCAGCGACCATATTGAATGAGATGAGCAAAAGCTCAGAAAGGAGCCAACATGGCTAAGTATAGAAAATTAGGAAAAACATCTGATCAGAGAAAAGCTCTTTTAAGAAATCAGGTAACAGCTCTTATTTATAATGGAAAGATCATTACAACAGAAGCAAGAGCTAAGGAAGTACAGAAGATTGTTGATGGAATTATCAGACTTGGTGTTAAGGAAAAGGATAATTTCGAAACAGTAACAATTGATGCTAAAGTTCCTGAGAGAGATAAAGACGGAAAGCGCGTTAAGGAAGTTGTTGATGGTAAGAAGGTTACCAAGTATACAACTGTTAAGAAGGAAATCAAGAAGGATATGCCTTCAAGATTACATGCTCGTCATCAGATGCTTAAGGTTCTCTATTCTGTAACTGAAGTTCCTACAACAAACGCTGGTAAGAAGCGTGGAACTAAGGAAGTTGATCTTGTTGCTAAGGTTTTTGATGAATTAGGAACAAAGTATGCTAACCGTAATGGTGGTTATACAAGAATCATCAAAATCGGACCTCGTAAGGGTGATGCAGCAATGCAGGTTGTACTTGAATTAGTATAATTTTTGATTGAATAATTAAGCGTAGGGTACGGAATATTCCGTACCCTATTTTGTTATACACGATGAGCCAAGTGTAATACAGCGATGCATCATGCTTGACTTACCAGTGAAAAAAGGGAAAAATTCAATCTACTGGTAAAAAATTAAATTTTTTATCATGAAATTACCGGTGAAAAAGGATAAAAGTCTATTCTACTGGTAAAAAATCAAATTTCTTACCGTGAGATTACCAGTGAAAAAGGATAAAAGTCTATTCTACTGGTAAAAAATCAAATTTCTTACCGTGA
>JAKSRY010000014.1 GCA_024403415.1 Lachnospiraceae bacterium
GTACCTACCATGTAGTTATCAAATGTTGCATAGTAAGAAATAGCATCTGTGTTCATGATCAAACGGTCATAAGAAATAACCTTAACATCATTTTCCTTTGCCTTAGCAAGAACTGTTCCAAGAGAATCACCATCGATTGAAGCGATAACAAGAACCTTACATCCTGTGTTGATCATGTTTTCAATCTGGCTAACCTGCTGAGAAACATCGTTGTTTGCGAACTGAAGATCAACTGAATATCCAGCCTTCTCAAGTTCTGCCTTCATGTTTTCACCATCCTGGTTCCATCTCTGAAGATCCTTAGTAGGCATTGCTACACCAACTTTTTCTCCGCCTGAAGCTGAGCTAGAATCTGAGCTACAACCAACGAGGGTAGTTGCAATCATAGCGATAGCTAAGAGAGCTCCCAAAATCTTTTTCTTCATTTGTTTTTCCTCCCAATTGATTTTTGGTTTTTACTTCAAGCCCAAATGAAAAGGCTTAAAGCTATAACATATTTGTTACCTTTATCACTATAACATAATCTCATTAGTACATTTTTCGGTTATATCTTCACTTTTTAGTGAAAATAGCATTTAAAATAAAAAGAGGACTAGCATTTTTTTGTGCTAGTCCTCTTTTTACAAAAAATCACAGAGTACCTAAGTACCTGTTTTATAAATATTCCTGATTTACTTCTTATCTTGGTACATTCAGATATACATCCTCTTTCAAATGGAAACCACTATTGATAATCACATCATCCATGTTATCTTTGGTAACACAGACAGGTTCCAATCCAAGATATGATATATTGTACTGCCCATTCTCCATCAATGATATTTCAAACTCATCAAGTGATTTTCCTTCCGCAAGAGCTACTGCACACTCAGCAGCCTTCTGCGCCAATTTATTAACAGGCTTATAAACCGTCATAAGCTGAGTTCCTTCAACAATTCTTTGACAGGCTTCCAAATCTGCATCCTGTCCGGTCACCGGTTTTTCACCGGCCAGACGCATTTTCGACAATTCCGAAACAACAGCCGTAGCAATATTATCATTACCGCACATGATAGCATCAGCTTCTTCGACAATCTCCGGATGTTCTAGCACATAATCGGCTGCAAGTTCTGCCTTCCATCCGTCAGCATGAAATCTGTCGATGATTTCATTATTATTCTCTGCCATCACATTTTCAAAAGCTGTCTCAACAAGTGAAACATTATTATCTGTAGGTGACCCTCCGAGCATCAAAACTTTCTTGTCTTTAATCCCGTTCTTTACAAGATTTTCTCCCATCAGCTCCCCAACCTTTGAGTTATCAAAAGTAATATATAAATCCACATCAGCATCGGTTATCAGTCGGTCATAAGCGATAACTTTAATTCCGGCGTTTTTAGCTCTCGCAACCACATCTCTTAAGCCTTCTGATTCAATACAAATTATTACAATGACATCTACATTTTTGTCTATAAAGTAATCAATCTGTCTGATTTGTTCTTCCAAAACACCATTAGCTGACTGAAAGTTTACTTCTGCACCAAGTTCCTTTGCTACAGACATAAAGATATCTCTGTCCTTTGTCCATCTTTCGATTACAAAAGAATCAAAACACATGCCAATTTGTATTTTATTTCCATTCACAACTGCACTGTTGCTTTCCTGCTTATCTTCAGTTTCAGAACAGGCTGTCATCGCAAGGCTCAATAACATCACTATTACAAGAAACATTTTTTTGAAAGAATTCATTTATTGTCCTTTTCCTTCCTTATATTCTGTTGGAGAAACTCCGACATTTTTCTTAAAAGTTCTCGAAAAATAGTTCGGATCAGAATAACCTATCTCATTACAGATTTCCTTCATCGACAAAGTACCTTCAAGCAACAGCTCTTTTGCTCGATTAATTCGAAGATTAGTCAGATAATCAATAAAATTCTCTCCTGTTTCTTCTTTGAATACCTTACTAAAATAATACGGAGAAATATTTACAATTCTGGATACATCATCTAACGAAATATTGCTTGTATAGTTTTTCTCAATATATTCTTTTGCAATGGTTATATCTTTATCCGATTTATCAAGATGTTCTATAATATCTCTGGTACTTTCTGATATCTTGGAAAGATACCATTCCTTAATTGAATCTACATCAGAAGCTGACATAACAGTCGGAAGATAATCTTTTCGTGAATCATAATGATAGGTTGTACCGCCCTCACGATATACAGCTGTTTCTGCCCTTATAACAAACTCAAGTACTTTAAGTCTAAGACTCATAAGATCTTCCGAATCTCTTTCCACCATCCAGTCATAGAATCTTTCTGCATAATCCGTTGCCGCCGAAACATCTCCCCGGCCTACTGCATTAAAAAGATTATTCTCCAGATTCATAGGATAATCCTTATCGTACTCAACACTCACCTGCAAATCATCTGCATGAGCAATTGATCCCGTAGACAGTCTTAAGGCTTTAAGTGAATCCTTGTATGAAGTATTCATATCATTAAGTGAGCACACAGGACCAATACCCATTCTCAACATAACTCCATACTTATTTTTCATATTTTTAACAAGAGTTCTGCATTTTTCAATAAGCTGTATTCTCTCATTATATTCAAGTCTATCGTTCTGGGTTGGAACAAAAATAGCAATTTTATTAGCCATCGTACCGCCTACAATACTTTCGGCAAATGCACCTTTGATGTCGCTTCTTATTTCATTATAATTTTTCTGAAGAACAACGCCTGTACCTATCGCATTGGTCAGATGTATTCCCTCCTGTTTTTCCCCTGATATAAGTACAGTCACAAAACCATAATCATATGGTATATCAAGAAGATTCTTATAGTTCTCGAGATCCTGATACTGGTCACTGAGCAGAATATTATAAATCATTCCATTTTCAAGTATGGGAATAACTGTCTCCAGTTTTTCCCTTACCATAAGATCATTGCTTCGTTTTTCTTTGTCGATACTAACCTGAGACATGGCACGATTGATTGCTTCAATAACCTTTTTCCTGTCCATAGGTTTGGTTATATATTCTTTAACCCCAAGCTGCATTGCCTGCTGTGCATAATCAAATTTGTCATAGGCCGACATAACAATAAAAACCGTATTTTTGTTTTCGGCACGCATTTCCCTCATGGCATCAATTCCATTAATTCCCGGCATCTGTATATCCATGATGGCAATATCCGGTCGAAATGATTCTGCAAGTTCTATTGCACTTCTTCCGGTCTTTGCAGTCTGTAAAACACACTGGTCACCATATTCTTTTTCAATTATAAATTTAAGCGAATCAAGTACGATTCCTTCGTCATCAGCAGCAAGAATCTTATACATCAAAATACCTCTACTTACTCATATTATTAAAAGCATACTCAATCAATGGTTACTGCCCTTAAGAGGGAGATAAATAATAAATTCTGTTCCTGTTCCCGGGCCTTCACTTACAATACTCATAACGTCATCATATTCGCAGAACAGTTTCAGTCGCGAAATAACATTTTTCATTCCGATTCCGTTAAAGTTTTTATCAATATTGTCGTCCTTATATTCTCCTGTCAGCATTTTCTCTATCATTTCCGAAGTCATACCGACACCATTATCTCTTATACTTATGCATGCCACATCATCAATAGAATAGACTCTGAGACTAATCTTTCCTTCACCCATCATCTCTCTTATTCCATGATTAATACAATTTTCAACTATCGGTTGCAAAATCATACTTGGAATCTCTATATCCAAAAGACTTTCATCGACTTCTTTCTCGTAATGAATATCTCCTGAAAATCTTACATTCAGAATGTAAAGGTAGTTATCAATCAGTTCAAGTTCTTCGCCTATAGTTACTGTCTTCGAACCTCTCTTAACATTATACCTGAAGAACTCAGCCATAATCTGAACATACTCATAGGTCCTGTCAGCCCCCTCCATCATGGCAAGCTGGGCACCGGCGTTAAGTGTATTAAACAAAAAATGCGGATTGATCTGCGCCTGAAGATACTGTAGCTGAGCATCTTTAAGATTTGTTTCAATCATCAGCTCGCGTTCTCTTAGTTTCTTTTCAGTCTCTGCATTTTCCCTTATTTGTTCGACATATTCGCCAATGCTTCCGACCATCTGATTAAAGGTTCTTGTAACCACACCTATCTCATCTGTGTTTTCAGTTTCTTTTAACTCTATGTCAAAATTACCTTTTGCAACCTCATTAGCCTTATTCGTAAGATCTGTCAATGGATTGATAATGGCCTTAACAACTTTGGCTATAATCAGAAGATTACCCGCAATAACAAAAATCATTACTAACGCACTAACATTTTCAAACAACCTGAACGCATCAAGAGATTCACTGTAAAGAACAGAATTTTCCTTAAGGCTTTCATTATTAAGACTGTATATCAAAGTCTGAAGGTAGCCATATAATCTTGTCGCCTTTTCGTACCTTTGACTATATTTATCTACATTTCTTCCACGCTTTGCATCTATAGTCTGACTTACTATGCCAAGGTACTGCTCAGACATTCTTTCAACATTTCGCTTCATTCTTGAATACGAAGAATCTGTAAGAGCTCCCTCCAGTTCTGCTATCTGCATAGAATATTTAGATTCGCTGCTATAGTATGCTTCTAGTGAGTCTGTAGTCTTTGAACTGAGATACTCGGTCATTTTATTTTGGACATCATCCAATGCCACAGACAACTCATTTAGTTTATAGTTATCCTGATAAATAGAATCCAGCTGAATAACTATATCATTTACGCCGAGTAACATTGTTATGTTAACCAATAGGACGATAATATTCGTTACAAGACAGATAAGCAATATTTTTTTCCTGATTGAAAGGTTCTTAATCTTAGTTTTCATCCGACAAATCACCTTCCATATACTTTTTAATATTATTCTTATCAATCAGTGTAATATCTGCCGTGAAATACTGGCTGGTATATCCATGCTCTTTGTATTCGTTCAATGCTTCAATGCAAAAGGCTCCCATTTGTCTGGTATCAATTGTCACAGTCGCATTAATAATATCTCTGTCCACAGCTTTGAGTATTATGTCCGAATCAAAATATCCAAGTATATCTACCTGTCCAACTTTGTTGTAGTCAACAACAGCCTGATACATAGAAGTTGTATCTACTTCATTTGGACAGATAATAATATCCGGTAATTCGTTGTCAGCGTTAATCAGTATATTTCTAATTGAACTTTCAACAGAAAAAGAATTCGATGCATCTACCGGAACTGCGTTAATTACAATATTTTCACCATATTCCGATATTGCAATAGTATCCTGTATTCCCGAAATCATAATGACCTGGCCGGAATCTGCTGAATCGTTATCAATTAAAATATCAACTTTAACAGTTTCACCCGGCGCGTTTTCAAGCCTTTTTGCAGCCAGCTCTATAACCTTTCCACCGTAAGTTCTTCCAAGATTATAGCTACCCACACCTACGAATGAGCAACGCTTACTGTTAGTACAATCTGAAAACAACGTAACTACCTGAATTCCTTCGTTAACAGCTTCTTTAATAATAGAATTAATCTCATCGCTATCATCTGCAGTCAAAATAATTCCATCAACTTTTGATGCAATAGCCAGTTCCATAAGTTCACTGATTGAATAGTTCTGAGACAGATTATCTCCAAAGAGTTCAACATAAATTCCATTTTCTTTAGCAGCTTCAAGCGCACCTTCATAAACCATTCTGTAAAAATCTGAATTTCTGTCACCTACTATCATGGCATAATAATATTGATAGTTCTCGTTTGAAGAAAGTGGCATGTTTTTAACGCCCTTTGCTTTAATAAAAACTACAAGCAAGGCAGTGATTGCCAATAGTAAGAAAGTGCTTATTATTATTAATCCGGAATCTATTTTTTTCTTACCGCTTTTATTTACTTCTTTTTTACTTATATCTTTTTCAGACATTAATCAGTTCCTATTATTGCTTATCCATTACTATAATCGTATCGCTATGGTCTTCTAGCGTTCCCCAATAAAGAGTCGCCTGATTTCCTTCAAATACTATAGTAAAAGTCACTTCATTTCCCTCCAGCCCATGACCACCGTGGCCTATAGTTGTAAAGGATATTATATTTCCATTAATCTGTACATCCTGTGTATCGACTTCATTAAATGTTCTTGCATTAGCCCACGAAAGATCAAGATTCACATCGTTACCATTCTGTGAATTAATTATAAGAATATACTCAGTAGTACTACCCCCTACGTATCTGCCGACAACATCTATAGCGCTTTCACTTCTTCCACTTTCTGACATGCTTTCTATTTCATCATCATTTGAAATGCCATCACGATGATTAAATTCACTTTTAGGAACATAATACGAATGTCTTCTGGTAAAGCTGTCATAAGAGACTATTAGATGACCTGCATTGTCGTATTCATATTTGTAATCATATTCAATTCCACCATGTTCAGGGTCTTCATCATAAAGTCTGACTAACCATCCGTTTTCGTCATACTCGTATTTCCATTCCCAGGTTCTTCCAATATCTTCCTGTTTTATACTTCCATCTTCTTCAAACGTTCTGATAATCGTGTTGGTACGATTACCATTTTCATCATTAGTATATACCTGTTTCTGATTTATATAATTAAGGCCTTTGCTCTGCAATGATTCGCAGGTACATGCGCCATTTTCGTCGTATTCATAGTAATAAACAGAAGTCTTCTGACCACTTTTCCATAGTTGCCAAACAGTTTTATTGTTATTAGTGTCATACTCAGAGGTGTCTTTTATTTCCCCATGACCATCATAATGTATAGTAGGATTTCCGTTAGCGTCCCACAAATAACCCTCTAAATATTTTTTATCTGAAGGGATACCCTCACCCTCACTATAAATATTAAAATAATAGTTTTCTATATAAGGCTTTTCAAGATTGTCTTCAGTATAAAAGCCCTCCCAGCTCTTATTCCAGTGGTCATCATAATCATAAAAAATTGAGACTCCATCCTTATCAGATACTTCCTTATAACATATATAATCATCGGAAACCACATTTCCTATATAACTTGATTCTTCCATATTATCGTTTGAATCAACAGATAATCCTGCACCAAACGCTTCTCCCTCAGAGTCATCCATGAACCCTGCTGCATTTTCAATATCCGCACCGGAATTTTGATTCCATTCATTTTTTCTGGAAATATCTTCCGAAGCGCTTTCACAAGCCACAGTCAAAAGCATTGTAAAACACACAATAAATGTGAATAAGATTTTCTTTTTCATAATATTAACCTCTGAATCTGTTCATTTTGTATATTTTAGCTTAAATAACAAGCAGCAGTCACCAATTCCGGCAACTGCTGCTTATATTTATGCTAGATAAGCAAATTACTTATTTGCAAGTTCTGCCTTAAGGCTCTCAGTAAGCTGAGGAACAATCTTGTTAAGATCTCCAACGATACCATAGTCAGCAACATCAAAGATAGGAGCATCAGCATCCTTATTGATAGCGATGATAACATCAGACTCTTCCATACCAGCAACGTGCTGAATAGCACCTGAAATACCGATTGCGAAGTAAACCTGAGGACGAACTGTCTTACCTGTCTGACCTACCTGAAGATCCTTAGGCTTCCAGCCTGAATCTACAACGGCACGTGAACAAGCAACTGTTCCGCCAACAACCTTTGCAAGATCTTCAAGAAGCTTAAAGTTCTCAGGAGAACCAACTCCACGACCACCAGATACAAGGATCTTAGCATCCATAATATCTTCAACGTCAGAAACTGCCTTAACAACTTCCTTAATTGTTACATATTTGTTGTTAGGTGTGAAACCAGGATTAAACTCAATGATTTCAGCTGTAGCACCTGCAACAGGAGCAATCTTCTGCATAACGCCCGGACGAACTGTAGCCATCTGAGGACGAGTGTTAGGACATGCGATAGTAGCAATTGTGTTTCCACCAAATGCAGGACGTGTCATAAGCAACTGATTGTGCTTCTGCTCACTTTCCTTACCAGGAATTGCCTGAAGAGGGAAATCACCAATTTCAAGAACTGTACAGTCAGCTGTAAGTCCTGTAGCTACTCTTGCAGATACTGTAGGGCCAAGGTCACGACCAATAGCTGTAGCACCAACAAGAACGATATCCGGCTTATATTCGTTAATTACTGAAGCCAAAGCGTGTGCATAAGGCTCAGTTCTGTATTCCTTAAGTTCAGGATCATCTACAACGATAACTCTGTCTGCACCATACTCAGCTAAAGTAGATGTAAGATTCTTAACTTCAGAACCAATTAATACTGCTGTAACCTGAGTATCCAAAGGCTGTGCAAGTTCCTTCGCTTTGCCAAGAAGTTCAAGAGCGATTCCGCTAATCTCGTTATCTACCTGCTGAGCGAAGACAAATACTCCTTTATATTCTTCTAAATTCATCTTATAGTCCTCCTAAGTGCTTTTCTTTCATCTTTCCAACGATGTATGCAACTGCATCTTCAGGTGAATCAGGAGTAACCTTTTCTCCAGCACCCTTACGTACCTTATCTGATGCCTTAGCGATCTTTGTAGGAGAACCTGCAAGACCTAAATTGCAATCTTCAACGTCCTTAAGATCAGCTCTTCCCCAAGTTGTGATCTCTGCTGCACATGCATCAAAGATACCACCGGGAGTCATGTATCTTGGATCATTTAATTCAGCCAAAGCTGTTACAAGACAAGGCATCTTTGCTTCAAGAATATGATATCTGTCATCATACTGTCTCTGAACTACAACCTTATCTCCATCAATCTTAATATCCTGAGCATAAGAAATTACAGGAACTCCTAAATGTTCAGCAATCTGAGGTCCAACCTGAGCTGTATCTCCATCGATAGCCTGACGGCCTGTGATGATTAAATCATATTCAAGGTTTCTGATTGCACCGGCAATAGTTGTTGATGTAGCCCATGTATCAGCTCCACCAAGAACTCTGTCAGTTACAAGAATTCCCTTGTCAGCTCCCATAGCGATTGCTTCACGTAATACGTCAGCAGCCTTAGGAAGACCCATTGTTAATACTGTTACTTCTGCGCCATACTGATCCTTCAATCTTAAAGCTGCCTCAAGACCAGCCTTATCATCTGGATTCATGATTGCAAGCATTGCGCCTCTATCAAGTGTTCCGTCCGCATTGAACTTTACACCGCCCTTTGTATCAGGAACCTGCTTTATACAAACGATGATTTTCACTTTCATTTCCTCCTAATTTAATAAGTTAGCAGAGATAACCATACGCTGAACTTCACTTGTTCCTTCGTAGATCTCTGTGATCTTAGCATCACGCATCATACGCTCAACGCCATATTCCTTGATGTATCCGTATCCACCGTGAAGCTGAACTGCCTTAGTAGTTACTTCCATAGCTACTTCTGCTGCATATAACTTAGCCATAGCAGCTTCTACTGAATAAGAAACTTTAGCACCTGCCTGGTACTCATCCTTCTTACGAGCAGCCTTATAAACAAGAAGTCTTGCAGCCTCAACCTTTGTAGCCATATCAGCGATCTGGAACTGAGTATTCTGCTGCTGAGCAATTGTCTTACCAAACTGCTTTCTTTCCTTAACATAGTTAATTGTTGTCTCAAGAGCACCAGCTGCAATACCAAGTGCCTGAGCAGCGATACCAATACGTCCACCATCAAGTGTGTGCATTGCAATCTTAAATCCGGTACCCTGCTTACCAAGGATATTCTCCTTAGGGATACGACAATCCTGGAAGATCAACTCATATGTTGAAGATGCGCAGATACCCATCTTGTTTTCCTTAGTACCAAATGTAAATCCGGGTGTTCCCTTCTCAACGATGAATGCAGAGATTTCTTTAATGAAACGACCGGGCTTCTTTTCAATCTTTCCTGTTACAGCAAAGATTACATATACATCAGCTTCTTTACCATTGGTGATGAAACACTTAGATCCGTTAAGAACCCACTCGTCTCCATCAAGAACAGCCTTTGTCTGCTGACCCTGAGCATCTGTACCAGCTCCTGGCTCTGTAAGACCGAAAGCACCAAGCTTTTCACCCTTAGCAAGAGGAATAGCGTACTTCTGCTTCTGCTCTTCTGTTCCGTAAGTCATAATAGGATCTACGCAAAGAGATGTGTGTGCAGATACGATAACACCTGTAGTACCACAAACCTTTGACATTTCTTCTACACACATAGCATATGTAAGAATGTCACATCCCTGTCCGCCATACTCCTTTGGTACAGGAATACCCAAGAAGCCATATTTAGCTAACTTATCAACTGTCTCTCTTGGAAATCTGTGAGCTTCATCAATTTCCTGAGCAAGTGGCTTAACTTCGTTCTCAGCGAAATCTTTGAACAACTGTCTAGCCATTTCATGTTGTTTACTTAATGTAAAATCCATGATTTTTTATCCTCCATTATAATTTTTATTTTACACGTGCCGGCCATACCGCCGGCACGATTTGTGTACATTCCGGTTATTTGTCAGTTATGACAAATATACTGATTACTGTGCATCAACAGGTGTCTTTGTACGGTCAGCGTTATAGATATAGAATCCCTTACCTGACTTACATCCAAGGTTTCCACCACGAACCATCTTACGAAGAAGAGGGCATGCACGATACTTAGAATCACCTGTCTCTTTGTAAAGAACATCCATAATAGCAAGACAGATATCAAGTCCTACATAGTCACCGAGTTCAAGAGGTCCCATAGGATGATTAGCACCAAGTTTCATAGCGCTGTCGATACCTTCGATATCAGAAACACCTTCCATCTTGATGAAAGCAGCTTCGTTAATCATAGGGATAAGAATTCTGTTAACAACAAAGCCTGCAGCTTCATTAACCTGAACAGGAGTCTTTCCGATTTCTACAGAAATCTTCTTGATAGCTTCAACAGTTTCTTCAGGTGTGTTAACGCCTGCGATAACTTCGATAAGCTTCATACGATCAGCAGGATTGAAGAAGTGCATTCCAACTACAGGTCTGTTAACACCCTTACCAATCTCTGTGATTGAAAGTGAAGATGTATTTGAAGAGAAAATACATTCAGCTTTGCAGATTGCATCAAGCTCTTTGAATGTTGTCTGCTTAACGTTCATATCTTCGAATGCTGCTTCTACGATAAGATCGCAGTCAGCACATAAATCTTCTTTAAGACCAGGAGTGATCTTAGCTACGATTCCGTCAGCCTGTTCCTGTGTCATCTTTCCTTTTTCTACAAGCTTTGCATATCCTTTAGCAATCTTGTCCTTACCGCCTTCAGCCCATTCCTGCTTGATATCGCAAAGAGCTACTTCATAACCTTCTGTCTGAGCGAATGCCTTAGCAATACCCTGACCCATGGTTCCTGCACCAATTACTCCAACTTTCATTGTCTTTCTCCTTTATATGTTATTTTTATTGTTTCTATTTACAAATATAGAATTTCAATTACAATTAGCAGTTCTTGAATGGAACAACCTTAAGCTTCTTTTCCTTATCTTTCTCAAGGAAGTTGCCCATTCCAGCCTTCTGATCTTCTGTTTCAAAGCAGTCGCCAAATAACTTTTCTTCGATAACGATAGCCTGATCCATATCAACCTGAAGACCATCATTAATTGCCTTCTTTGAATTACGTACTGCGATTGGAGCCTGCATAGCAATTCCTGCTGCCATCTTATTAGCAGCTGCCATAAGAGCATCCTTAGCAGAAACAGTAACTTCGCCTGCTTCATTAACTTCTGCAGAAATAACCTGATTAACAAGACCAATTCTGTATGCTTCCTGAGCCTTAATATTTCTGGCTGTGTAAATCATCTGCTTAGCCATTCCAGCACCAACAAGACGAGCAAGTCTCTGTGTTCCACCAAATCCAGGAGTAATTCCAAGACCAACTTCAGGCTGACCAAATACAGCATTATCAGAACAAATTCTGATATCACAGCTCATTGAGATTTCACATCCACCGCCAAGAGCAAAACCGTTAACTGCTGCAATTACAGGAATAGGGAATGTTTCAAGCTTACGGAAAACATCATTTCCCTTCTTACCAAAAGCTTCACCTTCTGCCTTGGTAAGTGTGCTCATTTCTCCGATATCTGCACCTGCAACGAATGACTTTTCTCCGGCACCTGTAAGAATAAGACATCTTACTGTGTTAAGATCAACTGCATCCAATGTAGCATTAAGTTCTTCAAGAACCTGAGAGTTTAATGCATTGAGTGCCTTTTCTCTGTTAATTGTGATGGTACCTACAGCACCATTTACTTCATAAAGAATGTAATCCATTATGTTCTCCTATCTAAAACTTATTTATCAGTTTTGATATATGAAATGAATACTTACAGCATTGAAATCATATACCATTAAAACGCACGAAAAGAGAATACTAGAAAGCATTCTCTTTTGTGTATCTTTATCTAATTAGTCCATCTCAACGATAGTAGCACAACCCATACCACCACCGATACAAAGTGTAGCAAGACCCTTCTTAGCTCCCTTATTCTTCATCTCGTGAAGAAGAGTTACAAGGATACGAGCTCCAGAAGCTCCAACAGGATGTCCAAGTGCAATAGCACCACCATTTGGATTAAGCTGCTTGTCTACATCAATTCCAAGATCCTTACCTACAGCAACTGACTGAGCTGCGAAAGCTTCGTTTGCTTCGATAATATCGAAATCTTCAATCTTGTATCCAGCCTTAGCCATAACCTTCTTTGTTGCTGCTACAGGTCCGATACCCATAATTGAAGGATCAACACCAGCAAGTGCTCCTGCAACAAATGTAGCCATTGGCTTAATTCCAAGTTCGTTAGCCTTTTCTTCGCTCATGATAACGAGTGCAGCTGCACCATCGTTGATACCTGAAGCGTTACCAGCTGTAACATATCCATCAGGGTTAATAGGACGAAGCTTAGCAAGACCTTCGATTGTAGAACCTGGACGAGGACCTTCATCTGTATCAAATACAACTACTTCCTTCTTCTTCTTGATTTCTACAGGAACGATTTCTTCCTTAAATGCACCAGCTTCGATTGCAGCTGCTGCCTTCTGCTGACTCTTAAGTGAGAACTCGTCGAGTTCTTCTCTTGTAAGACCCCACTGCTCTGCAATGTTGTCAGCTGTCTTAATCATATGATAATCGTTGAACGCATCCCAAAGAGCATCGTTAACCATACAGTCAACAAATGTTCCATTGTTCATTCTGTATCCGAAACGAGCCTGCTTAGCAGCATAAGGAGCCATTGACATGTTCTCCATACCACCAGCTACAACAATATCAGCATCTCCTGCCATAATCATCTGTGCAGCCTGGTTAACACAGTTAAGACCAGATCCACAAACTACGTTCATTGTAACTGCAGGAACTTCAATAGGAAGTCCAGCCTTAAGAGTAGCCTGACGAGCAACGTTCTGTCCAAGACCTGCCTGGATAACGCATCCCATGTATACCTGATCAACCTGTTCAGGCTTAATTCCTGCTCTCTTAACAGCTTCCTTAATAACGATTGCACCAAGGTCAGCTGCAGGTGTTGTGCTTAATGAACCACCCATTGTTCCAATGGCTGTACGGCAAGCACTTGCAATAACAACTTTCTTGCTCATTTTGTATCCTCCATATAGTTTGTTAAAATTTTGACATTTGTAGAGATATTATAGCATAGAGACCTTCATAAAGCAATAAATAAATTGCCTTCAAAAGAGTATTTTTAGTAATAAAACATATTAATTTAAATATACATTTTAACCATCAGATTACAAGTTACTTTTCTTCTGCTTTCACCATATCTCAGTCAAAGAAACAGTCCCTGCTTATTTACTTTATATTTATCGAAATTGACTAATATTTATTATCTTTTAACTAAAATTGTTGCAAAATTTAGCACAATTGTGCTATGATGTATTTACAAAATATCCATAGAAAGGGATGATGTTTATGAAAATAACAGTAATTGGAAAGAATATCGATGTAACCCCAGGATTAAAGGAAGCAGTCACAGACAAGCTTGGAAAGCTTGAGAAATATTTCAATTCAGATGTTGAAATCAAAGCTACCTTAAGTGTAGAAAAAGATAATCAGAAGATCGAAGTCACAATTCCCGTCAAAGGAAAAATCATTCGTTCCGAACAGAGTAGTTCCGATATGTATGTTTCTATCGATCTGGTAGAGGAAATAATCGAACGTCAGCTCAAAAAATACAAATCAAAGATTGTTGACAAGCAGGAAAGAAATTCAGCATTCCAGCCTGCTTTTATTGAAAAAGATTATGATGAAGATGAAGAAATCAAAATAATCAGATCAAAGAAATTCGATATCAAGCCTATGTATCCGGAAGATGCGTGTATCCAGATGGAACTTCTCGGTCACGATTTCTTCGTATTCTGCAATGCAGAAACAGATCAGGTTAATGTGGTATACAAGAGAAAAGGAAATACCTACGGACTGATCGAACCTGAAGAATAATAATTGAAGGACATCAGGTGTTGAGGCGCAGAATAGAAAAAGCAGAATCAAATAAAGTATAACAAAAACGGGGTCGCATCAATATGCAACCCCGTTTCTTATTTTAACTATTATCAAAAACAGATTAACTTACAATCAATCTCCTATATCATATGCCATGCCCTAGAATATTCTTCTTACAGCAAGTGGTGTTCTGTAGTTTGCATCGGAAATTTTAATTCCCGTCTTAGTGGTTGAAGCGTGAATAATCTGTCCGCTTCCAATATATATTCCAACATGTCCCGAATAACATATAAGATCTCCGGGCTGAGCATTTGCAAGTCCGTCAACAGCATATCCCATCTTTCGGTCTGCGTTTGCTGAATGTGGAAGGCTTACTCCAAAGTGCTTGTAAATTGCCATTACAAATCCTGAGCAGTCCGCACCATGCACCGGATCCGATCCGCCATAAACATACGGATTCCCCTTAAATTGAAGAGCGTAATTAGCTACCTGGATACCAAGTTCACTGCCTCCTGAAGAAACATAGGTCACTTCATTTGCAGGATTATATCTGCCCTTTCCACCATTATTGTTATTGGTATTATTATTATTATTGTTATTATTATTTCTGTTTGCGGCATTAGCAGCTTCTCTTGCAGCCTGACGTTCCCGTTCTTCCTTTGCAAGTCTGGCTTCTTCTTCCGCCTTTGACTCTGCTTTTACAAACTCGGTGGACAATCTGACGAAATCAAGACTGACATAATAGTCACCTTCTTCGACATTAACCTTAACCCAGCCATCGAGTTCCTCAGATACAGTCAGAACTTCTCCGTTAGCAACCGTACATACTTTAACAGCATCAGTTGATGGCTGTTCCCTGACATACATTCCGTTATCAGATTCAACAATTGCAACTCTTGTTCCAACCTTCTTGGCCAGTTCTACAGCTTCTTCACCTGTCACACAATACTCTGCTTTAACAAAACCTGTTACCGTTCCGGACGAAATCTTATACCATCCGTCCTGATCTTCAATAAATTCTCCGGCGGACTTGTTATACAGTTTACCTACAACCTCTGAATCTTCACCGGCTTCACTTCTGACATTTACCCAGCCATTACACTGTGCAATAACAAGATTCTTAAATCCTTCTTCTTCAAATCTTGCCTCTATGCTTCTTTCAGCCTCTTTAATGCCCTTATCGGTGACAGGAGCCTTCGTTTCCTCGATTTCGAGTTCATCAAGATCGATTTCATCATCATTTTCAGTTTCTTCGTTTTCTTCCGAAACCGTTTCCTCTGTCGAAGATTCAGCTTCAGAAGCAGAATCTTCATTCACAGAAGGATTACTATTCTCCTGTAATGAATCAGTGTTTCCCAACTCTGAATCGTTGCCTTCCGATGAGGTTATTTCCTCCGGTCCGTTATTATCCGTAACCGTTTTTTGTGATTCCTCGAGTATTGAAGGTGAACCTTCAGTATTTTCGATTTGCTCAACTGTTTTTTCGATTTTCTGATCAAATATGTTGAGTTGAGGATTGTACTGCGCCTTTTCTGTTATATCAATGGAAAAGTCTGCATCAAATCCTGCAGCCTTTGCCTTAACCTTACTGTTTCCTTTGACGCTCTTCCTACCCGTCTTCTCTTCCTTAATACTTTTAACCGATGTCGGATTGTCTGCAAAGAAAAAATTAAATCCTGCAGAAGGAAGTAAATTATAGTTCTCGGTCTTTGCTTCAACGGACAGTATAGCCACCAAAGCAAGTCCGATAAGGGTCACGGAAGTCGCCTTAACTAAACCCTTTATCTTTATCATGTTATCTCCAAAATAGTACTAAACCAATAAATAAATCATCGGCACAAAATAAGCCAATATATTGGTTAGTTTACCATAATGAAAGTTATACTGTCAAATTACCAAGGTATGACTCAACAGAATAAACACCGTTTGCGCCATCCGCAACAGCCGTTACAATCTGTCTTACACGCTTGGTTCTTATATCTCCAACTGCAAATATTCCGGGCACTGAAGTAACACAGTCATCTCCTGCTTTGGCGAAGCCTTTATCATCCATTTCAACGCCTGCACACTTTAGCAGTTCATTCTGAGGATTCATTCCAACTGCGATAAAAATACCATCTACAGGTAATTTTGAACTTGTCTTATCTTTAATATTGCTGATGCTGAGTGCCTCGACCTGATCCTCTCCCAAAATTTCGTCTACTACCGTATTCCAAATCACTTCGACATTTGAAAGATTAAGCAGCTGCTCCTGAAGCATTCTTGCCGCTCTGAGTTCTCCTCTTCTATGAATCAGATATACCTTCGAACAGGTTCTTGCAAGATAAATGGCATCCTCTACTGCTACATCGCCACCGCCAACAACAGCTACTGCTCTTCCCTTAAAGAAAGCTCCATCGCAGGTGGCGCAATAAGAAACTCCCATTCCTGCAAGTTCTTCTTCCCCGGGAATATTTAATTTACTGTGTTCTGCTCCCAATGCAAGAATCACTGCCTTAGTCTCATATGTTTCTTTTTTCGAAATTACTTCAAAACCTTTTTCTGTTTTTCGGATATCCTTAACCTCAGACTCCTCTATCGGACAGCCAAGGTCATCTGCGTGTTCTCTGAATTTGTTTCCCAGTTCAAATCCACCTATTTCCGGTAATCCCAAATAGTTATCAACAGAATATGTATTTAGAACCTGACCTCCGCTTATAGGCTGTGCTTCCAAAGTAAGTGCGTCAAGTCCTGCTCTTTTTGCATAAACCGAAGCAGAAAGACCACCCGGGCCAGCTCCGACAATTATCAAATCTTTCATTAAATCCAGCCTCCATCCATTGTTATTATCTGACCGGTCATATAATCCGGCGCATTAAGTACATTAATTATCATTCGTGCCGCTTCTTTGGGAGTGGCAATTCTGTCAGCCGGTATTTCTTCCCTCAAAGCTTCAATCTCTTCATTATCGTAGCATTTCATCATATCGGTATCAATACATCCAAAAGCAATTGCATTTACCTGAATATTACTTGGGGCAAGTTCTTTTGCAAGAGCCCTGGTGAATGCATTTATTCCGCCTTTCGATGCAGAATAGGCAACCTCCATCGACGCACCCTGATTTCCCCACACAGAGGAAACATTGATAATACGTCCCTTCTTCCCGGCTATCATATTGGGAAGAAGATTTCGGCATATTCTGAACACTGACGTGAGATTTGTTTCAATAACCTTATCCCAGTCCAAATCTGACATTTGTGTCATTAATCCAACAAAAGAAATTCCTGCATTATTAATAATCACATCGACTCCACCGGCTTCATTGATTTCGTCTGTCATCTTTTGTATCTCTTTTGCTGATGAAAGGTCACACTTAATAGTTCTGACGCTGACTTTATGTTTTTCAGTTATCTCCTTAGCAACTTTAGTCAGTTCCTCTATTGATTTATTACAGCAAAGATCAAGATCATATCCTTGTTCAGCCAGCAAGAATGCCGTTTCCTTACCTATACCTCTTGATGCTCCTGTTACAAGAGCTCTCTTCATACCCATATACTATCTTTCAAACTCCTTAAATATACTTGTGTCTTCAATTTCATCAATCCAACCAAGATGATATGCCGTCAGCCTTCCTATTGTATTTCCTATACTGTTACCTTTAGAAACACTAAGCATGATGTCATTTGGATATTGTTTTTTTATATATTTAACAGCTTCTTCGCTGTATTCAGCATCTTCATAATAGTCATGTGCGCCAAAAAGGTGCAGCATTTCATGTGCAAAAACCGAAGCTTCAGAATTATTATAAACTATAAGCGTTTCTTCCTCGATATCCTCTCCATCATAGCAGATAGCGTAAGCGCGTCCCCTCGTGTTGAAATATAGAATTGTAAAAATATTATCTGCCTCATATTTTTTGAGAATTCTCTCATAGGGTATGAATTTTCGTGTCCAGTCGGCTATATTTTTATCCAGTTCATCCTCAAAGTTTTCATCCGAAGCCTCAACATCTATTTTTTTCCTTCGAAGCAGACCGGTATTTTCTGTCCAGTCATATACAAGTTCTATATCTTTATCATAATTCTGTGCCTGAATTTTAATATACTCACAGGCTTTTGCAAGACGCGGCAAAGTACTTTTCATATCTTTCATTGACCACCTGTTGTCAGGCGTTTCAACAAAAAGGCTGATAATAATAGTCTTGCCTTCAAGTTTTTTTGCATATCCCAGATTATAACTGTTTAGTGGTTCCCCAATATCTCCCGGTTCGGTTTTGGGTATTATGTAAACCACGCTCATTAAAACACATACAAGACAAAACAAAACAAGCAGGCAGGAAATATTATCCCGCCTGCCTGTATTCTTTTTATTATTGAATGATTTATTCTTAAAAATAAGCATATCCTTAATCTTATAACATATGTGCCAATAACTCTTCATCGCTCTTTGCACTTAAATATTTAGGAGCTACATCAAGAACTGTAAGACAGCCTCTCTTTCCTTCCTTATACATTCTGTCAAGTGCTCTGGCATACGCAACAAGAGCGGAAGTTGTAAATTCGGGATTTGAATCAAGTGTAAGCTTGTACTCAATAACATGCGTATTCTCACGATTCCAGCCTGTTACTCCTGATCTGATTACGCAGCCACCGTGTGGAATTCCCTTATGATCACGATCAAGTTCTTCCTGTGAAATGAATGTAACGGTTGTATCATAATCTGCAAAATAGTTAGGCATTTCTTTGATTTCTTTTTCAATCTTAGCCTTGTCAGCACCCTCTTTAGCTACTACATAACACTCTCTTGTGTGTTTCTGTCTTGTTGTAAGTTCAGGCATCTCACCATTTCTTACAGCTTCAAGAGCAGAAGGAACAGGAACAGTGTACTGTCTTGCATCCTGAACGCCTTCAACTCTTCTTATAGCATCAGAATGTCCCTGGCTTACTCCACGTCCCCAGAATGTGTAATCCTTTCCGTCAGGAAGAATTGCATCTGCATATACTCTGTTAAGTGAGAACATACCGGGATCCCAACCTACTGAAATCATTGCAATATGGTCAGTATCCTTTGAAGCCTTATCAACATTAGCAAAATGTGTTGGAATATTGGCATGTGTATCAAATGAATCAATGACATTAAAATACTTTGCATATTCGGGTGTCATTTCAGGAAGATCCGTAGCTGATCCTCCACAGATAATAAGTACGTCTACCTCATCCTTATGCTCAAGAATATCTTTTACATTATAAACCTTTGCTGTTGGTGTAAGAATCTTAACAGTTGAAGGATCTCTTCTTGTGAATACACAGGTCACTTCCATATCTGCATTCTGCTTAGCAGCGCATTCAACACCACGTCCAAGGTTACCGTATCCTAAAATACCGATTTTCATCTTGTTTCTCCTTTTTATTAAAAAATATATATATTTATCTATATTACGACCGAGGATTATTATACAACAATTATCACATACATGAAAAGGAAAAACATATAATAAAAAGCATTCTTTTGCTTAAAATCAAATCTATGATATAATGCATTGAAAACATGGAGGCTATGTTATGAACAAAAACAGAAAAAGCAAATTTTTCAGTGTTTTGATTGTTATCGCAATCACACTTTCAATGCTAATAAGCGGATGTGACTGTTCTTTCACTCCGGCAATAGATGTTAGTAAACTACCGCCAATAGCCGGACATTATTATCATGAATATGAATCGAATCCCGATACCGGTGAAGAGGCCTATACCGAATGGCTCCTGGTATTCGATGATGGCACAGGTGTGTATTACACCCCAAAGATTCTTGAATTCAAATGGGATTACAACTATATGTACTTTGATAAATCAAAGATTACTAAATACAATCTCGAAGGCTCTACGCTCACACTTGAATATGATGGTGCGATGCAGATTTTCCTGAAGACTCATGACGATCCAGAAGATGAATATCTATTAAATCTGATTAAAGAAAAGGAATCCAAATAGGATTCCTTTTTCATTACTGCTTATCAAAATATTTTTTACCTGAATCAGGCTTAAAATACGTTCTTATATATCCATCCGTAGAAAGAACTGCAAATTCATTGGTTGCTTCTACGTAAAACACATCATCTCCGTCTTCCTTTTCAATTTTATGAAGTGCATTTGGATTATTAATAACGGCCGATGCAGCCTTTTCATATTCCTTAGCATTACTAAATCCCATTTCTATTCCGTGCTTTTCATAATGCTGATTAAGAAGTTTCTTGCTTCTGAATACATATTGCACTTCATTCTGAGTGTTTTCCACAGTAGTAATTTCGGAATCTTTTTCATTTACCACGGGGTCTGTGGTTGCTTTCGGTTCTTTTTCTGGTTCTGAAGGTTCTGCAGCTGTTTCCGATTCTTTTTCTGTTTCTGCTGGTTCTGTAGTGATTTCCGATCCATTTTCAGTTTTCCCAGGTTCTGTAGTGATTTCCGATCCATTTTCAGTTTTCTCAGGTTCGGCAGTTGTTGAAATTTCAGTTACTGCTTTCTCTTTTCCAACAAGGTCGTTAATAAACGTCTTAGCCTCTTCGGATTCAAACAGTTCACTGCACCCCACAAATGTAAGCATTACTGCTAAAGATATGAGTATACTTAATAATAATTTTTTCACATTTTTAATCATAACTAACCACTCCTGAAGTAGTTGTTGATTCACCCAACATCATGCTTATATAGCCATAAAAATTACAAATATATGTCTTTGAGCCATACTTTATTGTGTCACAGGTAATAAGATACTGCTTACCACCCACTTCCACAAGCGCACCGATTGAAGAATAATTCTTGCCACCATATATCTTTTCCAGAGGTTCAGTATATTTAGCGTACATCTCATCATTATAATTCGATATTACTTCAGCGGGCTTAACAAACTTAATAATCTTCATGTTTGCAATCTGTTTATCTATACCGGAAGGATATTTATCATCAATAAGTGCTCCGGCCGAAGAATAATCTGACAACTTAATTATCATGCCATCAGCATATGGGTCAATTCCTCCCAGACTCCAATACTGATTAAAAATATCTTTTGCGAACTGACCTCGAACCAGTTCACTACTTATACTGTTAATCATGGAGTTGTTATTAAAAATCTTCGTTACTGTCGAAGGCAGACTCTTCAATCTTTCAATATATGCCTCCATATCATAGTTCTCAGCAATATGATTAATTGCACATGACTGAAGCGCACCCTCTACATCTCCGCCCTTAAGGCAGTTAACATAATATTCCAGTGCTTCTTCAGATGTTGAAAACCCTATATCTTCCGTAGATACTTTTACACTTCCACTTGCAATATTAAAGACAATAAAGCAAACTGCCATAAGCAATAATGAGGCGACAATTATGAACGGAATCATTAATTTGTTTGTCTTTTTTTCTGGCCGAAACCAATCTTTTCTCCTATTATCAGGGATAAATTCCTCCCTTGGAGGTCCATATAGCACAGGGATAAATTTTTGTTCTACATCCAATTTAGGAATCTTTACAATCCTATCAGATACTTTTGCCCCACAATGATTACAGAACATTATATTATCATTAATATCAAGATTACATTTTGGGCATTTCATAAAGTTATGTAAACCTCCTTTTCATATCTGTTAATCGCAAAATTCGCAGCACAATATAATCATGCTGCGAATCTATTATAATTTCAATATTATTCGTTACAAATATACAAAATCAATCCAACGCTGTCCAGTATTATTTATCACGAATCTCTGAATGAAGTTCCTGAAGTGACTTAATCTCTGATTCTTCATGAGTCTTGATGTAGTGAATACCATCAGCTGAAGCCTTTGCTGCAGCGATTGTTGTCATATAAGGAACCTTAGCCTTGATTGCTGCCTTACGAAGGTAACTGTCATCATTAGCTGCACCCTTACCGATTGGTGAGTTAAGAATCATCTGAATTTCACCATTTGTAATCATATCTGCTACATTTGGACGACCTTCATATAACTTAAGTACCTTTGTTGCAGGGATTCCTGCAGCTGTAAGAACATCATAGTTTCCTTCTGTTGCTACAATCTTAAATCCGTCATCTGAAAGACTCTTGGCAATAGGAACTATTTCTGCTTTATCCTTCTTATTGAATGAGAAGAGAACTGTTCCTTCTAACGGAAGCTTACCTCCAACACCTTCCTGAGCCTTGAAGAACGCCTCACCATATGAAGAAGACAAACCAAGTACTTCACCTGTTGATCTCATTTCAGGTCCGAGAACAGGGTCAACCTCCTGGAACATATTGAACGGGAATGCAGCCTCCTTAACGCCATAGTTAGGTATATCTTTTTCCTTAAGAGCAGGAATCGGAGATTCCTTACCTGTAAGTTCTGCTGTGATAATCTCAGTAGCAAGAGGTACCATTCTGATGTTACATACCTTTGAGACAAGCGGAACTGTACGAGAAGCACGAGGATTAGCCTCAAGCACGAATACCTTTCCGTTTTCGATTGCATACTGCATATTCATAAGTCCTTTAACATGCATTTCTTCTGCAATCTTCTTTGTATATTCTTTAATTGTCTTAACATTCTCTTCACTGATATGAACTGAAGGTATAATACATGCTGAGTCACCTGAGTGAACACCTGCAAGTTCGATATGCTCCATAACTGCAGGAACATATGCATGAGTTCCATCGGCGATTGCATCAGCTTCACATTCAAGAGCGTGATTGAGGAATCTGTCAATAAGAATCGGTCTGTCTGGTGTTACACCAACAGCAGCTGCCATATACTCAGCCATTGTCTCATCATCATATACAACTTCCATTCCACGTCCACCAAGAACGTAAGAAGGTCTAACCATAACCGGATATCCGATTCTGTTGGCAATTTCAATTGCTTCATCTACATTAACAGCCATTCCTGATTCAGGCATTGGAATTCCAAGCTTATCCATCATTGCTCTGAACTGATCTCTGTCTTCTGCAAGATCAATTACTGCAGGAGATGTACCAAGAATCTTAACTCCATTTTCTTCAAGCTGAGAAGCAAGGTTCAAAGGAGTCTGTCCACCGAACTGAGCTACAACTCCAAGCGGCTTTTCCTTGTGATAGATAGAAAGAACATCCTCAAGTGTAAGTGGCTCAAAGTAGAGCTTATCTGATGTATCATAGTCTGTTGATACTGTTTCCGGATTACAGTTAACAATGATTGTTTCAAATCCAAGCTTCTTAAGAGCCTTAGAACAGTGTACACAACAATAGTCGAATTCAATACCCTGACCAATTCTGTTTGGACCACCACCAAGAATCATAATCTTAGGCTTATCTGAAACTTCACTCTTATCTTCTGCATTATATGTTGAATAGTAGTATGCACTGTTTTCTGTTCCTGATACATGAACGCCTTCCCAGGCTTCTACTACATTTAATGCTGTTCTCTTTTCTCTAATGTCTTTTTCAGGGATTTCAAGTACCTGACTTAAATATTTATCAGAGAAACCATTTTTCTTTGCACTGATAAGGGCTTCATCAGAAGGAAGCGAACCCTTATTTGCTGCAAGAGCATTTTCTTCTTCAACAAGTTCCTTCATCTGTTCGATGAAATATGTCTTTACTTTTGTAAGCTTGTAAATTTCTTCTACAGTAGCGCCCTTTCTTAATGCTTCATACATAAGGAAGTGTCTTTCTGAAGAAGGCGTTGCAAGTCTTCTTAATAACTCTTCTTTAGAGAGTGTATCGAAGTTCTTGGCATGTCCAAGACCATATCTGCCTGTTTCAAGAGATCTGATAGCCTTCTGGAATGCTTCCTTATAGGTCTTACCGATACTCATTACCTCACCTACGGCTCTCATCTGAGTTCCAAGCTTATCTTCAACACCCTTGAACTTTTCAAATGCCCATCTGGCAAACTTAATTACGACATAATCACCATCCGGAACATACTTATCAAGAGTTCCATACTTACCACATGGAATATCCTTTAATGTAAGTCCTGAAGCCAGCATTGCCGAAACAAGTGCAATCGGGAATCCTGTTGCTTTTGAAGCAAGTGCTGAAGAACGTGATGTTCTTGGATTGATTTCAATAACTATAATTCTGTCTGAAACAGGATCGTGTGCAAACTGAACATTGGTACCTCCGATAACCTGTACCTTGTCAACAATTCTGAATGCCTGATCCTTTAATCTGTCCTGAACCTCCTGAGAGATTGTAAGCATAGGAGCTGAACAGAATGAATCACCTGTATGTACTCCCATTGGATCGATATTTTCAATGAAACATACGGTAATCATATTACCGTCGCTGTCTCTTACTACTTCAACCTCAAGTTCTTCCCATCCGAGAATTGACTCTTCAACAAGAACCTGGCCAACAAGCGATGCCTGAAGTCCACGGGCACATACAACCTGAAGCTCTTCCTTATTGTAAACAAGGCCACCACCTGCTCCACCCATGGTGTATGCAGGACGCAATACAACTGGATATCCAAGTTCATCTGCGATTGCCAAAGCTTCTTCAACCGAATAAGCAACCTGAGAACGTGCCATCTCTATTCCGATTTCATCCATTGTCTTCTTGAATTCAATTCTGTCTTCTCCTCTTTCGATGGCATCGACATGAACGCCTATAACTTCAACGTTATATTTATCAAGAACACCTGCTTTATTTAATTCTGCACATAAATTAAGACCGGACTGTCCACCTAAATTTGGAAGCAATGCGTCAGGACGTTCTTTAGCAATAATCTGTTCCAAACGTTCAACGTTCAATGGCTCAATATAGGTAACATCTGCGGTCTCGGGATCTGTCATTATAGTAGCAGGATTGGAATTGACGAGAACAATTTCATAACCTAACTTCTTTAACGCTTTACACGCCTGAGTTCCTGAATAGTCAAACTCACATGCCTGACCAATAACAATCGGGCCTGAGCCTATAATAAGTACTTTGTGGATATCTGTTCTTTTTGGCATAATCCATTTCCTCCTACACAATATATATTAATTTACGATTACCAAATACCTAAATCTTCGATATTCTAACACCTAAAAGAGTGGCTCGTCAACACAATTCAATGTAAATTTTTCACAATTTTTAAATGTTTGTTTTGTAAAGATATAGGTATAAAAATTATGTATATATATTATGTAAATTCAACAATTAATTTATGCATTTTTGTATGGCAAAAACTAAAAATATATATGTAAAAAGCTGAGGTCCCGTTGCTCATAAAAGGGTCATCAGTTCCTCAGCCGTTCATTATCTTTCAATATATATTTACACACTATGTCGTTCCCGCACTTTTGCTCCTTATTTTAATTTCCCGTATAGGTCACATATATATCCACATGATCATAGATACATCTCCAGGCACTATGTGCCTTTGCAGTAACCACAAAATAAGGATGACCGTTTCTGTCAACTGAATAGCTTGCTGCGCAGCTGCCGGATTGGTTTACATAACCCGTCTTTGCACACAGCACTTCACCATGTGTATCTTTGTCTTCAATTCTTCTTAAGAACCAGTTAGATATTTCAAGTCCATCCGGATGCTCTGCCGTTGACGATGTAGTGTACCGATGTTCATACAGAGCCTCGTAGCATATGGGCTTTTCGATTGCAGCCTTAAGAATAACTGCCATATCTGCACAGGTAGAATAATGATCCTCATTGAAAGAACCCACACAGTTGGTAAAATGGGTATCCTTAAGTCCCAGTTCCCGAGCTTTTTGATTCATCTCTTCTACGAAAGACTCTTCACTTCCGGCACATAATTCCGCAAGTGCTATTGCTGCATCTGCTCCTGATGGAAGAATTGTTCCCATAAAAAGATCCCTTATCGTAACAACTTCATTATCAGAAAATCCAACTGCAGACAGGCCTTTCCGATAGGCATAATATGTGTTCTCCTGCGTAATTGTGACCTTGTTATCAAGATCTGCCTCTGTGATATGGTCAGCAGCGACCAGTACAGTCATTATCTTGGTCATTGAAGCCGGATTAATTCTTGTAAAGCCTTCTTTTGACGCAATTGCCTCACCTGTGGCTCCATCTACAATAAGAGCATATTCACTCTGGACATTTTCACTTCCTATATATTTGATATCTGCGGGCTTATTAATAGTATATCCGGAAAATATTTCCACTCCATTGACCACAACCGGTCCCGATTGACTGTAATTTTCTCCATTGACTCCATTAGTCGTACCACTATTATCAGCCATGTTTATATCATCACCCGAGTTCAATGTTCCTGGAAACGCAGATATTTCGCTACCTGCTGCATTTTCTTCACCATTCTTGCTTCCCTCTATGGAAGAATCTAGTTCGAGAACATTGACCATTGTGGTCTCATCCCCTTCATCACTTCCAAAGATAGCCTTAATACCCATTACCAGTAAAACGATAACCAAAGCTGCTGCCGCCAAAAGACAGGTCCAGACAAGTGATACTCTGATTATTTCTTTCCGTCTGCGTCTTTTCTTTCGCTCCAGATACTCTTCCCTGGTTATGGAAGGTCGCCTTTTATTTATATTTTCATATTGTTCATATCCGTTGCTCATTACTGAATCATCCAAAGTCTCTGGAATTTATACAATCGATCACTTTGAATATTTATAACCTTTCTCATTATTTCAGGATGTTTTTCTGCTTCCTGCCAAAAGATATCGCTGTCCATCACAAGCAAAAGCGCATCATCACTGTATGTCCTGTAATCCACCTTGGCTACACAGTCATCAGTTAAACTTTCCAATCCAAAGACATCATTTTTCTTAAGAATCATAAGCGTATTCAGCTTATTTTTTCTATCCGTGCCATCAATTTCAACCTTGCCTGACAGAATAAAGCATATCTTTGTAATCTTCTTTCCTGATTCAGCAAAAGCCTGCTGACTGATTCCTCTGACAAGGCGACATTTTTCTGCAAGTCTTTTAACATCCGCTTCAGAATATTTGCCAAACCATCCCGTCATATTAAGACTGTTGACTTTTGCTTTAAGTATCTTAGCTTCTATTTCATCGCGATTGGTTAAATATCTTTCAAAATCAATATCGACGATTCTTCCCTGCAAATATTCATCAAGCAATGCACAAAATGCTTTGTGAATACCTATTATGTTTTTACCCTTAAAGAAAGCAGCATCATAATGATAGTAGACTGCCGGAGTCTCAGCCGATGGTCTGTATACGATATACAATGGTGAGTTGGTGAGTTCAAGAGCATTTATTTTGTATACAATCCCTGCTTTAGCTGATTTAATATATACGTCAAAGCCATTATCCGGGCAGAATGACTGTGTATACATTATTATTGTTTTTAAGTCTACATGAATCATATCAGCAATTTCTTCATATGAAATGTTATGAAATCTGTAGGCATCATTGAAGGTATCCGTCATATTGTCAACAACCTTCAGATTATTGACATCCTCAAAGCGAACCGGAAAACGACTAAGTTTTCCGCCATTATGGTCATCTTCAAACACGATGCTTCCGCACTTGAAACACTTACATATAACCTTACTCATGGCACAGCTCATAAGAGCCTTTACTCTTGAGGGCGATGTCGACAACATGGTCTTAAAAAGCTCAGTATTAGCTATTTCAAATGGCAGATATTCTTCCTTATTTGGATTAAAGGATGTTGCAGCATCTTTACGTCCGCTCAGAACGATCTTCGAGGAAACACCTTTCCAATAGGCTCTCGAATCGTTGACCGATTCATTTGAATATAAAAATGTGCTTGCTGTTGTTCCAAAAATGGATTTAAGCAGCTCCGAAACCTTATCCTCTCCAACAGACTTGAGTACAGCTGCAATTGCTATATATTTACCACGTCCATACTGAATGATATGAAGATATCTGTCACTCATATCATCACCGTCATATATTCTTGAACGTTCGGAAATGATAATAGAATTAATCAGCTTGTTTTTCGTCTCAGCATCATTATCCGAAATGTCACGCACATATACCTTGGCAACGTCCTGACATTCGCTGACATAATTTTCTATCATTTTAGCTGATGTATTACTCGGAAATCTGTAAAAATAAATATCAAAGAAACCCTCTGTTAACAGTTTCATCTAGTCCTCCATTCTTATATGCAAGGAACTGACACAATTGCATATTATTAACACACAATTTACAGTTTATTAATGTTACTCTCTCATTTATAATATAAAAAAACAGACCAAAATGGAATAAAAAACATCAATAATTCAAATATACATTAGGACAAAAACATGACAAAAGAAGAATTCCTGAAAAGTAAAGATTTTATGAAAATTGGGCAGTCTATTGAACATGGTGCCTGGCAGATTGCAGGGATGACAGCCCAAAGAATGCAGAAAAATGCCAAAGAAGCAGAACTAAACATTTTTGACAGGCAGCTAATCGGTCTGAAGCAGTGCATAGCTTCAAGAAATAAGACAGAGGCTCTTAACATTCTTTCACTTATGGTTACCAAAAGAGTACAGCTGCTGAATTCGATGAATGATGACATTTCTAAATAAAAAAGGTCAGATATGCATACCTTATTGCTATCTGACCTTTTTCTTTTATTAACAATCAAAATGAAAGTAATAATATTCTTCTTTATTAGGTACTTTACGAATTAAGCACACTTCTTACAAGGAGTTCTACCTCCTACATTATTGATATCAACTGCCCATGATTTCTTCCCAGCGCAGTCTTTTGAATAATGATATTTGCTACCATATTCAGTTATATAAACAGTACTTCCATAGATTTTTGTATTTTGTGTTGTAGTTGTATTAGTTTTTGATGTATTAGGTGTTGTAGGATTAGCTGAAGTATTTTGTCCTAATGTTTTTTCCACTACTTTTATATCAGCTTGTGTAAGACATGTGGTCCAAAAGACATTTGAATATCCTGCTTTTTTAGTATCAAAGTCATAAAACTTACCCACTACTATTGCTGGCATTTTTAAAACATTTGAAAATCCTTGATAGTGTCCACAAATACATATTCTATGTCCAATTAATGCCTCATAAGTTTCTTTCTTACTCATACTAACAACATCAAGTAATATAAACCAATTATTACCACTTAAATCAGTTATTACTGAAATATAACTTTCTATACCACCATCAGGTTTATACTTTTGCACCCCTGATATCTTACCTTCAAGCCATACACATGCATCGCCCAATCCATTTTCCGAAGCATAAGAATTAAATGTATCAAATACACCATACATATATCCATCAACATATCCCTTAGGTAAATCCTTATCACTATACACCCCATTTTTTACAACTAAATCAGCTCTAGCTGATAATGGCATTATTATTACCATCACAAAACAAAGTGCTAATGTTAAAAAACCAGAAAATAACTTTTTCATTATAACCCCCGCTACTAATTATTTGAGAAATATAGATACATATTCTTATAATGACTAATGTTTAGTATATCATAACTTAATCTCGTAGTATGCATTTGTGCAATATATGCATGGTCAATAATACCATTATCTATAAGTCAAATACTTCATATGACTAAATTCATCCCATTAACCTTTCTTTCTATTCCTGAACCCCGCTAGATTTCAATGGCTTATATTTGTTATCCATAAGTAATTGATTAACTTCAATTACACTTCCAGGTCTTTGATTAAAACACGCCATTATAAGCGCATCTCTTGGATCTCGAACATATAGTGAATCCATTCTATATAATTGCAGAGCCCTCTGAGTTTCTTCCAATGTAAATTCTGCAGCATAACAAATTCTTAATATGATATCTCGCTGCCTTGTCACTTTTTCTTCTGTAAGTAATTTGTATCCATATCCTTGAGAAATATCTGCTCGTAACAGAATTTCCTGTTTTTTAAGACCTTTCTCCTTAATTCTTTCATTCATATAATTCATAAAATCTCGATCTCCAGATAATATCTCTGCTTCGTTTTCATGAATATATTCAGAAATTTTGCTTGGATGAGTGTGAACTAATTGTTTTTCAAGCTCTTTAGTATTTTTTTTGTACATTTCAGCCCCTTTTGATATACTAAAAATGATTTTTGTAATGAAAGGTTGATGCAATGTTTGATTCAATATTACCAATCTCATATTATCACGAAATTGCTGCTTTGAATGCCGAACACAAAATTTCAGTTGTACAACATATAAATAACAAAAAGATTTATGTCAAAAAAGAGATTGATGTATACAATTTCAATGTGTTTTCTCAGTTATTCAATAATCCGATAAAAAATACTCCTCGAATATATGCATTATATGAAAATAATGGCAAACTCGTTGTTATCGAGGAATATATCTCAGGCGATACCCTTGCTGAGGTTCTTGAAATATGTGGTACACTCCCAGAATCTGATGTTATTCGCTACGCCATTTTATTATGCGACATACTGACTTCAATGCATTCATTTAATCCACCGATTATTCATCGTGATATTAAACCTTCAAATACAATACTTACTGAAGATGGTCGTATAGTTCTTCTCGATTTCAATGCTGCCAAAATAGAATCTGGCAATAAACATAAAGATACAATATTGTTAGGCACTGAGGATTTTGCTGCCCCTGAACAATTTGGTTTTGGTTCTTCGACTCCTCAGACAGACATATATGCTCTTGGTGTCCTTATTAATACCTTATTAACTGGTGATTCAGCCACCGAAACTATAGCTTCTGGACGCTTACATAGTATTATCGAGCGTTGTCTGCAACTTAACCCAAAAGATCGATATCCCTCTGCTAACGCTTTGAAAGCGGCATTAATGAAACAAAACAATCGATCCATTTTCAAGTAACAAGATGATTATAACAATTAGAAGATGTATATGCTCCCACCGTAGCGGTGGGAATTTCAAGGAGTGCTATGCAACTAAAAAACTGTCCTCAATGTGGAAAACGACTGCCTTCCAATATTAAATCCTGTCCTGACTGTTCTTTTGAATTTCAGAACAATTCTACAATTTCAAATAAAAAATCATATCGTAAAATAATCCTGATTGTATTCAGCCTTCTCATGGTATTGGGTGTAGTATGCGGAATCTATATGTTATGTAAACCCGCCAACTCAGATAAAATGTCAGCTGGTTCAGATTCCAATGGTATGATTTCAGAGTCTTTGACTTCGGATACTAAAGATATATTGGCTGATTCTATTGATATTAATGTTGATAGAGATAATACGTTGGAAGAAAAAAAAGATTTATCAGATGAACTGAAAAATACAGAAAAAAACAAATTATCAGAAGATGCATCGGATACCGTCTTTGAAGAGACGGCACCTATTGGCGTATACATATCAATACTTGATAATATGGAAACTATTGTAATTAATGATGATGGCCTGGCTTACTACTATTACGACTCTGAGTTTTTTGAATTGGCAATACCGTGGACGTATGAGAATAATGAAATCAGCATTCCGCTGAGCAAGCTCCATTGCACAATAAAAGCAACTGTAGATCCGGAAGATCCTTCAAACCTTACTTTCACTTCAGATAGTATTAACTGGAATACATTCACTGCTTCATTAAATGAAATATCTCCGAAAGATTATCTTAAAAGAACAGTACTACCCTATGATGATGATGTAGAAGTCACTACAGATGGCTCTATGCTTGCAAACATAGGCAACATGACTTTCGAAGTCCCCAAAAACTTCCGAAATTCATCAGATGTCCCAGCGTCTATAGCTGATGCTGCTCTTTTTATAGATACGAATCCGGAAAATCTCTATAGTGGCGGACTTGTGATTACAGGCATTGACTGGTCAGAAGGTTTGAAAGATAAAGAAGCTTTCATTTTTCCGGATGACAAGTTTATCCCGGAAGAAGTAGCTCCACTCCTTGAAGAAAGCATAAGCGGATTTTGTGAAAAATTCACCATATCAAATCCTTCTGAAACTTATATCAATGGAATCAAAGCTATTACTTACGACATTAATGGCTACTTCAACAGAAATTTTGGTCCCGTAGCCGGTTACAACAGCACCGGAAAAACAACAGTATTTAATAATGCTGAAAGCCACAGGTTCGTAATCGTTACATTTCTTGAAAATACTCTTGAAACATATAGTAACTTAACCAACTACCAGGCTATCCTTGATTCAGCGATCAAAGCACCATAACAAGAGTTCCTCCTGCAATCAGAATACAGCCTATTAAAGATTTGATTGTAAATGTTTCATGCAGAAAGATGAATGCCAGTATAAGCGTTATCACTACACTCATTTTATCTATCGGAACAACTTTTGATGCTTCGCCCATCTGAAGAGCCTTATAATAACACAGCCAGGATGCTCCCGTAGCAATTCCTGATAATATAAGAAATATCCAGCTTTTTCCGCTAATCTCAGTTATTCCGGACTGAGCATGGGTTAAGAATACCATTCCCCATGCCATTAAAACAACAACTATTGTTCTTATAGCTGTCGCAAGATTAGAATTCACTCCATCTATTCCTATCTTAGCAAGAATAGATGTAAGTGCAGCAAAAACAGCTGACAAGATTGCAAACAGAAGCCACATTTCTTTCCACCTCCGCTTTTTCATAGGCATTTTCCTCATACATAACAAATCAACATATTATGCCACTTCACAGAACTTTTCTTTTTAGAACTTAATATCTCTTGGGATTTATTTAATCTTTCTAACCTTTTCGATAGTTCCATCCGGTCTTTGAATCGACATATGTTCGAGCTGGTTCTGCAGATTATTCTTAAAACTTTGAACATACTGCTTACGGAGTTCAGCCTGTTCTGCCTTTTCCTCTTCTGTCAGACCTTCTGCCTGTGATTTGTGATACAACTCATTTATTCTTTTTGTTAATTCTTCGATATTCATATTAGTCCCCCTACATTTCATCACGTATTTACTATATATTATATCGTCATAACAAATACAAATAAAGCAGGAAAAGGTATCCACTTTTCCTGCTTTTAAGTCATTATTTTTAGCCAAGCTACCTACTACAAATATGCCTCTAACATTTTCTCTTCGATTCTCAGCATTACTTTCGTATAATATTTCAAATCTGCATCTGACATATTATCTGTTTTATATTTATCTGCCTTTTTTTCAAATTCTTCCAACTCTTCAAGCATTTTCATATAATCTGCTGCCATACTTAATATATTGTCAGAATTGCTAATATATTTTTTCATAAACTCTACATAATCATCCATAAATTTTTCATAACTATCCAAGAAATCTTTAAGCTCCTTGCTTACACCATCTTTATCCAATTCAGAAGAATTATTATTCTTAGTTGTGGATTCATCGCCACTATTACCTGACTCCAAAATTTCAGCAGATTCCAAAATAGAATTATAACCATCTTCGTTACTATAATTACTATTTTTGCTTTCATCAAAAGAAATAACAATAAGTCTGTTACTATTATCATTATTAATCAAGGTTACTTTTCCTGAAAAACTCATTCCCGAAAGTTGTCCAAAGTTTTTATTATAATATCCATCAGTATTAAATGTTATAGACTTCTTTCCTCCATATTCTTTTTCTTTAGGATTTGAAAGGCTGTAATTTTTGTAAAAACCTGCCACATATTCTTTTACAATTTTTTCTGCATTATCACTATTAAATTGATCTTTTGAAAAGTCCACATCTATACTAAGCATTAGGATACCACTGACATACAAATCATCTGCATTGGTATCAATACAAAGCGCTAATTCTGGTGTATTGTTTTGGGACAAATCCTGGTTATTTCTATAATTTGATGGAATAATAAATGACATGCCTCCTACTCTTGCCTTAAAAGATCCATCGTCATTCACTTCAAGATCATTATCATACGCCGATATTTTCTTACTTATATATTCCTCAGGGCTCATTGCAGTTCGCTTGAATTTCGTTGAAGACCAATTAGCGCTATCAGAAACAAATTTCAATTCAGATATATCTTCACCGCTGACTTCTGCCTTAATAGTACAATGCAGTCTCGGCAAATAAAAGCTCACTTCACCATTCTCATATTTCCATGGTTCTTCCGAATTAAAAAATTCGGGATTATAATAATAATATGCTAGTCCGTTGTTACACAATACTATCGTTTCTGACTCACTCGTTGTATAAACTCCTGCAAAAGGGTATTCCTCATCAGGTGCAGATTCAATTACTTCATCTGTATTATTTTCATCAAAAGCTGTCTCTTCTGCAACATTTTCCTCTTCTATTTTATTTAACGAAATGACCATAATATCATTTTCTTCCATGTTTATAGAAATACTATATCCAGCTTCATGTTCTGCATAGAAATAATTATCATGTTTAGAATAATTAACGTCAAAACCTCTTTTTTCGCATTCTGAAATATACTCTTTGTAATCTTCTCCAGAAGTCTTTGCTATTTTCGCATAGATATGGCTAGTGCTTTCACTATCTATTTCTCCAAAGTTTGACCTTGGTTTGGGAACCATTTTGCCGATTTCCGTATTAGGCCATACATATTCACTATTCGATATTGATTTATAGACATGTATATTTGCTTTTTCGCCAATACTGTAGAAACTGATTTCTACCTTTACACCATCCGCATTAAAAGCTTTATAATCAGTATCTCCTTCTTTAGCAGCCACTATAAATCCTGCATTTTTGCACATATCAACATATTCCACAAAGTCATCCTTGTCCACTTCATCCATATCTGCTCTAAACATATCCTCTGAATTATATCCAATGGATCCATATTTCATATTAGGTGTTGGTACTTCACTTGCAAGACCACTGGTCGGCCAATTAATCTTTTCAAGCTTTTTAGGCGAACATGATCCCGTTCCAAAAATAAACAAAAGGATCATACCAATTCCGGCAACTGCCAAAATCACATGCAAATACTTTATCTTTTCGGGAATAATCTGCATTCCCATCAACCAGGAGGCCGCAAACAATGCTGCCATAATCAACGCAGTCATAGCCGACAATATGTGATTCGTTGAAAATCCAAAAATGGTTAAACCCACAGCAATAAAGAAACATATTCCGGTAAACTTGGCAAATTTACTTTTTTTATATGCTTCTCGCATTTCTTTTTCTTCACGACGTTTTTCCTTATCAGTCTCATTTTTCATTCTGGCAAGTTCAACATCCTTAAAAGCTTCGCTTTTTATTCTTTGAATTGCAACTGAATCACTGTCAAGTATCAGTTCCCTTGATCCACAATATGGACAAATTAAATTTTGTTTTCCTTCTTCGCTCTCAAGCTGACCATTGCATATAGAGCATTTCAATACAATTCTCTTAACGGGTTCTTCTACTTCAAGTTTTGTACCGCATTCAAGGCAAAATTTACCATTATCAGGCATTTCGGCTCCACATTTAACACATTTCATCAATCATAAACCTCCTCATTTACATAGTCTTCCAAGACATAGAAAAAGTTCGTTGCAAGCAGTAATCTCCTTAACAACGAACTTATTATATCAATGAGTAAAATGTTTTGCTCCCACTGTAATGGTGGGAATTTTGCACTATCAGTCATAATGGACATCTATTAATCATTACCTAAATTTTTCTCTAAGCCTCATTATCTCTTCCTTTGTAATCCTCATAATTGTTCCATGACGCTTTTTGAGCTTATCAAATGAATATTCTTCCCTGGAAAGAACTTTCCATGAAGCTTTTGAATTATCAGCATCTTCAAAATTTGTTGTTTTAAGTGGAAGATATCCTAAATCTGCCTGAAAACGATCCATCATAATTCCATACTCAGGAACATCGGGATTCGACCAGTCTTTTTTGTTATACTGGAACAATTCAGGGCCTTCAAGATCTCCATTATCCATTCCCTTAATTCCAAGTTCGGATATATCAAGTCCCAGCTCATCAAGATCAAGAACCTTAACCCAGCTTGAAGGATCAAGAAGATTTTTCGTCTTCAGTATTCGAATTCCTCCATTTGCTTCCGCATTATCTCCGTCTTTAGAGGCACTGTAATAGGTATCACCAACTTTAAGAACTGTTGTATCTATAATCTCACGAATCTTTCCGTCAGGATCTGACTGATTATCGATAAATATTTTAGTATCTGAAAAATGAACAAAATCACGTGTTGCCACATAGTATATTGCATTAGGTTTTGCCTTCATTCTTGTTTTAGGATCCATAATACTGGATGCAAAGAAAATAATATATTCACCTGTTTCATCATAGTAAACCATCTCCGGAGCCCAAGCCATTCCTGCATTGGCAGGTGCCACAGGCAGAAGTTTCGGTTGTCCCCAACTGATAAGATCCTCTGATTCCCACAGAACAAGGTTACTGCTTCCTGTAGTGCTGGCATCATAATATCCCTGCTCATTCTTAAACCAGCCACCTCGATTATATATACTCAAGTCTGTTGCTATAAGAAAGAATCTGTCTCCTTCCTTTGAACGACAAATATATGGATCTCTGACTCCCTTTTCCCCTATAGTGCTTACCAGCACAGGCTTATACTGATTAAGATCCTTAAAATTAAGCCCATCGTCACTTACGGAAAAGTAGATCTGTTCCTGTTCTGCTTCCTGCTCTCCAATGAAGTGCCCAAACAGATATCCTTCATAATCCGCTTCAGAAATCTTTTTAGGAGCAGCTTTTACTGTAACTGCAATTTCCTTTTCACAAATATATTCGTTATTGTCTGCATTATACAGTTTTGCGGTAAGTATGACGTCTTCATCCTCCTGACCTCTGTTTACAACACCGGCCTTAAGAAGTCCTGAATCAGTATCCGTTATTTTATTTTTATTGCTGCTTATCCATTTTATGTTAACTGATTCTATTTTATCAATTAATGTAATATTTCCTCTGATATTGTCGTTATTAGGGATATAAATATTTTCAAGTATATCTTTCATTTCGCCTTCTCCTTTATATATTAACTCTGAGCACACTGGTTGACATAATTTCACTTTACCAAACCTTTTCAGGCTATCTCATGACCATCTGGTTTTTGCGGTTTACATAATTCATCTTTAGTCCAGTTGATCGATATCGGTTTACATAACATTTTCATTGATAAACCGCTTCGTATCCATCACTATTAATTATACCATACTATTTTATTCCTTTGGTGCTTAAACATAGATACAACACGCTTTGCGAGTAGCATCTATGTTTAGCGGTCGTCAAATCTCCTTGCATGCAAGCATACAGTCGATTTTCCTCATCGCCATGACAAATAAAGGTGGCACACAACTGTATGCCACCTAAATAGTAAATATTTGTAATCAGCCTATCTTAATAATTGCATTAATCCGGTTAATCCAACTACTATATCGCTAATATTACCTGTCATTTTATCCCTGATAGAGATTTCTCTTATCGATAACTCTGACAGCCTTTCCTTCACTTCTTGCTATTGACTTAGGCTCAACAAGCTTAACATCAACAAAGATACCAAGCATTGCTTTAAGGCCTGCTACAAGCTGCTTCTCTCTTGCCTTAATCTGTTCAGCCGTTTCCTCTGTCATTGCAGGAGATAACTCAACCTGAAGTTCGATATTATCACTGTTATTTGCACGAGTAACAATAATCTGGTAGTTTGGATCGTATCCCTGATTAAGCATAACCGTTTCAATCTGTGAAGGGAATACATTAACACCCTTAACAATTAACATATCATCACTTCTACCAAGAGGCTTAGTCATCTTAACATGAGTTCTTCCGCAAGAACATTTCTTATGATTAAGAATACAGATATCTCTTGTACGATAACGAATAAGAGGAAATGCTTCCTTTGTAATACTTGTAAATACAAGCTCACCCTTTTCACCATCAGGAAGAACTTCACCTGTTTTAGGATTAATAACTTCTGCAATAAAATGATCTTCATTTACATGCATTCCTGTCTGTTCTTCACATTCAAAAGAAACACCGGGACCTGAAATTTCTGTAAGACCATAAATGTCATAAGCCTTAATTCCCAACTTATTTTCGATATCATGACGCATCTCTTCTGTCCATGCTTCTGCACCAAAAATACCGGCTTTTAACTTAATCTGATCCTGAACACCACGCTCGATAATTGATTCAGCAAGATATGCTGCATAAGAAGGGGTACAGCAGATAATTGTTGATCCCAAATCTGTCATAAACTGAATCTGACGTTCTGTATTACCTGAAGACATTGGTAATGTAAGTGAACCAACCTTATGTGATCCTCCATTTAATCCGGGACCGCCTGTAAACAATCCGTAACCATAACTTACATGTACTACATCTTCCTTAGTACCACCTGCAGCCACAATTGCTCTGGCACAACATTCATCCCAAAGATCAATATCATGCTGAGTATAGAACGCAACTACTCTTCTTCCTGTTGTTCCACTTGTTGACTGGATACGAACGCAGTCTGCAAGAGGCATTGCAAGAAGTCCATATGGATATTCGTCTCTTAAATCATCCTTTGTTGTGAAAGGAAGTTTCTTAAGATCATCAATTGTCTTAATATCCTCAGGCTTAATCCCCATTTCATCCATACGATCTCTGTACATTTTTACATTATCGTATACATGCTTAATCTGTTTTGACAGTCTCTCGTTCTGCCATTCGGTAATCTGTTCACGAGACGCTGTCTCGATTTCAGGTTGAAAATAATTTCCCATTGCTAACCCCCGTAAAATTAAATAATCTAATATAAATTAAAGCATAGATATGCCTAATTATCAACACAAAGCCTCCACATATAATCAATGCGAAGGCTTTAGGTCAACCGCCGTTTCACCGACAGTAATTATATAAATGATTTTAGATTTTCTACTTCTGCAATTAACGCATCCATCTGATTTGAGAACTTATTAAGAAGCGTCATATTCTTAGAGCTCAACTCACTTGCTTCATGTGTACTAGCATTTACTTCTTCTGAAGCAGCTGAAATTGTATTTACATTATCAACAATCATTCCATTGGTGTCACGAAGAACATTGATTCTTTCGCTTACATCATTAATTTCATTTGAAAGATCTTCAATCTTCCTGGTGATTTCATCAAATTTAGCTGATGCAAGTTTTGCACATTCGTTTTCTTTATTTGATAATTCAACCGTGGCAGAAACAATTTCCCCAACCTGATTTGCATTATCAGCAAGTTCATTAATTAACAATGTAATGTTTTCTGTTTCACGTCTTGTCTGTTCAGCAAGGTTTCGTATTTCATCGGCAACAACTGCGAAACCTCTTCCTGATTCACCCGCTCTTGCTGCTTCAATTGAAGCATTAAGTGCAAGAAGATTTGTCTGACTTGAAATGCCTAAGATAATACTTGTAATATCATGTACAGATGCTGTCTTTTCACTCAATTGAGATGCCGCCTCCTGCATTCTTGCACTTTCGCTGATTGAAATATCAACCTGACTGAACAATTCTGAAATAGCCTTCGTTCCTTCACTAAGTGCAACCTTGGTCTCTTTTGTTATATCTACAATCTTTGAAGCACTTTCATGTGTATTGTCGATAATATCCTGTATATCATTAGTCTGGTGTGTCTGGTTCATAATGGCATCCGCTGTATCAGACATTCCACTCGAGATATCCATCATGGTGTTATTTACCTGACTTGTAGATTCAATAACTTCTCCAAGAGACTCTGCCATTGATGATGTATAATCTGCTACGCCACCTGCAACTTCAATAATCTTATCTGCAACAAGCTTATTCTTATCAGAAGCTGCTGAAACTTCTCCAACCGATTCTGCAAAGAACTGCTTGAGCAAATTCTGTCCTCTAAATACTACAACTACAACAAGAATAGTTATAATAACTTCAATCATAACGCTTTCAATCACAGCATCAATTACCAGTGCGTCTTTAATTGTAAGAATAACCCTTATTACGTTAGCAACCGCAAATGCAATGGTTGGTACAATAATAGCATTCTTATCAAGTGTAAAAATAAACACAATAAGTAACGGTATCATATAAGGGAATGCGGCACCACTTGCGCCCAAAATCAACATGGCAAAATATGGCACAGCGAATGCAATCCCCACAACAATAGGATATATGCCATTATTTCTATTCATTATAAAACATATAAGCGAAACCAAAAAACCAACAATAAGCAGCGATAGCGGAACTATACTGTCAATAGGCTTTAGATCCGCTGCCATTGCCAACTGTGAAACAAGTCCAATTGTACAAAACAAAGTTGTTATAACGTGGACAATAAAAATGAGCACGTTAGTTCTTAATAAATGTTTTTCTTTCATAACTAAAACACCCCTTTTTAATTTTTATTAAAAACATATATTCAACAATATCTTGCCGCTTATTCTAGAATATTAGTAAACATATGCCTTTTAATCTATAGTATCTTTATAACTGTGATGGACAATTATCGATAATAGCCTTATAGAAATCAGGATACTGCCTTTCAATCCTTATAGGCCTTCCATTTTCATCCATGAAACAGTGGACTGACTTGGCTGTAGCAACCACCTTGCCGGCATCATTTGTCATTTCATACTTAAGGATGAGTTTAACACCCTTAAACTCCTCTACAGTTACATCAATAAAAACTTCATCTTCAAAATAAGTACTTAATTTATACTGACATTCAACATTTACTACAGGTGAAATAATTCCAAGACTTTCAAGCTTTGAAAAATCCCAACCAATATTCTTAAGGAAAGCCACACGTGCCTCTTCCATCCATCTGATATAGTTGGAATGGTGTGTTACTCCCATCTTATCTGTCTCATAATATTGCACCAGATGCTTATATTTTTCCATGCAGTAAATTCTCCTATCAGCTATTATGTAAACCTCATGTCAAAACTTTCATATATGTAATAAACATAAAAGAGTCAGATATCTTATATTGTTGGTATCATATCAATTAAATATTCTCTTCACATTATCCTACAATATTATAATCCTAATTTATTCGAATTTGTATATTCAATTACGTATTTTTCTGACTTTTTAATTTATGTACTGGTTTCTTCGAAAAATCGCTACTACATAGTCCAAAACTTACTCTCAATACCCTCCGTATATCATTTCAATTTCACTTTGCCATCACATATAACAAAAGCCCTGTTCCGGCATCACCGAAACAGGGCTTAATTCTACTATTTTGTTAAATTAATATTACAGTTTGAAGAATTCAATTGCAGTGCTCATGTTTTCATTAATAGCACGCATTTCTTCTGTTGAAGCCTGTGTATCTGTACAAGCATCTCTAACTGTCTGACATGAAGCAGCAACTTCTTCTGATGTTGCACCAAGTTCTTCGGCAATTGCTCCCAAATCTGTTGTAACATTAGTCATTTCAGACTTGATACTGTCAAGTCCAACTGCCATCTTCTTGATAATCTCGATTTCATCAATTGATGAATCAACCTGATCAGAAAGAACTGTGAACTTGTTCTGAGCATTTTCAATATCAGCCTGTTCTTTATTAATAACTTCATATACTCTGCTAGAGATATTAACTGTCTTTTCAGACAATGCAACTACATTAGAAATAATCTGCTTAATTTCCTTAGCTGAATCTGCAGAAGAATCTGCAAGTGATCTGATTTCATCAGCAACTACTGCAAATCCTGCACCGGCTTCTCCTGCACGAGCAGCCTCAATTGAAGCATTAAGTGAAAGGAGGTTAGTCTGTGAAGCAATAGTTTCAATTGCCTGTACTGCACGTTCGATTTCTTCGATAGCGGAATTGGTTTCTGCAATGATATCAGCGATATTCTTAACAGCTTCAACTGATTCATTAGCACCTGCATATACTGACTTCATACAATCTGTAGCTTCATCATTAACGCTTCTGATTGTAAGTGAAGCATCATACAACCTTGAAACATTATCATTAAGTGTATCGATATTCATACCAAGTTCTGCAGCCTTTTCAGCCATTGTCTGAGCATTTTCAGCAACTGTCTGGGATGTTGCAGCAACTTCGTTGATTGCGTGATTAATCTGAATTACAGATTCAACATTATCAGCGGTCATTCCATCAACGCTTACGATAGCTGAGCTTAAGATACCTGCCGATTCTTTAACATTAGACATTGATGAATTAAGTGCATTTTTTAATTCACCAAAAGCACTGATAACGCTTGCTGTTTCCTTAATATTAGATTTTGTATTACACTCAACGGTAACATCACCTGTACTTAATTTCTCTGTAGCCTGAGCAACAACAGTTAATGGATTAGCAACAATTCTTGCAACTGCTATAGCAATTCCTACGAAGATAAGCACGCAGACAACAGCAATAATAATAGTCATCCATGTTACTTCCGAAACTGCTGAAAGCGCATCAGATTCATCTGCTGTGAGAACTGCGATGTAATGCTCATTTGCACCAACATAATATGCAGCATATTTTGTTACTCCGTTGTATAGATATTCAACGCATTCAGATTCTGGATGTTCGCCATTTGCCATTTTTGAGACAAGACCTTTAACAACTTCGTTTTCTACAGGTTCACCAACCTTTTCCGGTTTTGGATGGTGAAGCATGATTCCGTCTTTATCAACAAAGTAAACATATGCTGTATCCAATCCCAATCCTGAAACATCAGAAACCTTAGAAGCAACAGGTCCTACGAATGTACCGGCACCAATATATCCCAAGGGCTTACCATCAACAATAATAGGAGCATACATTGACATAATCAGTTCGCCGGATGCAGGAGAAGTAATAATTCCTGTGTTATAAACGCCATCTCCGTTAGCAGCTTCCAACATAGCATCCTGTAACTGCTGAAGTCTTTCACCTTCTCTCATTACTACACCAACTACAGGAGGTGCATTATGAGTCAGAACCTTTGAATTCCAGTCTGCAAGGTAAATACCTTCCCATCCATCAAGATGTGAATAAAAATCCTGTGTATAAGCCTCTGCCTTAGCCTGAATATCAGCATTTCCGGGATTAGCCAATGCTTCTTTTATGATAGGTGCCTCAGCAAAGGTCTTCATTGTTTCCTTTGCTTTTTCTGTTGAATAGTCGAAGTTTTCACCCGCCATCTCAACAAGTGACAACAATGAATTATGTGTTGTTGTTTTTAATTCCTTACTGCTTGTGTTAATGAGCACTAACCCAAGAATAACTGCTGTAAATATAAGCGGAATAACAGCAAACATAATCAGGGTAAGCTTCATTGAAAGCTTAGATTTGATTTTTTTAGTTTCCATAAACTATACTCTCCTTCGTTTATTATTAACCCAGTATATATCGCCTCAATATCAGACATTACTCACACATAATACCAAGCCAACATATACTAAATTATAGATAAAAAATGTACATATCAAAAATGCCTTTATGACATATCAGTTATGTCTGATTATTATATCAAAATTATAGTTATAATTCAATTTCAAACGGTTAATTTTTCTCCGTAAAATACACTAAATTTATATATTATATTCGTTCAAAACAACTATGCCATAAAATGGCCTTTAATCTCATTAAGTATTGTCTGCGCCGCTCCACTCAGAAGTCTTTCCTTATCATATACAAGACAGATGCTCCGTTTGGGGATAGGCTCCTTTAACTCAATTTTCTTAAATTCATCATCCATATTCAGTATTGTCTCCGGCAGGAATCCTATTCCCATATGCTTTTTAACCATAATCAGTACCTGATTGATGTTAGCAACTGTCATCTGTGGTCTGAGTTCCAATGAATTTTTCGAAAAAAGATCTTCATAAAACAATCTTGTTCCTGTGCCTTCCGCCAACATAATTAACGGGTATTTGGTAAGAGATTCTAGGGTATTATCTTCCTCCTTGTAACCCTTAAAATCTTTTGAAACTGTGGCACAGTCATGAATTTCCATAAGTTCAACGCTCTTAAATGAGTGACTTACAGACAGGGGAGCCGTAACAAGTGCAAAATCAATAACTTCCTCCTTAAGTTTCTTTATTGCAGAAGGGGTTGATTCATTTGTTATTTTTATCGAGATATTCGGATATTTTTCTCGCATATCGGGAAGAATATCAAGAAGAACCTCATATAAGGCAATATCACTCACTCCGACTGTTATTGTGCCGCTCTCATGGTTTCTTGTAGATTCAATTTCACTTTCTGCAAGAAAAATAAGATCAAATGCCGGCCTGATTCTTTCAAACAGATGCTCTCCGTCAGCTGTAAGCTTTATTCCCTTTTTGCTTCGAACAAACAGTGATATATCAAGTTGCGCCTCAAGATTATTCATTGCCCTTGTAATATTAGGCTGACTGTTTTTCAATACTTGTGCTGCTTTTGTAAAACTTCCATACTTAGCCACATAATAAAAGATTCTGTAATAATCATATGTAACGTTCATTTTTTCACCCACCATTAAATATATCTGTACGATATGTTTTGTGTTGAAGCATATCTAATTGATATATTAGGCTTTATATCTTTTAAAATCAAGACTTCCGAAGATTTATTTCTCCGGAAGTCATTAATATCTGTATTCTCTGTTCTATTCAAACATATAATCTACTTCATCCATAGGAGCGCCATAAACCCCAAAGTTGTTGACATAGCCGGCTTCTACGAGAACTGCACCAATTGCAACACCGTATACCGCATCAGCAGGCACAATAAAATCACATCCAAAAAGACCACCTACTGCATTAAAACATTGTTTTGCAATCTCGCTTTCACCTATTGAACCCATGATAACTATTTTTCCGGTTTCGTAAGTTCGGTCTGCAAGCGCTGCCATGACTCCGATGTTCTGAAAAATCATATTACAGGCTCCATATGCATAATCTTCCCTTTTACTGTCTCCGGTTATTTTTGCCATATTGGCAACCGTTACATTTCCAAGCAGTTCTCCGACATTCGTCTTACTTATATCTTTAATCAGAAGATCTGAATTATTGATATCTCCGTTAACAGCAAGTTCAAGGAATTCATTAACATCTGCCATTCCGGCATATCTTGCCATTGATGCCAGAAGTGCTCCTCCGATTCCACAGCCTCCCGTGTGTTCATAACGGTCCCTGTTAACATAGACGAAAGAGGTTCCTGTTCCCAGACTTACTACCAGACATTCATCAAGACCCGAAAGATAATGTCCTCCGAGCGCAACTGCCTGGAACTCACTTACATTCTTTGTTTCTATTCCACGAATGTTTCCGTCAATATATGAAGCTCCGGTACCAACAGTTACTATCTTTGAAACAGCTCCAAGGTCCAGTTCATTCAGAATATCTTCGATTGAGTCTTCTTTTTCGATTCTGTATTTATTTATGACATTAATACCATCCATCAGAACAATTTTCGTGGTGGTACTTCCAAAATCAATACCAAGAACCATTTTATACACTCTTCTCTTTTTTAATCAAATACTGAAAAGCGATAGCTCCCGCGATAAGCACTATACCAATAACATCCGTGACAACCGACGGAATGATAAGAAGCACACCACTTGCAATAAACAGAAGTCTGATAAGAATATTCATTTCACGCTTAAGGTAACCTTCAAGTCCTGCTGATACTCCAAAAATACCTATAAGTGAAGTGATTACAATTCTTGTAACTTCCAATGGCGTTGTATCAATGATAAGAAGCGCGGGACTCAGGCAAAATACGTACGGAACAATAAATACCGCTATAGCAAGTCTTGATGCGTTAAATGCTGTCTTCATCGGATTAGACTTGGCGATGGCACTACCGGCATAAGCTGCAAGAGCAACCGGTGGAGTGATATCCGCAACTATTCCGAAATAAAATACGAAGAAATGTGCTGCAAGAGCCGGAACACCCATTCTTATAAGGATTGGAGCACAGGTTGCTGCCATAATACAATAGTTTGCAGTTGTCGGAACACCCATACCAAGCACAATACAGCATAACATTGTAAGGAACAATGCAATAATTAAATGATTGTTTGCAACCGAAATAATTGCATTAATCAATTCGTTTGCCAAGCCTGTCATTGTGATAGCACCTGAAATAATTCCGGCAACTCCGCAGGCTGCAGCTACTGTAATTGTACTCTTTCCACCTGCTTCGAGAGCATCGAAAAATTTCTTTGGTGTAATTCTGTTTCCCTTATTAAATAAGCTGACAATGATTGCAAGAATAATTGCAAAGCTTGCGGCTCTCTGCATTGTCATGAAATTACCTGATACCCAGACAACCAGCATTACAAGCGGTAATAACAAATATATTCTCTTAAGAAGCTGCTTAAGCTGTGGGAGTTTTTCCTTCGGAATTCCTGAAAGACCAAGTCTTTTAGCTTCAAGATGTACTGTGATAAAAATACCCGCGAAAAACAATACTGCCGGAAGAATTGCTCTTCCAAGAATACTCGAATAGGGAACGCCTATAAAATCTGCCATAAGGAATGCAGCCGCACCCATAATAGGCGGCATTATCTGTCCTCCTGTTGAAGCTGCCGCCTCAACTGCACCGGCAAATTCAGGCTTATAACCTGTATCTTTCATCATAGGTATTGTAACCGACCCGGTTGTAACAGTGTTACCAACACTTGAACCTGATACCATTCCGCAAAGAGCTGATGAAATAACAGCAACCTTTGCAGGGCCACCTGAATATTTACCTGCTGCCGAATTCGCAAGCTGAATAAAGAACTCTGATATTCCTGTTCTTTCGAGGAATGCTCCAAAAATAATAAAAATGACTATATATTTAGAACAAACATCTACAGGTGTCGAAAAAATACCTGTCTTTGTATAAAACAGATTTCTTACAAAATATTTAACTCTTCCGAAGAAATCCGGATTGGTAAGTCCATAAAAGAGTGCATACAGAATGAAAAATCCTGCAACACACAGAATAGGAATTCCCACACAACGCCTTGTAACTTCAATCAATGCAAGAATACCGATTATTCCTATTACTATCTGATATGCTTCAAACTTAGTACCCTGCTGAATAATTCCGTTAGCATTAAACGTAAAATACAGGAATGAGCCGGTTCCGAGCGCCATCATTACCACATCATACCAGGGCATATAATTTTCACGCACATTATTTTTCTTTGCAGGATAAATCAGGAATCCCATCAGAATAACAAGCGCCATAAATGAAGTAAGTCTTATTTCTTCAAGGAATGTCGCAAACAGTGTTACGTACACGCACCATAAAGAGAATGCTATCATAATAACTCTCACAGTAATCTTGGCTTTTCCTGTCCAAATTCTCTGATTAGATTCTCTGTCATATTTTTTCATTATACTTCCAACGTCTGTTTCTATACCGGAAGTTGACGGATTTATATTTTTTTCTTTAGCCATATATCGGATTCCTCTCTATATCTTATACAGACCATACTTTCTCAATATCAGATTTCAATAGCAGGCTGTCACTATAACTGTCTTTTGTTTTCAGTATTGACACTAATCAGTTTCAACTTCTATTCCGTGCTCTTTGTAATAACGAGCTGCACCGGAATGGAATGGTGCCGTCATACCGGTTGTCGCATTTACAATTGACAATTCTTTTCCTTTTGCATTCTCTGCCGCAATCGACTCTGCATTATCAAATATTGCCGCTGTCATTCTGTATACAGTATCTTCATCAAGTGCCGCCGAAACAATTACCGTAGCTTTAACTGTGATGGTTTCTACAGGCTCCGGCTGTCCGGGATAAGTGTCTGCAGGAATCTGCAATGGTGAATAGTAAGGGCAGCTTGCTATAATCTTCTCCCTTAAGTCACCTTCTATATTTACAAGGAATACACCATTAGTCGTTGCAAGCTCTGTAATAGCAGTCGTAGGAGCACCCGCAACAACAAACGCCGCCTGAATTTTTCCATCCTTCATTGCTTCTTTGCTGGCTTCAAAGCTCTGATACTGAGGATAAATATCATCAAGAGTTATTCCTGCAGCAGTAAGCACATCAATTGCATTAAAATATACTCCTGATCCTGCTTCTCCGATTGAAACACTCTTTCCTCTCAAATCCTCAACTGATTTTATATTTTCATCCATTGTGAAAAGCTGTACGGTTTCGTCATACAATCCGCCAAGAACCCTGAATTCATGCACCGGGCCATCCTTTTCAAAGGACTTTGTTCCCTGCCATGCATATGCCATAACATCAGACTGTACGAATCCAAGCTGAAAATCTCCATCCTGAATGGACTGTACATTTGCCTTTGATCCCCCGGAAGAAACTGCTGTCACCTTAACATTTGCATTATTGGTTATGTACTGTGAAATAACACCGCCATATGCATAGTAGGTTCCAGCGGTTCCTCCTGTGCCAAACATAAGTCTTTCGGCACCGGAACAACCTGTCAGCAAAACAACAACTGTTAACAGACTAAGTAAAACTCTTAATTTTTTCATATACTATTCTCAAATCTTTCTTTAACTGTGCATCAAACCCCGCCCCTAGGATTTATGCTCCTGCTCACTAAGTTACATTGAATTCCGAAACAATTCGGAACAAATAATCCTGTCTCTATTTAAGAATGTTGGTGAGTATTTCACCACATTTATCATAATCGATCACACCGGTATCAAGACAAATAGAGTAATTATGACTTGCTCCAAAAGTTTTTCCCATATATTTCTTATAATATCTTTCTCTCAGAGCATCATGCTTTTCCAAAAACTTACGTGCTTTTGCCTCATCGATTCCTTTTTTGGCAGCTGTTCTTTGAACTCTGATTTCCAGGTCTGCATATAAAAATATATCAAATGATTCAATTCCTGCTTCCTTAAATATTGCATCAGCACCTCTGCCTACAATAATGCAGGGCTTCTTTGCCAGTTCAAGAACCGCATCCTTCTGAGCCTGATAGATTTCATCGTGTGAACTCGTGTAAAAGTTGGCTCCGCTCAAAATCTTCTCCATTATATTTTCGAGCTTGCCAAGTTCTTCACCCTCGTCCCTTATTTCAGCCTCAGAGTAACCACTTATTTTAGCTGCAAGTTCAGTGAGATCATAATCATACCAGGGTATATCTAAAGCCTCAGAAAGGCGTTTTGCAATACTTCTTCCCCCGGCATAATATTCTCTTGAAATAGTAATAACCTGATATTTCTTTTTTTCTGCCATTTTAACCTCCAATAAATCCGTATACCCTTATACACCTTGTACACTATAACCTTACCATACAGCCTTATTCGTTGCCAACCATTTGGCTATATTTCAGTATTTTTTGCACATACATTCATATGAAAATCGGCTTCAAACCTGGGCAGCGGCAGTTTATATTTGTCGGCAAGTTCAGGCCCGCATGCCGTAGACCCTACACCCGCCATCTTATAATCAACGCAAAGTACCGTGAAACCGCTCTTTTCAAGTTCGAAATTATGCTTTTTAGAAGCAAGTTCTTCCTGTGTATATTGTGAAGCATTAAACGAAAAGCCTTCAGATACATCCTTTACTTTATCATCAGTCGACAACTTATAATCATCTTTCAGATATCTGAATGTGACAAAAACATCACCATTACTTACTGTCATATGCTTACATCCGCAATGTGAAGAATTTTCCTGTGGCTTAATATAATCTTCATGCATATTGATTACACTGTCACTAAACAATCCCATGTAACTTGCCTGATGCTTATCTGCGTAGCTTTCATATGGACCATATCCATAGTAGCTGACATTTTCAAATTTTTCATCAAGGAACAGTCTTACTCCAAAACGCGGAAGGAATGTTACTTTATTTCCCGTTTCGACCTCACAGTGAATATCCATGCCGCCCTTTGATATCAGATAATTAACTGTCATATACGCTATAGGCTGATGAATGCTCCAGCCTACTGACTGCCTATGCGTAATCGTTACTTTGCCGTTTTCCTTAATTACTTTAGTTTCATAACCTTTACTTATATAATCATTAAGATGTGCCCTGTACCAGTCGCCCTTCATGACATCATTGTCAACCGGCGCCCTGAAGAAATTAAACTCCAGCGGCTTTTGGAGAATTTCCTTACCATCTATTACAACAGAATCCATCACAGACTTTCGCTTATTAAATCTGTAAGAAATATTATCGATTTTGACATTAACAAATAATGCTTCGTCCGATACTTCTGTTATGCTTTCCGAACTTCTGTCGCACACTGTATATGTTTCATCAGTAATATCATTTCCTATTTTTATCTGATCAAAGCATACCTCATATCCTTTTTCACAATATAATGTCTCTTTCTTTGTATAAAAGATAAATCTGATATAAGCATCCTTATCTTTATATTTCTCCAGGTTACTTATAAATATATTAGTATTGGAAAGCGGTCCCACATTAAACTCGAACTTCTGACCATTGATAACTTCACCTGCTTCCGATATTTCATAATAACCTTCCAACAGTTTACCTGCATCAGTCTGAGTCAGCAGACTATGAATAATGAAATCACCAAATTTCGTTCCGGCTGTAACTCTCACAGGCCTGTAAACCTGTTTAACCTCAAGAAGTCCCGTGTGCGGTATTCTGTCCGGATATGTCAATGCATCCATACAGAAATTGTTATCATGGTGACGTTCTTCAAAGTCTCCGCCATAACCATATTTAGTCTGACCATCTGAAGTCACTCCAAGGATACATGCATGGTCGCTCCACTCCCAAATAAAGCCACCGGCAAAACGTTCGCTTGAATGAAATGTCTTATGATAATCCTCAAGGTCTCCGGGGCCATTTCCCATCGCATGGCAGTACTCACACAAAATAAAAGGGCGCTTCTCCTCTTCTTTTTGAAGAAACTTCATCATATTCTCCGGTGAAGTATACATTTCTGATACAACATCAAGCACATCATCAGCGGTATCGTCTAATTTATGCGTACTTTCATAGTGAAGAATTCTGGTATCATCCATACTCTTAACCAGTTCACCTGCAGCCTTCATATTAGTTCCGTAGCCACTTTCATTTCCCAGTGACCAGAACAAAACTGAGGGTCGATTGATGTCTCTTAAAACGAGTGCCTCTGCTCTGTCAAGTATTGGTTTTCTGAATCTTTCATCAGACGCAAGCAGTGCAATTCCACCGTAACCATTTGGGAGGCTCCACTTAAAATCGTTATAGACTTCAACACAGCCATGAGCTTCCATATCACCTTCATCAATGACATAAAGGCCATAATAATCACATAATTGATAAAATAATGGAGAGTTTGGATAATGAGACGTTCTGACAGCATTGATGTTATGCTGTTTCATTAAACATATATCCTTTTTCATTTGTTCAACGGAGCAGTAGTATCCTGTTTCCGGATAGCTGTCATGCCTGTTAACCCCTCGGAATTTCACCGGACGTCCGTTAACTTTTATGACACCATTGTCAATTTTAATCTCTCTTATTCCTATATATTCTCCAATCAATTCTTCTCCTGCAGACATTTCCAATTTATATAAAACAGGACTTTCGGCAGACCAAAGATGCGGATTATCAATTATGACAGTATATGTTTGTCCGTCTGCAACTTTCACCTCGGATATCAGTTTTCCTTCCGGAGTACTTAGTTTTGCAATGACATCACATCCATCAACCATTATCTCGATATCAGCTCTGGAATAATCATCTGACAGGAGTGTTTTAATCCTATAGTTATTCAATCTCTTTTTAGGCCGGCTTAATACATAAACATCCCTGAAAATACCTGACAATCTCATCTTATCCTGATCTTCCAGATACGTACCGTCGCACCACTTTAAGGCAGCTACAGTTATTCTGTTTTTGCCTTCTTTCAAATAATCTGTTATGCAAAATTCAGAGGTACAGTGCGAAATTTGTGAGTAGCCCGCAAATATATCATTTATGTATAAATATAAACAGCTGTCCACACCTTCAAAGGTGAGAATGCGGTCTTTTCCATCATTTACATACTCATAATCCCGTCCATACACGCCGACCGGATTTTCATCCGGAACAAACGGAGGATCAAAAACGATTGGATAGGCAACATTGGTATACTGCGGCTTGTCGTATCCTCTAAGCTGCCAGTTTGAAGGAACGTCTATCTTTTTATCAAAAGGAACATTAACAAATTCATCCTCTAAATCTATAATGCTGTCATAATACCTAAAATCCCATTCTCCGTTTAAGAGTTCGAAAGCTTCAGACCTTGTTCTGTCCTCAAACGGATTCTGATTCATATTAAAAGGAATAAAATAGCAGTGTCTGTCCATCGTGTTAATATGAAGTGTTTCCGTATTCTCGTGATATATCATTTTACTTTTAGGTGTATTGATTCCTGATATCTCTGTTATGTTCATTCCGCAACCTCCTGTCCTGCATTATGTCAACTTGTGTGTCAAAAATTTGCCTTTTTAAGCGTTTCTACGCCTCGTTTTCCGACGAATTCTCCTATCCATCACCTAAAAGTGGTGCTATTTCAACTCTCGCTACTACTACTTTTACGAAATCACCGAAATAACGATTCCACCTAATATAATCATGGCACTTACCATCTTGTAAGCTATATTCTTTTCCTTAAATATGAACCTGCCGCACATTATTGACACAATGCATGCCGACTGTTTGATAAGCGTCATGATGGTAACCTTGGAAGCCGGATCCTCATTGGCAATGAAGAGTGCAAGATCTCCTATGAAGAAGATGAAGCTTAAAATCCATATATATTTATTGGTCCATACGGTTTTGGTTACCTTGATTTTTTTAACCAGTAAATATATACCATAGAATATTGTAAGGTACAGCATGTACCAGAACTGCAACTCTTTACTTCCTATATCCTTAAGATATATTTTGTCCAGACATCCTGACAAAGCATTGAAAATGCATGACACAAATATCATTATGATAAATACAGGTTTGATATCTTCTTTAACATATGTTTTTGACTTAGTTCTTGATTGAATAGTCGGATATATTTTTAAGAATAATAAACCAAACAGAATAATTCCAAGACCTGCATTCTGATATATGGTTGTTGTTTCATTCAGAATGAATATCCCGAATAAAGTCGAAAAAATGATTCTCGTAAGATCAATAACTCCGTATATGCTGATTGGAACATTATCTATTGCCTTGAAGGAACATATCCATGCAATGAATATTGCAAGACTCTTAATTGCAATAAGAAAATAATATTCAAAGGGTAATGGGGTAAGACCAAACGGAGTAAATGATGTATCCGTTGTTCCCGCCGTCCCGGAAAATCTGCTCAAAATAAAATTATACAGAACACTGAATAAAAAAGTATAAAGCGTATATACAAAAAGCACTTCCATTACAGAATTTGTCTGCAGTGCTTTTTTCTTAATTACATCGCGTGCCCCTTTGATGACTCCGTATAATAAAACAAGTAAAATCCACATTTTCTGTCTCTCAGCCGCTATACTTCCAAATGATCACAAGCAATGATCATCATCTTATATAGTGCAAATTCTTTCTACTAAACAATATGATTATTATCCTGCAATAATAACAGAAAGTATACCTATTTTCCACATAGAATCATTACATACCAGAATTAACAAACATATATTTAGCACCGGAATAATCTCTCGTTCTCCGTCATTCAACGCTCCCTTTCACGTTTGCTAAAAATAAAGTATAATAATAGAAGTATAGTAATGGCAGTATAATTATAAAAATATTATTTATATTAGAGGTTTTTATGGAATACTTTATCGAAAATGACAATCTTATTGTCAAAATAAATTCTCTCGGTGCTGAAGTTAAATCTGTCCTTAAGAAGGATGGCTGTAAGGAATATATGTGGTATGGCGACAGCAAATTCTGGGGACGTACCTCTCCTGTTCTCTTCCCGTTTGTTGGAAGTCTCAAGAACAAGCAATATTCCTTTGAGGGTGTTGATTATCCCATGGGACAGCATGGCTTTGCCAGGGATATGGAATTTGAACTTAGTGAAAGAACAGCTGACAGCATAACCTTTAAGCTTAATTCTGATTCAGATACTCTCAAGAAGTATCCATTCAATTTTGTACTTAAGATTTCATATATTCTTAATAAGAATGAATTAACGGTTAACTGGACGGTCGAAAATCCTGATGGTCTTACCATATATTTTTCGATTGGTGCACATCCTGCTTTCCTTTGTCCGATACATGGCGAAAAAGATAAGGCCGGTTACAAACTCTGCTTTGGTGACAAAAAGGAAATGATTCATCACGGCAATACACGCGATACCGGACTTGCCCTTATGGATGAAAACATTTCACTTCCTTTAGCATCCGGCAAAGCAACAATTACCACAGATTTCTTTGACAGATGCACCTATATGTTTGAAGGCAATCAGACAAATATAGTAGGTATTGAAGATCCTGACGGCTACCGATTCGTAGATGTATGTTTTGACACCCCTCTTTTCGCAATCTGGTCACCGGAGGAAAAAAATGCTCCCTTCATCTGCATAGAACCCTGGTATGGAAGATGTGATTCTACTACTTTTGAAGGCGATTTAACTGCAAGGGATTATACAAATATATTGGAACCATCTCAAACCTTCAATGGTGGATACAAAATGATTTTTTATTAGAATGGAGATTAATATGTCAAAAGAAGAATGGAAAGAAAGCGGAAAGAAATTAGGAAAGGCCTGGGCAAACTTCGGAAAGACTTTCATAAGATCTGCCGAAACAACCGGCGAAAAGGTTTCTGAATGGGCAGATGGCCAGGAGCCTAATGCAACAAACGCTGAACCCAACAGCACAGTATACAGTGATGGAAGCTGGAAACAGGTTGGAAAAGATCTTGGCGGCGCATTTGCCGGTGTCGGAAAATCATTATTGCACACAATGGGAATCGCTGATAATAGCAATATTCAAAACGATTATAATCAGGACAGCAATAATCCAGATTATAATGCACAGAATGATAACCAGAACTGTTATACACAAAACACTACTACAGAGGAGGATAATAAGATATGAGTCTATTTTCAGAAAAATCTGATAGAAGAAGTTTTTCAGATGTAATAAAAGAAAACCGTCTTAGCAGAATGGCGACAGATCTTGAAGATCGTGTATTAAGCCAGACTGTCTACAATGCAATAATCGGCGGTGTCGTATTATATGGCATCATCGTAAACTATCTGATATGTAAGTATTTTGATATGAGTGAACTGACTAATCCAATACCACTGTTCATTTTTTACTTCATATTCTGTATAGGAGGCACCCTGATTGTAAACTACTCTCACAACCCACTGATAAGTTTTCTTGGTTATAACATGATAGTAGTTCCAATGGGCTTTGTTATTTCCGTGGCTGTAAATATTTATGCCGGTATTAATCCTGAAATAGTTACAAGCGCCGTCTTCTACACAGGCGTTGTTACCATCCTTGTAGTTTTGGCTGCAATTATCTTCCCACAGTTTTTCAGCAGACTTGGAAGTGCATTACTGGTTGGTCTTACTATAGCATTAATATTCTCACTGTTTTCATTCATTATTAAGCTTAGTTTCCTGACCTATATATTTGCATTAATTTTTGCCCTCTATATAGGCTATGACTTCTATCGCTCACAGCAGTATACATACACGGTTGACAATGCAATAGATTCTGCAACAGATATTTATGTAGATATTATGAATCTGTTCATCAGACTTCTTTCCATCATTGCCAGAGCAAAAGCTGATGATTAATATAAAAAGAGTGTAATAATCTATATCAATATATGCAAAAAGGGTTCCGAGGGAACCCTTTTTTGTTATCTCGTTGTTTCTTATTTCAGTTTTTCATATCTCGTCTTTGGCATTTATGTAAACCTTTTTCCGCTTTTATGTTAACCATATCGATTTATTATTTTAAGGCATCATCATAATGTGCTCGTTCACCGCCAATGAACTTAGCTCTGGTACGGGCAGCTGCAACATGCGCCTGGCCAATCTTATTATTTGTCAGTCTGACAGGAACCGCAACCTTTTTAAGATGCATTCCTATAAGGGTTCCACCAATATCTATACCTGCGTCTGCTTTAATCTCTTCAACTGCTACGGGCTTTTCGAATACCGAATAAGCAGTGGTTGCCAGTGACCCACCTGCTTTTGGTTGCGGAACAACATTAACTATCTCACTAAAAGGTACTGCAGCCTGCTCAACAATAATTGCTCTGTTTAAGTGTTCACAGCACTGAGCTGCTATATAGATACCTTTCGAAGAAGCCACCTCATATATTCCTTTAAATGCAGCCTTTGCCACATCAAGGTTTGAATTGGTTCCTATTTTATCTCCGCAAATCTCACTTGTAGAACATCCAACAACAAGAATCTGACCTTTCTTAAGTCCTGCAACCTCTATAATTTCCTCAGTCACCTTATGTGCCTGCAGTGTAATATCTTCAAACATATGCTTATTCCTCATTTCTTTTTACTATGAACTAAATATGTGACATAACATCCACGTTATTATATAATTATAATATAAATGGTAAAAGACTTAAGCTTTTGTCCACAAACAATCGCGCGAATAGTCTTTGATTTCAAAACTTATACCATCATCTTTTCTTTCATACCATATAATATATAACCACTAACACTATATCACCAAAAGAAACTTATTTCACTTATTCTTTATATATTTTCTGAAAAGGAGATTTTAATGTTCGGTCTGACTCTTGATATTGACTATGTAGTAGCCTCACTTGTTATCCTTATAGTATTGTATATATTTTCCAAGAAGAAATATTCAATGGTTACTAATGCCAATCGCATTTTCTACTACATGGTGCTCTGTGCTATTGCTACATGTGTTTTCGATATCCTGATGAACATTGCCATAACTTATTCGGATTTCTTCCCGGAACCGATTTATATGCTTTTCAGACTTCTGTTTAATGGTGGTACCTCTGCAATAGCCTACCTTGGTTATAAGTATGCAGGCATGTATCTTGAGGGCAAAGATACAAAACTTATCAAATGTCTGAATGCTGTAACCCTTTTCATTTTTGTATCATACCTAATTTTGTCTGGCATTAATATGTTTACCGGAATAATTGCCTACATTGATAATAACGGAGTCTATCAGCATGGACCACTGTTCCTGCTTAATACCATAGCTCCTGCTCTCATATTCTTAATGGTACTTATTCTGCTATTGACAAATATAACGGAATATTCAAAGACCCAGCGTAACTCAATTATTATATATTTCCTGCTCACCTTTATTTTTGTCGGTATCGAACTTGCAACCAATAATGTTGCCCCAACGACAATGTTTGGTGTCGCAATCTCTTTAATAGTTATACAGCAATCACTCGTTTCGCCGGAATACGTCAGCCTTGAAAAAGCACTTTATGAGCAGAAGAAGATTTCCGAGGAAGCAAGTGAAGCCCGAACAGATGCTCTAGTTGCTAAAGTCGCTGCTGAACAGGCAAATAATGCCAAGAGTTCTTTCCTTGCAAGAATGTCACATGAAATCAGAACTCCACTTAATGCCGTAATCAATTTCAATTCCATGATTTCAAATGCCACACAGGACTCAACCATCAAAAATTACTCTGATGATGCAAAAGCGGCAGGTGAAAACCTTCTTAGTCTTATAAATGATATTTTGGATTTTTCAAAAATAGAAAATGGAAAAATGGAACTTATAGAGGATAATTACTCTCTTCGAAAGGTTATTTATGAAGAATATATTCTCTTTTCGTTAAAGGCATCACAGGCTGGGCTGACTCTCATATTTGATATAGATGAACAGCTTCCATCTAAGCTCTTTGGTGATGAACTAAGAATCAAACAGATTCTTACCAATCTGCTTTCAAATGCGATTAAATATACCCGAGAGGGTTCTGTCACATTTAAGGTCAGCCTTGAAAAGACAGATTCAGAAAATGCTTATATCAAGTTTGAAGTTCAGGATACCGGTATAGGTATTAAGGAAGAAGACCTCGACAAGCTCTTCGAAGCTTTCGAAAGAATTGAAGAACAGCGCAACCGTTCTATTGAAGGTACAGGACTTGGTGTTAATATATGTATTTCGCTCCTTGCCATGATGAATTCAAAGCTCAATGTTACTTCAGTTTATGGGCTTGGATCTAATTTTAACTTTGTACTTGCACAACCCATCAGAGATGCTGCTCCCATAGGCGATTTCAATACCAAGGAAATCACTAAAAAGTCTGAAGAGTATGTTTTTGATCCATCAGCCATACCTGCTGCCAAGCTTCTTGTGGTAGATGATGCTCCATTAAATCTTAAAGTATTTACCAATCTTCTTAAGAATACCAAACTCGACATAGATTGCGCAGGAAGCGGTAAAGAAGCTCTTGAGTTAACTCTGAAACAAAAATATGATCTGATACTTATGGATCATATGATGCCGGAAATGGATGGTATTGAGGCTATGGTTACAATTAAGCACCAGGAAAATGGACTTAACCAGGATACAAATATCATTGCGTTAACGGCTAATGCTGTAAAAGGAGCCTATGAGGAATATACCGGATTAGGTTTCACAGATGCTCTCTTTAAGCCGATTATGCCGAATAGTCTGTATGAGACTCTTTTGAAATATTTAACACAATAAGCATACATATATAACGCTTATGAGATATTTATCACAATAGCATGCATATATTACCAGTGAATTGTTGCTTTCAACTAAATCACTGGTATTTTGTTTTGATTCATCTACGTTTTTTACATGCTTTCTGGCTGATTAATTGCCGGTTTTGCAACTTTTCTTCATTTCCGGCAATAGATACGCTTGTTTCCCTACTGATTAATTGCCGGAATTGCAACTTTTCTTCATTTCCGGCAAT